>DATBAW010000086.1:0-6369 GCA_036271335.1 Thermoanaerobaculia bacterium
CAGCCGCTTCTTGAGCGGCAGGAAGTTCTCGATGATGCCGTTGTGGATCAGCGCCAGCCGGCCGCGCGAATCGACCATCGGGTGGGCGTTGCGCTCGCTCGGCGGCCCGTGGGTGGCCCAGCGGGTGTGGCCGAGGCCGTAACAGCCGGCGAGCGGCTGCTTCTCGAGCTTCTCCTTCAGGCGGTCGAGCTTCCCCTCGGCCTTGACGGTCTGAAACTCGCCGTCCCGCACCGCCACCACGCCCGCCGAGTCGTAGCCGCGGTATTCCAGCCGCCGCAGGCCGTCCATCAGCAGGGGAACGACGTCGCGCTGCCCAACGTATCCGACGATTCCGCACATGGTCTCTATTCGCTCTCTTTCTCGCGCTTGCGCCGCAGCCCGCCGGCCCATCCTTCGAGGTTCTTCTGCCGCACCCGGCCCACCGCGAGCGCCCCGGCGGGAACGTTCTTGGTGATGATCGATCCGGCCGCCGTCGTGGCGCCGGCTCCGACCTTGACGGGCGCCACCAGCATGGTGTCGCTGCCGATGAAGGCGCCGGCGCCGATCTCGGTCGGATGCTTGCGCGCGCCATCGTAGTTGCAGGTCACGACGCCGGCGCCGAGGTTGGCTCCGTCCCCCACCGTGGCGTCTCCCACGTAGGCGAGATGGTTGGCCTTGGCGCCTTCGCCGAGCACGGAATTCTTCACCTCGACGAAGTTGCCCACCCGCGCTCCCTTCCGCAGACGGGCGGCCGGACGGAGCCGCGCGAAGGGTCCCACGCGGCACCCCTCGCCGACCTCCGCACCGTCGAGAACACTGTAGGGCTCGACGGTTGTTCCGTCCGCCACGGTCGAGTCGCGCAGCCAGGCGCCCTGGTGGATCACGCAGTCGCGGCCGATCGCGGTCTCGCCCAGCAGCGACACGCCGGGATGGATGATGGTGTCCTCGCCGATCCGCACGCCCGGCTCGATCGCCGTCCGCTCGGGCTCCAGGATCGTCACCCCCGCCTTCATCAGCGCCAGCTGGTGGCGGCCGATCAGCAGCCGGTGAACGCGGGCGAGCTCGGTGCGGTCGTTGACCCCCAGCGCCTCGTCCGGATCGGGCAGAGAGATCAGACGCACCGCGTGACCGTCGGCCGCGGCGTGGGTCACGGCGTCGGTCAGATAGAGCTCCCCCTGCGCGTTGTCGGTGGTCAGGTTCCGCAGGTAGCCGAAGACGTCCGGAGCGGGGAAGGCGTAGATGCCGGCGTTGATCAGCCGGACGGCCCGCTGCTCCGGCGTCGCATCCTTGAACTCGACGATCGCCTGGAAAGCGCCCGCGGGATCGACGATCACCCGTCCGAGCATGCCGGGATCGACCAGCTCGGCGACGGTCATCGCTCCCCAGCCGGCGTCGGCCGCCGCGGCGAGTGCGTCGAGAGTGGACGGCTGAAGGAGGGGGACGTCGCCGGAGAGCACGAGGACCGTCGCCTCACCCTGGATCTCGGGCTCGGTCTGGGCGAGCGCATGGCCGGTCCCCCGCTGCTCGGCCTGGAGGACCCAGACGAGATCGTCGCCCGCGATCTCCTCGCGTACCCGCTCCGCGCCGTGGCCGACCACGATCAGGATCCGCGCGCAGCCGGCGGCCCGCGCCGCGTCCACCACCCACTGGAGGAGAGGCCGGCCGGCGGCGCGATGGAGCACCTTGGGCAGCGCGGACTTCATCCGTGTCCCTTTGCCGGCGGCGAGGATGACGGCGACGCGGGGGCGGGGGGTGGGCATGAAAGGAATCTCCTGATCCGTTCGCTTCGGGACGATTGTAGGGCCGCCCTATGTGGCCGCCCTGTTTCCTCCCGCATCGTTGCAGGGCGGCCACATAGGGCCGCCCCTACGCTACCGCCGACGTCTCCGCCAGCGCCAGCACCGCCGCCGCCAGCTTCCCGGAATCATGCCGGATCAGATCGCCGTCCGCCGCCAGCAGGTCGGCCGCGTGGACCTCGACGCCCAACGCCTCCAGGGCGCCGCGGTCGACGGCGACTGGCTCCGAGCCGGTGTCGGCGTAGTGGGCGATCAGCGACGCGGGGATCTCCGTGGCGTTGACGAGGACGGCGTCGATGATCCCGCCGCCCGCGTGCCGCGCGAGGGCGTTCAGATGATCGATCCCCATCATACGATCCGTCTCGCCCGGCTGGGTCATCAGGTTGAGCAGCAGCACCACCCGCGCGCGCGACTTGGCGAGCGCTTGGCGGATGCCGGGGATCAGCAGGTTGGGGAGGATCGAGGTGTAGAGCGAGCCGGGGCCGAGCAGGATCAGGTCCGCTTCGCCCAGGGCCGCCACCGCCTGCGGGAACGCCGGCGGCGCGCCGGGATCGAGCTCGACCGCCGTCAGCTCCTCGCCCGACAGGCCGATCGCCGATTCCCCCTCGTAGACCTTTCCCGAGATGCCGCGGGCGCGCAGACGCACGTCGGTGAGCGTGGCCGGGAAGATCTTGCCGCGCACCGAGAGCAGCGATTCGGCGGTGAGGATCGCCTGGTGGAAGTCGCCGGTGATGCCGGTGAGCGCGGTCAGGAACAGGTTGCCGAAGGAGTGGCCGAGCAGCCCGCCGCCGTTCGGAAAGCGGTACTGGAAGAGCCGGGTCAGCAGGTCCTCGTCGTCGGCGAGGGCGGCGATGCAGTTGCGGATGTCCCCCGGAGGCGGCACGCCGAGCTCGCGGCGGAGCCGCCCCGAGGAGCCGCCGTCGTCGGTGACGGTGACCACGCCGATGAGCTGGCGCAGCCGCGCCGTCCCGACGTGAGCCTTCAGGCCGCGCAGGAGAACGGACAGGCCGGTGCCGCCGCCGATCGCCACCAGCGTCCGGCCCGGAGCGCGAACGGCGTCAGGAGAGGCCAAAGAGGGGACGGAAGTCGCGGTTCTTGCGGAGCTCGGCGAAATCGGGATCGTGGAAGGCGTGAATGCGGTTCTTGGGGTTCAGCTCGACCGCCCGGGCGAGCCCCTGCGCCGCCTCGTCCAGCCGCTCCTCGACCGCGTGGATGGACGCCGTCAGATAGGCGAAGCGCTCGTCCTTCTGATCCCGCCCCTCTTTGCGGCTGATCTCCAGGGCCGCTTCGAGATTGCCCCGGTTCTTCTCGTAGAGCGCCAGGAGGTACGGGTCGGATTCGGCGCCCTTCGCCTCGCCGCCCGCCCGCTGGCGGCTGATGGCCAGGAACTGCTTGGCGCGGTCGCGCACCTCGTTCCGGTCGCTGAGCTCGACCGCGGCCTCGAAGCGCTCGACCGCCTGCGTCCAGTCCTTCGCCTGGAGCGCGGCGAGCCCCTGGGTCAGGGCGTCGAGCGCGGGATCGTCGACGGCGGCCGGCAGGGGCCGGGCGCTCTTCGCGGCCGCGGCCGGCTGCTGAGTGGCGGTCGCCGGCTCTTCGGGCTTGGACTCGGATGCTGGAGACTTGGGCTTGGCGGCCTTGGCCATGGCTCCCTTTCGCTTAGCGCTTCTTCAGCTCGATCAGGATCTGCTTCGCGACCGACTTCAGGGTGTCGAACACACCAACCCCCGTGGTGGCGACCGCTTCGAAGGTGGGCTCGCGCTTGTAGTTCAGCGTGCGGTACATCTCGTCCACCGCGACGACGCTCGGCAGGTCCCGCTTGTTGAACTGCAAGGCGTAGGGGACCGACGCGAGGTCGAACCCATGCTCCTTCAAATTTTGTTCCAGGTTGCGGATCGACTCGATGTTGGCCTCCATCCGCTGATCCTGGCTGTCGGCGACGAAGACGACGCCGTCGACCCCCTTGAGAATCAGCTTGCGGCTGGCGTCGTAGAACACCTGGCCGGGGACGGTGTAGAGATGGAAGCGGGTGGTGAAACCGCGGATGCTGCCGAGGTCGAGCGGCAGGAAGTCGAAGAAGAGCGTGCGGTCGGCCTCGGTGGCCAGGGAGATCATCTTGCCCTTCGATTCCGGGGCGGTCTTGTTGTAGATGTACTGCAGGTTGGTCGTCTTCCCACACAGGCCGGGGCCGTAGTAGACGATCTTGCAGTTGATCTCTTTGCTGGCGTAGTTAATGAAAGTCATCGTCGTCGGTGCCTTTGCGTGATCGGGGCGCTCCGCGGAGGACGCTCGGAGCCGCGCTCCGGCCGCCGGACCGCCAGCCGGCTCCGCTCTCCGCGGCTATTCGCCGAAGAGCGCGTCGATGTCGTCGTCGGTGATCTCCGAAAAGGGGCTCGCGTGGGTCATCCCCTGCGCGCCTTTTTCGCCCTTCTGCAGCATCACCTCGAAGATCTTCTCGAGGTCCACGCTCGCCCGCTTGACCCGCAGGCGCACCAGACCGAGAGAGGAACGGTCGTCGAAGATGACCACCAGGATGGCGCGCTTGGCGACGATGGAGATGTGGATGTGGTCCTGCTGGCCCTCATGGAACAGCACCGAGAACTCCCGCTCCCCGATCAACTTCGCCAGACCATCCGTGGCGGCCACGTTGCCGGCCGTCAGCGAGGCGAGCGAGGTGGTGTCGAACTGCTCGACCTCTCCCGCCGAGGCGATCTGCTGGCCGTTCTTGTCGATCAGGAAGACGGCCTTGGCATTGGCCTCCTGGCGCAGACGGCGCAGGGCCTCTTCAAGGTGCTTGAACTCCTCTTCGTAGAGAACGAAGTCTGCGCACATTAGCTAACCTTTCCGGACGGGGCGAAGATACAACATCGCGGGGCTGGCCGTCAAAGCTCTGATTTCACGTCAGTTGTCTCCGGGGGCAGAAGCTGTCAGCGGAACAGCCGCCACCCTTGGAGGATATCGGACTCGGCGAGGACCAGCTGCGAACCGGCGAGCTGGTGCCGGACCGGCACGGGAGAACACCCTTCGCCGCCGGAGTTCACGTCGGCGAGGTGGAAGGCCTTGCCGCACTTGTTGCAGACCATCCACTCCTTCTGCTCCTGATGGAAGCCGCGCTTGTACTTGGCGCAGGTCTCGTCGCCGTCGAAGGCGACCTGCACGGCGCCGGTCTTGTCGCGGCCGACGAAGAAGCGCACCTCCTGGTTGCCGGAGTTCAGGAACCGGAAGAAGCGCACCTCCTGCGGCTTGAAATCCGCCAGGTCGATCCGCACCTGGCCCTGGACGGGATTCACCCGCTGGAACCCCGACGCGTTGAGCCGGGCCTCCAGCGCCACCTCGGCCCCCCAGGCCACGCCCAGAACGAGCAGGACGATCACCAGGCCATGAACGGGCTTGAAACGACGCATCGTGGGGCTATTGTGTCCCAACCCCCCGGGGACGGCAAGTGCGGGGGGCGCGGGGAAGATGGACCCAGACGAAAAAGGACGAGGACGACCTATCCCCGCCCTCCTGAGCTCTCGAACCGGCGGCGCTCAACTTGAGCAGGCGACGTTAAAGCACGCGCCGCAGCCGGATGAGCAGCACGAGTAGCTACCGCTGCAGGAGCAGACCGAGCAATTGCAGGATCCCGAGCAGGTCTCGGTCAACTTGTCGAAGGGCGACGGGATGACGTGCTGGAAGTTCTTCATCGAGGTCCAATGCCCGACGGGTCCCCCGTTGTGGATGACGACTTGGTGAAGCACCTTCACGGCCGGATCACCCTTCGGGCCCTCCCGGTCGCCGGCGAGTGCGGCAGCAACGAACAGCGCGGTACATAGGACGGCCATGAACAGAACCTGAAACAGCTTCCGCTTCTGCATGAAAACCTCCTTTTAGGAAAGTACTATCGCAAAGCATAGATATATTCGCACAACAAAGATAGGGACTCCGGGGGATCGACGGCCGGCGGCGGACCGCCCCGGCGTGGCACGCCGGCTCGCGCGGACCCTAGAACAGCGTGTAGATGAACGGCGCCGTCGCCTGGCTGGTGACGACCAGCAGGATGACCAGGCCCAGGATCAGCACCAGGGGCACGATCCAGTAGACCTTGTTCTGCTTGGCGAACTGGACGATCTCGCCGAGGAAGGAGCCGATGTAGCGGGCTTTGCGCATGACGTTTTCCTAACCTTCCCTAGTCTAGCTGGAATTCCTGCCGCCAGTCCCCCTTCTCGTCGACCTTGGGCTGCTTACGCTTGTCGAGCAGGAAGGGGCCGAGCACCAGATAGTCCATCTCGGTGCGCATGAAGCAGCGGTAGGCGTCCTCCGGGGTGCAGACGATCGGCTCGCCGCGGACGTTGAAGCTGGTGTTGACGATCACCCCGTAGCCGGTGAGCTTCTCGAACTCGGTGAGGATGGCGTGGTAGCGCGGGCTCTCCTCGCCCACGGTCTGGATGCGCGCCGAGTAGTCGACGTGGGTGATCGCGGGGACGTCCGAGCGCGGGCGGTTCACCCACTCGGTCAGCGGCAGGTCGCGCTCGTCCCCCCGCTTCGGCACCCGCCGGCTCTCGACCACGTCGGCCACCAGCAGCATGTAGGGGCTCGGCCGGTCGAGCTCGAAGTA
>DATBAW010000087.1:0-5758 GCA_036271335.1 Thermoanaerobaculia bacterium
ATGTCGCGCCCTTCCACGTAGTAGATGACGTCCTCGGCGATGTTGGTGGCGTGGTCGGCGATGCGCTCCATGTTGCGCGAGACCAGCAGCAGGTGGAGGGCGCGGCTGACCGTCTTCGGGTCTTCGATCATGTAGGTCAGCAGCTCGCGGAAGATCTGCTTGTAGAGACCGTCCACCGCGTCGTCGGACTGGCAGACGTCGGCGGCCAGCGCGGCGTCCCGGCGCACGAAGGCGTCGAGGCTCCGGCGCACCATGTCCTGCACGAGCTGGGAGAGGTGCGGGAGGTCGATGTAAGGCTTCAGCGGCGGCTGCTCGTTGAGCTGCTCGACCGACTGGGCGATGTTGACGGCGGAGTCGCCGATCCGTTCGAGGTCGCTGTTGATCTTCATCACCGCGACCAGGAAGCGGAGGTCGACCGCCGTCGGCTGCTTGGTGCCGAGGATCAGATGGCAGGCCTCGTCGATCTCGATCTCGAGATGGTCGACCTGGTTGTCCTCCTCGATCACCTCGGTGCAGAGCTGGTTGTTGCGGTCGAGCAGCGACTGCGTCGCTTTGGCGACCATGCCTTCCACCATGCCGCCCATCTTGAGCAGAGCCTGGCGTACCCGGTCGAGATCCTGATCCAATCTGCGTTCCATAGCTTTCCCCTTCGAGGACGCATCTTACCCGCTCGCCCCCTCCAGGTGTGTGACATACCGCTGTCAAATCTGTGACGGCCCGGCGGCCAGCGCCAGCTCGCCGTAGGTCGCCGGTGCGCGGTCCGCCAGGGCCCGCTGAACGACGGCGACGAGAGCGTGCCGCACCCGCCCTTCGTAGAGGTCGTCGGGATGGACGGCGAGCCGCAGGATGGGCTGCCGCCGTGCGGCGGCGAAGCGGACGCGCGCGAGCAGCGGCGAGACGGCGCGGTGCAGGGCGCTGCGGGTGCTGAAGACCACCGTCGGCGCCGCCAGCCGCGGCTCCGGACCGAGGACCGGCACCCCGGCCGCCGCCAGGATCTCGCCGCCTTCGCGCACCCGGATCTCATGCCCTTCGAGCGCCAGCGACCGGAGCCAGCGCAGGAAGAAGGGGCGGTCGAGGATCGTCTCGACGCCGGGTCCGGGGGGCACCACGAGCAGTGAGGCTCGCGGCACGCCGAGCTCCGCGAGCTGGAGCAGCAGCTCCTGGCAGGGGCGCTGGGTGTGCGGAGCGAGGTCGTGGAAGGAGACCACCAGCCAGCGCCTGCCGGCGGACGGCTCCGGAGAGAAGCGGGAGGGGTCGACGGGATCGTGAATCGCCATGGTTGCTCCTCGAAGCGCTCAAATGCCTACCTCACACCTGGACGATGCGCGGCCTGGACCCGGTTTCCGTCAGGCGGCGCGCGGAAGGTCGATCGGAAGCTTCTGAGGAGTCTACGGAGCAGGAGCCGCCGGCGTTGGGGTGCCGGGCGAGGGGAGCGGGTGCGTCCGGGCGATATGGCGGTGCAGGTCGTCGAGCCGCTTCAGGGCTTCGGAGTGCAGGTGATCCAGCTTCTCGTGCAGCTGAGCGATCTCGAGCTCGGCCTTGAGGTTGACGTCGTACTCGATATCCCCCCGGATGTGGTCCTTCGCCACCTGCCGGTTCTGGCTGAGCAGCACGAACACCGAGAGGAAGATCGCCTCGAGCGACACCACCAGGGTGAGCAGGCCGAAAGGGAAGGGATCGAAGTTGGGCGGCGTCCAGCCCGGCAGCCAATTCGTGTTGAGCAGGATCCAGACCGCGAAGAAGACGACGTGCATCATCAGGAAGGGGATGCTGCCGGAGAACTCGGCGATCCAGTCGGCCGCCCGTTCGACGGCGGTCCGGCGGTCCTCGGCCTCGGCGTTGACGTTGCGCGTCGTGGTGTGCCGCAGGAGCTCGACGGTGCGGCGCAGCCGCTTGCCCATCGCCGCGATGATGTCGAGGCCGGCGGCGGGGTGGACGCTGAAGAGATGGCTGAGGTCCTCGCGGTCGACGGCCAGCGCCTCGAGGTCCTCGACCACCAGGACCGAGGCGGTGCGCGAGCCGCCGTCGAGGAAGGAGACCTCGCCGAACACCTCGCCCGGCCCCTGCCGTTCGAGCACCACCCGCTCGCCGGTGTCGTCCTTGAAGAAGACCTCCACGCACCCCGAGCGGATGACGAACATCGTGCCGCCCGGGTCGTTGACCTGGAAGACCAGCTCGCCGGCGGGGATTCGCACCTCGTCGAGCTGCTGCGCGAGGACCTCGCGCTCGTCGGCGTCGAGATACTGGAAGAATGGGACCGTGGTGAGCAGCGCCGCGTCAGCCGCCATCGGGAGCCTCCTGCTGAATGGCCCGGAGAGGGCGGCGACACTGTAGTACAAGTTGGACGAGCACGGACGGACACGGACTCTCACGGACATACAGGGAACGGCACGGCGTTCGCTGCTTTCCATCCATGCTCGTCCCTGTTCCCTCTCCTTTTGCTACCATCCCCGCCCGGAGGTCTTCCAGTGACACGACGAATTCTGGTTCTCGCTTTCCTGCTGCTCCCCGGCGTCCTGCGCGCCGAGGAGACGCTCGGCTATTACCGCTTTCCCGCCATCCACGGCGACACCGTCGTCTTCGCCGCCGAGGGGGACCTCTGGCGGGTCGACCGCAAGGGGGGAGTGGCCACGCGGCTGACCACCCATCCGGCGGAGGAGTCGCACCCGGCGATCTCGCCGGACGGCCGCACGATTGCCTTTTCGGCGGCTTACGAGGGGCCGACCGAGGTCTATACGATGCCGATCGACGGCGGGCTGCCGGTGCGCCGGACGTTCGAGGGGGAGAGCCGGAGCGGCGCCATCGTGGTCGGCTGGACGCCGGCGGGCGAGATCCTCTACGCCACCGGACACGACACGCGTCTGCCGGGCACCGAGCTGGCGCGGCTCGATCCGGCGACCGGCCGGCGCACGCTGATCCCCCTGGCGCAGGCGAGCGACGGCGTCTACACCCCCGACGGCAAGACCCTCTTCTTCACCCGCTTCGCCTTTCAGGGGAGCCACACCAAGCGCTACAAGGGGGGCGCCGTCCAGAACCTCTGGCGGTTCAAGGATGGCGACGCCGAGGCCGTGCCGCTCACCTCCGACTTCGCGGGCACCAGCAAGGCGCCGATGCTCTGGCAGGGGCGCCTCTACTTCGTCTCCGACCGCGACGGCACGATGAATCTCTGGTCGATGGACGCGGAGGGCAAGGACCTGCGCCAGCTCACCTCACACCAGGGGTGGGACGTGACCGCGCCCGACCTCTCGGACGGCCGGATCGTCTACCAGCTCGGCGCCGATCTGCGGATCTTCGACATCGCGGCGAACCAGGACGCGCCGCTGCCGGTGCGTCTGATCTCCGATTTCGATCAGCTCCGCGAGACCTGGGTGAAGAAGCCGGGCGACTTCCTGACCGCGGTCCAGCTCTCGCCCACCGGCGATCGCCTGGTGCTGACCGCCCGGGGCCAGGTGTTCGTGACGCCGGTGAAGCCGGGACGGATCGTCGAGGTCACCCGCAAGCCGGGCGTGCGCTACCGCGAGGCGCGCTTCACGGCGGACGGCAAGAACGTCTTCGCGCTGTCGGACGAGACCGGCGAGGTCGAATTCTGGAAGTTCCCCGCCAACGGCGTGGGCAAGGGCGAGCCGCTCACCTCCGACGGCAAGGTGATCCGCTGGGAAGGAGAGGCCTCGCCGGACGGCCGCTGGATCGCCCATCACGACAAGGCCCTCCAACTCTGGGTGCTTGACCTCAAGAGCCGGAAGCAGACGCGCATCGCCACCTCGACCTCCCCCTACGGCGGCTTCCAGGACCTCGCCTGGTCACCGGACAGCCGCTGGCTCGCCTGGTCGGTGGCCGGCGACAACTCGTTCAACCGGATCTATCTCTACAACGTCGCCACGGCCAGGACGGTGGCGCTGACCAGCGACCGCTTCAACAGCACGAGCCCGGCCTGGAGCCGCGACGGCAAATGGATCTACTTCCTCTCCGACCGCAGCCTGCGTACGCTCGTCCATTCCCCCTGGGGAGCGCGGCAGCCCGACCCCTACCTGACGGCGACCACGGGGATCTTCGGCGTCGCGCTGAAAAAAGGCACCCGGTCCCCGTTCCAGCTGCCCGACGAGCTCCATCCCGCCAAGCCCAAGGACGCCAAGGAGGACGACGAGACGGACGAGGCCCAGGCGAAGAGCGACAAGGAGAAGGGCAAGGCCAAGGAGAAAGAGAAGGACAAGGATAAAGACAAGGACGACGACGCGGACAAGTCGAAGGCGCCGCCGAAGGTGACGATCGATCTCGACGGTCTCGCCTCCCGGCTCTACGAGGTCCCCGTGCCGCCCGGCAACTACGAGTCGCTGAAGGCGAACGAGGACCGCCTGTTCTGGCTCGCCACCCAGCCGGAAGTCGACAACGAAACGATGACGCTGGAGTCCGTCCCCTTCGATCCCGAGAAGACTGATCCCAAGCCTCTTCTCGCCGACGTCGAGGACTACGGTCTCTCGGCCGACGGCAAGAAGCTAATGCTGCACAAGGGGGACGACGTCTACGTCTTCGATGCCGCGGATGCGGTGGCGGGCGACGACCTGCTGTCGGACAAGGAGCTGGCCAAGGCCAGGGTCGACCTTTCGGGGTGGACCTTCGCTTTTTCGCCCCGCGAGCAGTGGCAGCAGATGTTCCGCGAGGCCTGGCGCCTGGAGCGCGACTATTTCTACGACCCGAAGATGCACGGCGTCGACTGGCCGGCGATGCTCGAGAAGTACCGCCCCTTGAGCCTGCGGGTGACCAGCCGGGCCGAGCTCGACGACCTGCTGGGGCAGATGGTGAGCGAGCTGTCGGCGCTCCACACCTTCGTCCGCGGCGGCGACTACCGCAAGGGCGACGAGACGATCGAGGTCGCCTCCCTCGGCGCCACGCTGGTGCGCGACGAATCGGCGGGAGGGTGGAAGGTCGATCACCTCTACCGCACCGACCCCGACCTCCCCTCCGCCGCCGGACCGCTGCGCGCGCCGGGGGTGGAGGTCGAGGAAGGGGACGTCATCGAGTCGATCAACGGCGTGCCCACCCTGCCGGTTACCGATCTCGGCGTCCTGCTGCGCAACCAGGCGGACAAGCAGGTGCTCCTGCGGGTCAAGGACGCCAAGACCCACGCGAGCCGGGACGTCGTGGCGGTGGCGGTGTCGCCGAAGGACGCGATGGAGCTGCGCTACAGCGACTGGGAGGTTTCGCGGCGTCTCGCCGTCGAGGAGAAGGGGAAAGCGGAGATCGGCTACGTCCATCTGCGGGCCATGAGCGGCGAGGACTACACGAGCTGGGCGCGCGACTTCTATCCGGTCTTCGACCGTCCCGGGCTGATCATCGACGTGCGCAACAACCGGGGGGGCAACATCGAGAGCTGGATCCTGGCCAAGCTCCTGCGCAAGGCGTGGTTCTGGTGGCAGCCGCGCGAGGGAGGGCCCTATCCGAACATGCCCTACGCCTTCCGCGGCCACCTGGCGGTGCTGGTCAACGAAGGGACCTCCTCGGACGGCGAGGCCTTCGCCGAGGGGGTGAAGCGGCTCGGGCTCGGCAAGGTGTTCGGCAATCGCACCTGGGGAGGCGAGATCTGGCTCTCGTCGAGCAACATCCTGGTGGACAAGGGGATCGCGACCGCGGCCGAGTTCGGCGTCTACGGCCCCGACGGCCTCTGGCTGATCGAGGGGCACGGCGTCGATCCCGACGTCGTGGTGGAGGACACTCCCCACGCCACTTTCGAGGGGAAGGACGCCCAGCTCGACGCCGCCAT
>DATBAW010000088.1:0-17844 GCA_036271335.1 Thermoanaerobaculia bacterium
CAAGCCGCACACGGTGTTCAAGGGCGAGGTGTACATCCTGACGAAGGAGGAGGGCGGCCGTCACACGCCGTTCTTCAATGGATACCGCCCGCAGTTCTACTTCCGGACGACGGACGTGACGGGAGTCGCGACCTTGCCGGAAGGCTCGGAGATGGTGATGCCGGGCGACAACGTGAACCTGACGGTCGAGCTGATCGCGCCGATCGCGATGGAGAAGGGCGTTCGCTTCGCCATCCGCGAGGGCGGGCGCACCGTCGGCGCCGGTACGGTGACTGAGATCGTTAAGTAACGAAATCGTCAAGTAGCTTTCTTTCTGATTAGACAAGGGCAGAGGTCATGGTCAACGAAAAGATCCGCATCCGTTTGAAAGCGTTCGACTATCGCATCCTGGATACGTCGACGCACGAGATCGTCGACACCGCGCGACGCACCGGCGCCCGGGTGGTGGGGCCGATCCCTCTGCCCACCCACATCTCGCGGTACACCGTGAACCGCTCGCCGCACGTCGACAAGAAGTCGCGGGAGCAGTTCGAGATCCGCACGCACAAGCGGCTGCTCGACATCTTCGAGCCGACCAGCCAGACGGTCGACGCGTTGATGAAGCTCGAGCTGCCGGCCGGCGTCGACGTCGAAATCAAGGCTTTCGGCAAGTAACCCTGGGATTGCAAGGAGAGCCAAGTCATGGAAGGAATCCTGGGACGCAAGGTGGGGATGACGCAGATCTACGTCGAGGACGGGACTGCGATCCCGGTGACGGTGATCAAGGCGGGCCCCTGCCTGGTGGTGCAGGTCAAGACGGCGGAATCGGACGGCTACGAAGCGGTCCAGATCGGCCTGGTCGAGGACAAGCCGGCGAAGCCGAACCAGCCCATGGGCGGCCACTTCAAGAAGGCCGGAGTGGCGCCGGTGCGCAAGGTCGAGGAGTTCCGCCTCGACTCCGGCGAGGAGGTCAAGGCGGGCGACGAGGTCAAGGCCTCGATGTTCGCCGAGAAGGACTACGTCGACGTCGTCGGCACCAGCAAGGGCAAGGGCTACCAGGGCGTCATGAAGCGCCACAACTTCCGCGGCGGTCGCGGCTCGCACGGTTCGATGTTCCACCGCGCGCCCGGCTCGATCGGCTCCTCGGCTTACCCCTCGCGGGTGTTCAAGGGGATGCGGATGGCCGGCCGGATGGGTGGCGACCAAGTGACGACCAAGAATCTGCAGATCGTCAAGGTCGACGCCGACCTGAACCTGATCTATGTGCGCGGCTCGGTGCCCGGCCCGATCTCGGGCTATGTGGCGATCCGCCGGGCCAAGCGGGGCTAAGCGCGCAGCGCGCTAAGGGATCAAATCGATGAAGATCGCGGTCAAGAATTTCGACAACCAGCAGGTGCGCGAGATCGAGCTCCCCGAGGAGATCTTCGGGTATCCGTACAAGGAGCATCTGATCCACGAGGCCGTCCAGGCCTATCTGGCGGGGCTCCGCTCCGGCACGCACAAAGTGAAGAACCGTTCGGAGGTCTCGGGCTCGGGGCGCAAGCTCTGGCGCCAGAAGGGGACCGGACGCGCCCGCGTCAAGGACGTCCGCAACCCGAAGTGGCGCAAGGGTGGAACGGTGCACGGCCCGGTGCCGCACAGCCACGCCAAGGACCTGACGCGGCGCGAGAAGAAGAACGCGCTGAAGTCGGCCCTGTCGCGCAAGCTCGCCGATCAGGAGATCCTGGTCGTCGACACGCTCGAGATCGACAATCACAAGACCCAGGGGCTGCTGGCGCGGCTCGGCAAGCTCGGCGCCGCCGGCAAGAAGGCGCTGCTGGTCGACAGCCGGGACAATGCGTCGCTGGTGCTGGCGTCGCGCAACGTCAAGGCGCTGAAGACGGTGGACGCGCTGGCGGTCAACGTCTACGACGTGGTCGACCGGTCGCTCTTCGTGGTCAGCGAGGACGCGTTGAACCGTCTGGTGGAGGTGCTGGCGAAATGAGAGTCCAGGAGATCATCCGCCGTCCGCTGATCACCGAGAAGTCCACGGGGATGCGGGAGGAGATCAACGTCGTCGCGTTCGAAGTGGCGCGCGACGCCAACAAGATCCAGGTCAAGCGCGCGGTCGAGACCCAGTTCAAGGTCCGCGTCGCCGAGGTCCGGATCGCCAATTGCCACGGCAAGGTGCGCCGGCAGGGCCGTTTCGTCGGCCGCCGTCCGGATTGGAAGAAGGCCTACGTGCGGCTCGCCGAGGGCGAGAAGCCGATCGAGTTCTTCGAGGGGATGTAAGCACATGGCGATCAAACAGAGAAAGCCGATCAACGCATCGAGCCGCTTCCAGACGCACCTGACGAACGACGAGATCACCCGCTCGCGGCCGGAGAAGTCGCTCACCGAGGGGAAGACGAAGACCGGCGGGCGCAACAACAGCGGCCAGCTCACCTCCTGGTGGCGCGGCGGCGGCCACAAGCAGAACTACCGGATCATCGACTTCAAGCGCGACAAGCACGGCGTGCCGGCGAAGGTCGCGACGATCGAGTACGATCCCAACCGTTCGGCGCGCATCGCGCTGCTGCACTACGCCGACGGCGAGAAGCGCTACATCCTCTGGCCGGAAGGGCTGAAGGTCGGCGCGCAGGTGGTGTCGGGCGACGCCGTCGAGGTCAACCTCGGCAACGCGCTGCCGCTGCGCAAGATCCCGCTGGGCACGGTGATCCACAACATCGAGCTCAAGATCGGCAAGGGGGGCCAGATGGTCCGCTCGGCCGGCGGCGCGGCGCAGCTGATGGCGCGCGACGGCGACTGGGCGCAGATCAAGCTCCCTTCGGGCGAGGTGCGCCGGGTACGCGTCGAGTGCTTCGCCACGGTAGGCCAAGTGGGGAACCTCGAGCACGAGAACGTTTCGATCGGCAAGGCGGGACGCAACCGCTGGCTGGGCTGGAAGCCGCACAACCGCGGCGTCACCATGAACCCGGTCGACCATCCGATGGGCGGCGGCGAGGGCCGGACTTCCGGCGGCCGCCATCCCACGACGCCCTGGGGCCTGCCGACCAAGGGCTACAAGACGCGAAACAACAAGCGCACGGATGGGATGATCGTCCGCCGCCGGAACAAGAAGTAAGGGGAAACCATGGCGCGTTCACTGAAGAAGGGCTACTTCATCGACGGTCATCTCGCCGACAAGGTGTTGGCGATGAACGACCGGGGCGAAAAGCGGGTGATCAAGACCTGGTCGCGCCGCTCGACGGTGATCCCGGAGATGGTCGGCCACACGATCGCCGTGCACAACGGGGCGAAGTTCATCCCGGTCTACGTCAGCGAGAACATGGTCGGCCACAAGCTGGGCGAGTTCGCGATGACGCGCACCTTCCGCGGACACAGCGGCAAGAAGGCCGAGAAGGGGGCCCGTCCCCGGTGAGGGGCGGGCTTCGGAAGAGGAGTCAACGATGGAAGTGAGAGCGCGGCTTCGCTACGCCCCCGGCTCGGCCCAGAAGATGCGGCTGGTGGCCGACCTGATCCGGGGTAGAGGTGTGCAGGAGGCGGTGAACGTCCTGACCGTCACCAACAAAGTGGCGGCCCGGCACGTGCAGAAGTGCCTGAAGTCGGCCATCGCCAACGCCGAGAACCGGGAAGACCACGTGGACGTCGACCGCCTGTTCGTCAAGGAGGTCTTCGTCGACGGCGGCCCGATGCAGAAGCGGGTGCGTCCCGCGCCGATGGGCCGGGCGTTCCGGGTCCTGAAGCGCTACAGCCACATCACCATCAAGCTCGATACCCGCAAGGGTGACGGCAAGCGGAAGTAGGAGACGAACTGTGGGTCAGAAAACGCACCCGTACGGGTTTCGGCTCGGCTACAACAAGATCTGGCATTCGCGCTGGTACGCGGACGCCGCCTATGCCGACACCCTGCACCAGGATCTCAGGCTGCGCCGGCGGTTGAAGAACCGCCTCGGCCACGCCGGGGTGTCGGAGATCGACATCGAGCGCGCCGCCGACAAGCTCCGGGTCACCATCTACACCTCGCGTCCGGGCATCATCATCGGCCGCCGCGGCGCGGAGGTCGACAAGCTCCGCGACGATCTGCAGAAGGAGATGGGCCGCGAGGTCCACATCAACATCCAGGAGATCCAGCGACCCGAGCTCGACGCCCAGCTGGTGTCGGAGTCGATCGCCGGCCAGCTCGAGCGCCGCGTCTCCTTCCGCCGGGCGATGAAGAAGGCGATGGAATCGGCCTTCCGCTTCGGCGCCAAGGGGGTCAAGATCATGGTTTCCGGCCGCCTCGGCGGCGCCGAGATCGCGCGCCGCGAGTGGTATCAGGAAGGGCGGCTGCCGCTCCACACCCTCAAGGCCGACATCGACTACGGGGTCGGCGAGGCGCATACGACCTACGGGATCATCGGCGTCAAGGTGTGGGTCTACAAGGGTGATCTGCTGAAGGAGAAGGGGCGGCGCCCAGCGGCGTAGCACCGGGAGACGATCAACATGTTGATGCCGAAGAAGGTCAAGTACAGAAAGCAGCAGCGCGGCCGGCGCAAGGGGATGGCGAAGGGGGGCGACTACATCGCCTTCGGCGACTTCGCGCTCCAGGCGCTGGAGTGCGGCTGGGTGACGGCGCGGCAGATCGAGGCGGGACGTATCGCCATCTCCCGCCACGTCAAGCGCGGCGGCAAGGTGTGGATCCGGATCTTCCCGGACAAGCCGATCACCAAGAAGCCGCTCGAGACCCGCATGGGCAAGGGCAAGGGCCCACCGGAGCAGTGGGTCGCGGTGGTGAAACCGGCACGCATCCTTTTCGAGTTGGAAGGTGTGTCGCACGAGGTGGCGGAGGCGGCGATGCGCCTGGCCTCCCAGAAATTCGGGATCAAGACCCGATTCATCGCGCGGCACGACGAGCTGAGGTGAGCCAGTGGGTGAGGTGAAATCATAATGAAGGCTTCGCAATTGCGTGATCAGACGATCGAAGAGCTGGGCGACCGGGAGCGCGATCTCTCGGAGCAGCTTTTCGCCCTGCGCCTGCAGAAGGTCACCGGCCAGCTCGAGAAGCCGGCCCGGGTGCGGCAGGTGCGCAAGGACCTGGCCCGGGTGCTGACCATCCTGCACGAGCGGCAGGGCAAGTAGGAGACGACATGGCGGATACGGTTGAAGCGACGGAAGCCACCGCGACGGCGCCCCAGGGCGCCGCGGAGCGGGGGCGCCGGCAGGTCAAGACGGGCCGGGTGGTGAGCACCAAGATGGACAAGACGGTCGTTGTCGCGGTGGCGACCACGGCCACCGACCGGCTCTACCACCGGACGACCAAAGTGACCAAGAAGTTCCACGCCCACGACGAGGAGAACCAGTGCAAGACCGGGGACGTGGTGGAGATCGTCTCCAGCCGTCCACTGTCCAAGACGAAGCGCTGGCGGGTCCGCGAGATCGTCAAGCGGGCCGAGTAAGGGGTTGAGACCATGATCCAGATGGGAACGATTCTCGACGTGGCGGACAATTCAGGCGCCAAGAAGATCGCCTGCATCCACCTGCGCGGCGGCTCGGCGGGCCAGTACGGCCGGCTGGGCGACGTCATCACGGCCTCGGTGAAGGAAGCTTCGCCCGACGGCACGGTGAAGAAGGGGCAGGTGGTCAAGGCGGTCATCGTGCGGACGGTCAAGGAGCAGCGGCGCAAGGACGGCAGCTACATCCGTTTCGACCAGAACTCCGCGGTGCTGGTGAAGGATGACAACGAGCCGATCGGCACGCGCGTCTTCGGGCCGGTGGCGCGGGAGCTGCGCGAGCGGCGGTTCATGAAGATCGTCTCCCTGGCGCCGGAGGTCATCTGAAAATGAAGACGAACGTGAAAAAGAACGACCAGGTGCTCGTCACGACGGGCAAGGACCGGGGCGCCCGGGGACGGGTGCTGCGGGTCCTCGCCGGCGACGGCAAGGCCATCGTCGAGCGCGTCAACATGATCAAGCGGCACACGCGGCCGAACCCGAACAAGGGGATCCAGGGGGGCATCCTCGAGCGCGAGGCGCCGATCCAGATCTCGAATCTCAAGGTGATCTGCCCGGAGTGCGGCAAGCCGTCCCGTCTCGGCCGCCAGCGGCTCGACGACGGACGGGGCGTGCGGGTCTGCAAAGCCTGCAGCGCCACTTTCAGCTGAGGCGAATCGAATTATGGCCAAAGACACGGTGAAGGATAAGAAGCGGGACAAGGGGGCGAAGGCCGCCCCGGCGCCCAGCGGACCGGTGCGCGAGACCCCCGCGGGGTACGTGCCGCGCATGAAGACGCGGTACGCCGAGGAGATCGTGCCGAAGCTGAAGAAGGAATTCGGCATCGAAAACATCATGGCGGTGCCGCGCATCGAGCGCATCTCGCTGAACATGGGCATGGGCGAAGCGATCCAGAACGTCAAGATCCTCGACGACGCCGTCGAGGAGCTGGGGGCGCTCGCCGGCCAGAAGCCGACGGTGACCCGGGCCCAGAAGTCGATCGCGGCGTTCAAGCTGCGCGAGGGGATGCCGATCGGCGCCCGGGTGACGTTGCGCGGCGACCGCATGTGGGAGTTCCTCGACCGGCTGCTGTCGGTGGCGCTGCCGCGGGTGCGCGACTTCCGCGGCGTGCCGACCAAGAGCTTCGACGGCCGCGGCAACTACACGCTGGGCATCCGGGACCACCTGATCTTCCCCGAGGTGGACTACAACCGGGTCGACCGTCCGAAGGGGATGAACATCACGATCGTGACGACGGCCGGCAACGACGAGCGCGCGCTCTATCTGCTGCGCGAGCTCGGCATGCCGTTCACGCGTTAGGAGGCTTGCGTTGGCGACCACTGCGAAGATCGCGAAAGAGAGAAAGAAGCTGAAATTCGAGGTGCGGCATCGCAATCGTTGCCGGATCTGCGGGCGCCCGCGGGGCTTTTACCGCCAGTTCGGGCTTTGCCGCATCCATCTGCGCGACCTGGCGTTACAAGGGTATCTGCCGGGCGTCATCAAGGCGAGCTGGTGAGGAGAATCAGGGTATGAGCATGACCGACCCGATCGCGGATCTGCTGAGCCGGATCCGCAACGCGCAGGTTGCCAAGCACGACCGTCTGGACGTGCCGGCCTCCAAGCTCAAGCTGGAGGTCGTGAAGCTCCTCAAGGAGGAGGGCTTCATCAAGAACTTCCGGGAGATCGAGGGCACGCCGGTGGGGACGCTGCGGGTCTTCCTGCGCTACACCCAGGACGGCATCCCGGCCATCTCTCATCTCGAACGGGTGAGCAAGCCCGGCCGCCGGGTCTACCGCAAGTCGGACGAGATCCAGCCGGTGCGCAACGGCCTCGGCATCGGGATCGTCTCGACGTCGCAGGGCCTGCTGACCGATGCCCAGGCGCGCGATCGCCGCGTCGGCGGCGAGCTGCTTTGCCAGGTGTGGTAGGAGACACGCTATGTCGCGGATTGGAAGAATGCCGATTCCCGTTCCCCAGGGGACCAAAGTGGATTTCCGGGACGGTAGGTTCGTTGCCGAGGGGCCGAAGGGACGGGTGGAGCAATCCATCTTCGAAGGCTTCCCGGTCGAGATGAAGGATGGCGCGATCGAGGTCGCCCGCCCCGGCGACAGCGGCCCCGAGCGCTCGCGTCACGGCCTGTTGCGGGCGCTGCTCGCCAACGCCGTGCAGGGAGTGTCGGCCGGCTTCACCAAGCAGCTCGACATCGTCGGCGTCGGCTACCGCGCCGAGGTGAAGGGGAGCCAGGTGCAGTTCGCCCTCGGCTACTCCCATCCGGTGATGTACGACATCCCGGCGGGGATCAAGATCGAGATCGACGCCAAGGCCAACCGCGTGACCGTCACCGGCGCCGACCGTCAGCAGGTGGGACAGGTGGCGGCTGAGATCCGCGGCCTGCGCAAGCCCGACCCTTACAAGGGAAAAGGCATCAAGTACACGGGCGAGATCCTGCGCCGCAAGGTCGGCAAGGCCGGCGGCAAGTAAGGCAAGGGAACCGAGATGAATATCACGAAGCGGATGAAGGCGAAGCGGGCGCGCCGCGAAAAGGCCCATCTGCGGGTGCGCAAGCGCGTGCAGGGAAGCGCGGAGCGGCCGCGGCTGGCGATCTACAAAAGTCTGCGCTACATCTATGCGCAGGTCATCGACGACGAGCGCGGCATGACGCTGGCGCAGGCCAATTCTTCCGACCCGGCGATCCGCGAGGCGGTCGGCAGCTCGACCGCCGGCAAAGACGCGGCGAAGCGGGTGGGCGAGCTGGTGGCGCAGCGGGCGAAGGACAAGGGCGTGGACAAGGTGGTCTTCGACCGCGGCGGCTACGTCTACCACGGCCGCATCCAGGCGCTGGCCGACGGGGCCCGCGAAAAAGGTTTGCAATTTTAGAATTGTAGGGGCGCAGCACGCTGCGCCCCGCGAAGGAGACGAGCTTGGCCAGGGACTTCGAGCGCGAGAGTGAGTTTTTCGAGCAGGTCGTCCACATCAACCGGGTGACCAAGGTGGTGAAGGGAGGCAAGAACTTCTCCTTTTCCGCCCTGGTGGTGATCGGGGACGGCAATGGCCGCGTGGGCTATGGCGCCGGCAAGGCGAAGGAGGTTCCGGTGGCGATCCGTAAGGGAATCGAGATCGCCAAGCGGAACATGGTCCAGGTGCCGCTCAAGGGGACCACGATCCCGCACGAGACCCTGGGCGAGTTCGGCGCCGGACGCGTGCTGCTGAAGCCGGCCTCCGAGGGCACCGGCGTGATCGCCGGCGGACCGGTCCGCGCGGTGGTGGAAACGGCGGGCATCCAGGACATCCTCACCAAGTCCCTGGGCTCGACCAACCCGCACAACGTGGTGAAGGCGACTTTCGCCGCCCTGCTGTCGCTGCGGAGCGAGGCGGACGTGATGGCGATGCGCGGCCTCTCCGACCGGGTCGTCGCGGCACCCGCGCCGAAGCCGGCGCCCGCGGCGCCCCCCGTGGCCGCCGCGCCCGCACCCGCAGCAGCGCCGCCGCCGGTCGAGGCCGGCGCGTAACAGGCCGAATTGGAGATCGAGATGGCGAACGAAGAAGGCAAGACGATCAAGATCCGCCAGGTCAAGAGCGGCATCGGCACCAAGAAGGGGCACCGCGAGGTGCTCAAGAGCCTCGGTCTGCGGCGGATCCGCCATCAGGTCGAACGTCCCGACACCCCGGCGGTGCGGGGCATGATCCGGAAGATCGGGTATCTGCTGGAGGTTGAAGAATGAAGCTGCACGATCTGTCCCCGGCCAAGGGGAGCAAGCACTCCAAGAAGCGGGTGGGGCGCGGTCCCGGCTCGGGGCTCGGCAAGACCGCCGGCCGCGGCGAGAAGGGCCAGAAGTCCCGCACCGGTTACAGCAGCCGGCCCGGCTTCGAGGGCGGCCAGATGCCGCTCGTCCGCCGGGTCCCGAAGCGCGGTTTCACCAACATCTGGCGGAGCGAGTACGCGGTGGTGAACCTGTCGCAGCTCGCCGAGATGGAGGGGGACGTCACCCCCGATTCGCTGCGCGAGGCGGGCCTGGTCCGTCGCGGCCGCAAGGTGAAGGTCCTCGGAGACGGCGAGATCGGCAAGCCGCTCCACGTCGTCGCCGACAAGTTCAGTAAATCGGCCCGCGAGAAGATCGAGGCCGCGGGCGGTCGCTGTGAGGAGCTCCAGGCGTGATCGAGAGTTTCCGCAATATCTTCGCGATCCCGGACCTGCGCAAGCGGGTCCTGTTCACGTTCGGCCTGCTCGGCGTCTACCGGATCGGGTGCCACATCCCGAGCCCGGGCGTCGATCCGAACGCACTGCTCGAGTTCATGAACTCGCAGGCGGGGGGTCTGCTCGGGTTCGTCAACACCTTCACCGGCGGCAGCCTGCAGAAGATCGCGGTGTTCGCGCTGGGCATCATGCCCTACATCACCGCGTCGATCATCCTGCAGCTCCTGACGGTGGTCTGGCCCTACCTCGAGAAGCTCTCCAAGGAGGGCGAGCTCGGCCGGCGCAAGATCACCCAGTGGACCCGCTACGGCACGGTGCTGATCTCGATCATCCAGGGCACCGGCATCGCCATCTGGCTGGAGAAGATGTCCGCTCCGGGAGGCGCGCCATTGGTGCCTAACCCCGGCTGGAGCTTCCGGATGCTGACGGTGCTCACCCTGACCACCGGCACTGCGTTCATCATGTGGCTGGGCGAGCAGATCAGCGAACGAGGGATCGGCAACGGCATCTCGCTGATCATCTTCGCGGGCATCGTGGTGGGCCTGGTTCCGGCCGTGTTCACGACGATCGACCTGGTGCAGAAGGGGAACCTGTCGGCGATCATCCTGATCCCGCTGCTGGTCTTCATGGTGCTGGTGGTCGCCTTCATCGTCTACATGGAGCGAGCGCAGCGACGCATCCCGGTGCAGTACGCCAAGCGCGTCGTCGGCCGCAAGGTCTACGGCGGGCAGAGCACCTATCTGCCGCTGCGGGTGAACACCGGCGGCGTCATCCCGGTGATCTTCGCCAGCTCCGTGGTGACGGTGCCGACGGTGATCGCGAACATGATCCAGAACGAAGGGGTGCAGAAGGTCGCGAACTACATGTCCTACGGGCAGCCGATCTACTACCTGCTCCAGGTCCTGGCGATCATCTTCTTCTCCTACTTCTACGTGTCGATCATCTTCAACCCGGCCGACCTCGCCGACAACATGCGGAAGTACGGCGGGTTCATCCCCGGCATCCGGCCCGGCAAGCGGACGGCCGAGTACATCGACCGCATCCTGACCCGGCTGAACCTGGTGGGCGCGCTCTACCTCTCGGCGGTCACCGTGCTGCCGGAGTTTCTGCTCACCGGCTTCCACGTCGCGGGCATCCCGCTGCTCGGCCCCGCGATCGCGGGCTACTTCCCAAACTGGTTCACAGAGGGCCTGGGGATCCGCTTCTACTTCGGCGGCACCTCGCTGCTGATCGTGGTGGGCGTCGCGATGGACACGATCCAGCAGGTCGAGAGCCAGCTCGTGATGCGCAACTACGACGGGTTCATGAAGAGGGGCCGCATCCGTGGCCGACGCGGCTAGTCAACGCGGTGCCCGGGTGGTCCTTTTGGGCCCCCCCGGCGCCGGCAAGGGAACGCAGGGCATTCTGCTCTCGCAACACCTGGGCATTCCCGCCATCTCGACCGGCGACATGCTGCGCGAGGCGGTGGCCGAGGGGTCCGGGCTGGGGAATAAAGTGCAGGGCATCATGGCTTCCGGTGCCTTGGTGGACGACGCGCTGATGGCGGACGTCGTCCGCGACCGGCTCGCCAAGGCGGACGCCGGCCGCGGCTTCCTGCTCGACGGCTATCCGCGGACCCTCCCCCAGGCCGAGACTCTGGCGGGGATCCTCCGCGACGCCACCCAGGAGCTCGACGCCGTGCTGCTGGTGGACGTGCCGGAGGACGAGCTGGTCCGCCGGGCGCTGCTGCGCGGGAGGGCGGACGACCAGGAAAGCGTGATCCGGGAGCGTTTGCGAGTGTATCGGGAAAAAACCGCGCCCCTGATCGGTTATTATAGGGAGCGCGGCTTGCTGCGCGAGATCGACGGGAACCGCCCGGTCGAGGACGTGACGTCCGAAATCTTTGGCTTGTTCGAGATCGGCCACAGGGCGGATTGAATGGCCGTCGTGCTCAAGACGCCGGGTGAGATCGGACTGATGGACCGGGCGAACCGGATCGTCCATCAGGTGCTGGAGGCGGTCGGCCAGCGGATGGTCCCCGGGGTCAAGACGCGCGAGCTCGATGTTCTCGCCGAGCGGGTGATCCGGGAAGCCGGTGGGGTTCCGGCCTTCCTGCACTACCGGGGTTATCCCGCGACGTTGTGCATCTCGGTCAACGACGTCATCGTGCACGGCATCCCGGGGGAGGTTCCCCTCCAGGAGGGGGATATCGTCGGGATCGACTGCGGTGTCTTCTACAAGGGGTACTGCGGCGACGCGGCGCGGACCTTCGCGGTCGGCAGGATCGATCCGGCGGCCGAGCGGCTGTTGCGGGTTACCGAGGAGGCCCTCCACCTGGGCGTCGCGCAGGTGCGGCCCGGGGGTCGGCTTCAAGATATCGGCTGGGCGGTCCAGCAGCACGCCGAGAGCCATGGCTACTCGGTGGTTCGCGAGTTCACGGGGCACGGCGTGGGAACCTCGCTGCACGAGGATCCGCAGGTGCCCAATTTCGGCGTCCTCGGCAAGGGGCCGAAGCTCAAGCCGGGGATGGTGCTGGCGATCGAGCCGATGGTCAACGCCGGCGCCTGCGGCATCCGGATGGACCCGGACGGCTGGACGGCGCGCACGGAGGATGGGTCGCTGTCGGCCCATTTCGAGTTCTCGGTGGCGGTGACCACGTCGGGCGCGCAGGTGCTGGGCACGGGCCGCGTGTAGGCAACTCAAACGTGAGAGAGGAAGGACGTTTGTCCACGAAAGAAGAGGCGATCGAGGTTGAGGCGGTGGTGGTGGAGCCGCTCCCCAACGCGATGTTCCGCGTCGAGGTGGAGCTGAACGGCAACAAGCATCAGGTCCTGGCGCACATCTCGGGGAAGATGCGGAAGCACTTCATCCGGATTCTGCCCGGCGACCGCGTGCTGGTCGAGCTGTCGCCGTACGATCTCAACCGGGGCCGAATCGTCTACCGATTGAAGTAGTAGACGGCGAGGAAAGGAAGTCGGATCATGAAAGTACGTTCATCGGTCAAGCGGATCTGCCCGAAGTGCAAGGTCGTCCGCCGCAAGGGCGTCGTGCGGGTGATCTGCGAGAACCCGAAACACAAGCAGCGTCAGGGATAGGGAGTCGCTATGGCACGAATCGCAGGAGTCGACCTGCCGCAGAACAAGCAGGTCTGGGTCGGTCTCACGTACATCTACGGGATCGGCCGCTCGCGCTCGCAGGACATCCTGGTCAAGGCCGAGGTGCCCGCGATCACGAAGGTCAAGGACCTCACCGAGGTCGAGGCCCAGCGCATCCGCAAGGTGATCCAGGATGAGGGGCGGGTGGAGGGCGATCTCCGCAAGGAGATCAGCCAGAACATCAAGCGCCTGATGGAGATCGGCTGCTATCGCGGCGTGCGCCATCGGCGGGGCTTGCCGGCGCGCGGCCAGCGGACCCAGACCAACTCTCGCACCCGCAAGGGGCCGCGTCGCGGCGCCGTCGCGGGCAAGAAGAAGGCGACCAAGAAGTAACACGTCAGGGGACTTCAGATGGCCAAAGCCGAAGGCAACAAGAAGGAAAAGAAGGGCGCCAAGCGCAAGGAGCGGCGCAACGTGCCGCACGGTGTCGCGCACATCCAGGCGACCTTCAACAACACGATCATCTCGATCGCCGACCCGGAGGGCGCCGTCCTCTCGTGGTCGTCGGCCGGCCGGATCGGGTTCAAGGGCTCGCGCAAGGGAACTCCCTTCGCGGCCCAGGTGGCGGCGCAGAACGCCGGCAACCAGGCCAAGGACGCGGGCGTCCGCTCCGTGGACGTCATGGTCAAGGGCCCGGGGGCGGGCCGCGAGTCGGCGGTGCGCGCCCTTCAGGCGGCGGGGATCGAGGTCAAGTCGATCAAGGACGTGACCCCCATCCCGCACAACGGCTGCCGGCCGCGCAAGCGGCGCCGCGTCTGATCCGCCGCCGTTCGCAGGTACAGCAGCAGTCGCAGTCTCGGGACCGCCGAGCTTCGAGCCCCCGGGCGTGCCGGGGGTTCTCGCGCGTCTTCCCAGGTTGAAGTCCCCGTAGCGTCGGGGAGAGGACGTCAAGGAGAGATCCAGTGGCCAGATATACGGGACCCGTTTGCCGGCTCTGCCGGCGCGAACGGATGAAGCTGTTTCTGAAAGGGGACCGCTGCTTCAAGGAGAAGTGCGCCGTCGAGCGCCGCAATTTCCCGCCGGGCCAGCACGGCACCCGGCGTGGCCGGCGGACGCTCGGCTACGGCTTGCAGCTCCGCGAGAAGCAGAAGGTCAAGCGCATCTACGGGGTGCTCGAGTCGCAGTTCCGCAACTATTTCGCCGAGGCCGATCGCCGCAAGGGGATCACCGGCGAGAACCTGCTGGTGCAGCTCGAGCGGCGTCTGGACAACGTCGTCTACAGCCTCGGCTTCGCCGCGTCGCGCTCGCAGGCGCGCCAGCTGGTCCGCCATGGCCACGTGCAGGTGGACAACCGCAAGATCACCATCCCCTCCTTCCAGGTGAAGGCGGGGCAGGCGGTCGCGATCAAGGAGCCCAGCCGTAAGAACCCGCTGATCCGTTCGAGCGTCGAGACGGCGCGGGGACGCGGCGTGCCCGACTGGCTGGAGCTCAACGCGGAGACGACGAGCGGCCGGGTGCTCCGGCTGCCGGTGCGCGAGGACATCAAGCTCCCGATCCAGGAGCAGCTCATCGTCGAGCTCTACAGCCGCTGACGGTGGAGTCGACCAGGGAAGGAGTTCAGGAATGCTTTGGAAAGGATTTCAACGCCCCAAGCGGGTCGAGGTCGATACCGAGACCTTGACGCAGACGTACGGGCGGTTTACCGCCCAGCCGTTCGAGCGGGGCTTCGCAACTACCATCGGCAACGCCCTCCGGCGCTGCCTGCTCTCCTCGATCGAGGGCGCGGCGATCACCGCGATCAACATCGAGGGCGTTTTGCACGAATTTTCGTCGATCCCCGGCGTGGTCGAGGACGTCACCGACATTATCCTCAACCTCAAGCAGGTTTCCTTCACCCTCCATTCGGAGGAGCCGAAGGTGCTGTCGGTCGACGTGCAGGGGCCGGGCAAGGTCACGGCCGGCCAGATGACCGAGGATCCGCAGATCGAGATCTTCGATCCCAACATCCACGTCGCCACCCTCAACGAGGAGGGGCGGTTCAAGCTCCAGGCGCAAATCAAGCGCGGCCGCGGCTACGTGGCGGCCGACCGCAACTTCGACGAGTCGATGGGCATCGGCTGGATTCCGGTCGACTCCGCCCACAGCCCCGTCCGGCGGGTCAACTTCCGGGTCGAGGCGGCCCGCGTCGGTCAGGCGACCGACTACGAGCGCCTGATCCTCGAGGTGTGGACCAACGGTACGGTGCGGCCGGAGGAGGCGGTTTCGCTCGCCTCCATGCTGCTCAAGGATCACCTCGGCATCTTCATTCAGACCGAGGAGAGCCTGCGTCACGACGGCAGCGAGCTGGGGCGCGAGGAGCTCGCCGGCCTCGACGCCGTGCTGGCCAAGAACATCGACGAGCTCGACCTTTCGGTCCGCTCCGCCAACTCGCTCAAGAACGCCAACATCCACACGCTCCGTGACCTGGTGCGCCGGACCGAGAAGGACATGTTGGAGACCAAGAACTTCGGCAAGAAGTCGCTTGAAGAGGTGCAGGAAGTCCTCGACAAGCTCGGCCTCCACTTCGGCATGGAAGTGCCGGAGCGGCCCGCTGCCGGGGCTTAAAGGGAGAAGATCATGCGTCACGCGATGGGACACAGAAAGCTGGGGCGGGTCTCCTCCCACCGGGAAGCGCTCTTCCGCAACCAGCTGCAGTCGCTGGTCGACCACGAGCGGATCATCACGACGCTCCCCAAGGCCAAGGAGCTCCGCCCGATCGCCGAAAAGCTGATCACCCGGGGCAAGCATGGCACGGTGCACGACCGCCGTTGGGTGCTGCGGTGGGTGCTGAGCCGCGATCTGGTCAAGAAGGTGTTCGACGAGATCGCGCCCCGGTTCCAGGAGCGGCCGGGCGGCTATTTGCGGATCGTCAAGCTGGGACCCCGTCAGGGTGACGGGGCCGAGATGGCGGTCCTCGAGCTGGTCGAGCGCGCCGCGGCCGAAGCGACCGAGCCGGTCAAGGAGTCCAAGGCTCCGAAGGCGACAGGGGGAAGCCCCAAGCTGTCGAAGCCCAACAAGAAGGTCGACGACGGAGCCGTCAAGTCGGACAAGGCGGAAGCCAAGAAGAAGGCGGCTGCTGCCCCGAAGAAGGTGGTCAAGGGAGACACTCCCAAGAAGCCTTCGACTCAGAAGGCCGGCAAGGCCCAGACCTCGACTCCCAAGAAGAGCGTCTAGCTTTACCATCTGTTTTCGCGATTCTTCGACGGCCGGCGCTTCTCGCGCCGGCCGTTTTGTTTTGCCGTAGAATCCCCATTTTCCGAGAGGATCGCGCGATGAAGAGAAGGATCTCGTGGCTCTGCTCTGTCCTGCTGCTCGCCGGCCTGGCGCTGTCCGCGGCCGAGACGAAGGCTCCCGCCGCGAAGGATTCAACGGGCAAGGAAGTCAAGGACGGCAAGGGGTCCAAGGACGAGTCGATCCTCCCGGCGCCTCCTCGTGCCGAGGGCGAGGGGCCGTTCAAGCGGTTGATCCTGCGCGGCGTGACGTTGATCGACGGCACCGGGGCGCCGGCGATCGGTCCGGTCGACATCGTGATCGAGAAGAACCGGATCGTCGAGGTGGATGAGGTCGGCAGCCCGGGAGTCACGCCCGATCCCGAGAAGCGGCCGAAGGCGGGGGCGGGGGACCGGGAGATGGACCTCCACGGCATGTACGTGCTGCCGGGGTTCATCGACATGCACGGCCACATCGGCGGCAAGGAGCAGGGGACGCCGGCCGAATACGTCTTCAAGCTCTGGATGGGGCACGGCATCACCACCGTCCGCGATCCGGGGAGCGGCAACGGCATCGACTGGACGCTCGACCAGAAGGCGAAGAGCGCGCGCAACGAGATCACGGCACCGCGAATCAAGTCCTACATCTTCTTCGGCCAGGGGCGCGACGACCCCTTCACCAAGCCGGCGGAGGCGCGGCTCTGGGTCGACCAGATCGCCGCCCGCGGCGCAGACGGCGTGAAGTTTTTCGGCTACCGGCCGGACATCATGCAGGCGGCGATCGAGGAGGCGAAGAAGAAGGGGCTGCGCTCCGCCTGCCACCACGCGCAGATGGACGTGGCGCGGGTCAACGTCCTTACCTCCGCCCGCTGGGGGCTCACCTCGATGGAGCACTGGTACGGCCTCCCCGAGGCGCTGTTCGACGATCGCACGATCCAGGACTATCCGCTCGACTACAACTATGCCGACGAATCCCACCGTTTTGGCGAGGCGGGACGGCTGTGGAAGCAGGCGGCACCGCCGTTCTCGAAGAAGTGGAACGAGGTGATGGACGAGCTGATCAAGCTCGACTTCACGATCGATCCCACCTTCAACATCTACGAGGCCAGCCGCGATCTGATGCGGGCCCGTCGCGCCGAGTGGCACGACGAGTACACCCTCCCCTCGCTCTGGGACTTCTACACGCCCAACCGTCAGTCGCACGGCGCCTACTGGTACTACTGGACGACCGAGAACGAGATCGACTGGAAGAACAACTACCGTCTCTGGATGGCCTTCGTCAACGAGTACAAGAACCGTGGCGGCCGGGTGACGGTGGGCACGGACAGCGGCTTCATCTACGAGCTCTACGGCTTCGCTTACATCCGCGAGCTGGAGCTGCTGCGCGAGGCCGGGTTCCATCCGCTCGAGGTGATCCGCGCCGCCACCCTCAAGGGAGCCGAGGCGCTCGGGATGGACAAGGAGATCGGCTCGGTCGAGCCGGGCAAGCTCGCCGACCTCGTGGTGGTCGAGGAGAACCTGCTGGAGAACCTGGCGGTGCTCTACGGCACGGGCGCCATCAAGCTGAACGAGAAGAACGAAGTGACGCGCGTCGGCGGCGTCAAATACACGATCAAGGACGGGATCGTCTACGACGCCAAGAAGCTCCTGGCCGACGTGCGGACGATGGTCTTGAAGGCGAAGGAGAAGGAAGGGCGGCCGGTGCTCTACCAGCCGGGGATGGCGCCGGCGAAATCGAAGGTCAGTGCGGAGCCAGTGCCACCCGCCCATCCTTGACGACCAGCGCCGGCTTCTCGATCACCGAGATGTCGGCCAGCGGATCGCCCTTGACGGCTACCAGGTCCGCCAAGTAACCCGGCGCGATCCTGCCCAGCTCCTTGTCCTTGCGGAGGACGATC
>DATBAW010000089.1:0-2585 GCA_036271335.1 Thermoanaerobaculia bacterium
TAGCCGAGGCGGTTCTCGTCGAAGGTGAAGGGCTTCATCAGGTCGGACTTGCCGACGATCGACTGCTCGCGGGTGAAGTAGGCCATGTCGTAGTTGTTCGACATGATGATGGCCTCCTCCGGGCAGGCGTCGACGCAGAAGCCGCAGAAGACGCAGCGCAGCATGTCGATCTCGTAGACCGTGGGGTACTTCTCGATGTTGACGTCCGGATGCTCGCCGGCCTCGATGTGGATGCACTCGGCCGGGCAGTTCTGGGCGCACAGGAAGCAGGCCACGCAGCGCACCGAGCCGTCGGGACGGGTGGTGAGGATGTGGTGCCCACGGAAGCGGTGGCTGTAGTTCCGCCGCTCCTCCGGATACTGGATGGTGTACATCCGGCTCGGCTTGATCAGGTTCTGCACGAAGTGGCGCAAGGTCACCATCAACCCGCTGAACAGCGGCAGGTAGAAGCGCTCCGCGAACCCCGGTTTGTAGGGCTTGGGCTCGGTGGGATACGGCGAGCGCAGGACCGGCCGGATGGGGGCCTGGGTGGCCTGCGTCTGAGTCAGTGGCTGGCTCATCGTTCGAGCTCTCCGGCGATGACGTTCAAGCCGCCCAGCGAGACGATGGCGTCGGAGACCGAGCCGCCGGTGATCAGGCCGGGAAAGGCGGAGAAGATCGGGAAACAGGGGGGACGGCAGTGGTTCCGGTACGGCTTGCCCGTGCCGTCGCTGATCGTGTAGAAGCCGAGCTCGCCGTTGGCTCCCTCGACCATGCTGTAGAGCTCCCCTTCCGGCACCACGATGCCGTCCATGATCAGCTTGAAGTGGTAGATCATCGACTCCATCTGGTTGTAGCACGCCTCCTTCGAGGGGAGCGCCACGTGCGGATCGTCGACGATGTAGGGGCCGGATGGCATGCCGCGGTCGAGGAGCTGCTTGATCATCTTCAGCGACTCGCGGATCTCCATCATGCGAATGCGGAAGCGGTCGTAGACGTCGCCGCCATAGAGCACCGGCACCTCGAAGTCGAGCGACTCGTAGAGGTCGTAGGGGTGGGCCCGCCGCACGTCGTAGCCGACGCCGCTCGCCCGCAGGCAGGGTCCGGTCCAGCCCCAGTTCACCGCGTCCTCGCCGGAGATCGCGGCGACGCCCACCGAGCGGTCGATCCAGATCCGGTTCTTGTTGACCAGCGTCTCGACGTCGTTGACCAGGGGCGGGATCATCTCCAGCAGCCGGCGGCACCGCGCCTCGAAGTCGGGCGGCAGCTCCTGGAGCAGACCGCCGATCCGGCAGGCCGACACCGTCAGGCGGGCTCCACACACCGATTCCAGCAGGCCGTAGATCTCCTCGCGCGGCTGGAACAGGTACCAGAAGCTGGTCAGGCCGCCGGCGTCGACCAGCGTCGTGCCGTTGCACACGCAGTGGTCCATGATGCGCGAGAACTCCGAGAGGATCATCCGCGCCCACACCGCCTTCGGCGGCACCTCGACCTTCAGCATCGTCTCCACCGTCCGGCAGTAGGCGACGTTGTTGATGAACGCCGAGCAGTAGTTCAGCCGGTCGGTGTAGGGGATGACGTGCTGCCAGGTGTGCGTCTCGCACATCTTCTCGAAGCAGCGGTGGAGATAGCCGATCTCGACGTCCGAGGCCACGATCGTCTCGCCGTCCAGCACCGCCATCAGGCGGAAGGTGCCGTGCATGGCCGGATGGGACGGACCGATGTTGATGGTCATCCGCTCGAACATCTCGTCCCCGGTCTCGGGGAGGTCGAAGTGCGGCTTGTACATCTGGTCCTCGGTGAGGATCCAGCGCTTCGCCGCGTCGTAGTCCTTGCGCAGCGGATGCCCCTGGAAGGCCTCGTGGGTGAGCAGGCGCCGGAGGTTCGGATGCCCCTCGAAGCCGAAGCCGAACATCTCGTAGGCCTCGCGCTCGAACCAGTTGAGACCCTGCCAGAGGCGGGTCATCGACGGCAGCGCGAGGTCCTTCTCATGCATCGGCACCTTGAGACGGAGGCGGGCGCCGCGCTGGATCGAATAGAGGTGGTAGACCGCCTCGAAGCGCTCCTCGCGGTCGGGGAAGTCGACGCCGCAGAGGTCGAGCATCATGTCGAACTGCGTCTGCGGATTCTCCTTCAGCTCGCGGGCGACGTCGAAGAGGACGTCCTTGCTGACGATCCAGACCGGCTGGTCCAGACCCTCCTGGGGGAGGACGCTGCCGGCCGGAAACTTCGCCCGGACGGCGTCGAGCTCCGGCGTGGCGGTCGAGGGCTTAGGCTGTGGGGGCGCCAGCGTTGACACTCTGGGTCTTCTCCTGGTCCGGCTTGGTTTCCCGGTTCTCTTGGCGGCTCTTCTGGCGATAGAACTGGCGGTCGCGGGCGACCTTTTCCTTCAGCTGGAGGATGCCATAGATCAGCCCCTCCGGCGTCGGCGGACAGCCGGGGACGTAGACGTCCACCGGAATGACCTCGTCGATCCCCTGCATCACGTGGTAGGCGCGGTAGAAGCCGCCCGAGCAGGCGCAGGCGCCCATCGAGATCACCCACTTGGGGTCCGCCATCTGGTCGTAGATCTTCTTCAGCACCGGCGCCATCTTGTCGTTGATGGT
>DATBAW010000090.1:0-15172 GCA_036271335.1 Thermoanaerobaculia bacterium
CTGGAGACCTACGCCGCCTATGCCGCGCGCGGCGTGCCGGTCATCCTGTCGCCACGCGCGACGGCGGCCGCCACGACGGCCAAGTGGCTGTCCGTGGGCGTTGTGGCGGCGGTACGCTCGGGTGCCTTCAGCCTGTCGTCCAACCGCGTGGACCCCACGGGCGCGTGCGGTGGAGTCGGATGGATCATCGATCCGTCCGGAAACATCCTGGCGCGGACGACCCTCGACGCACCTTTCGCGACAGTCGACATCGATCTGTCCGCCTCCGCGGCGGCACAGAACGAGTATCCCCGCTACGTGTTCAGCGGGAGACGGCGTACCGAGACGCTGTAACGAAGCTCCGCCTCGGTCGCCAATTTCTTTCCGGGCTACTTTGCGAGCCCATCAACCAAGGAGACCTCAGAAGATGACCAAGCCCGCCCAGACCCCATCCGCGCTCTTCTTCGCCGTCCTCTTCTTCGTCCTGTGCTGCGCGCGCGGCCAAGCCGCGACCGATTGCAAAGCCACCCTCGTGTCTTCCCTCAAGGGTTACGACGTGAGCGGATATCTTTTCGGAGCGGACGAGGACGCGAGCCAGACGGCGTCCTTCCTGACCAACCCGTCAGTCGACAAAGCCCCCATCGTCCTGGATCGGGGGGACTCGGACCTAGTCCTGCGCTACACGCAGATCGTGAACAAGGCGACCGGAGCCACGACGACCTATCGCTCCGAGATCGTCAAGCAGGACTCCTCGCTGACGTTTCTGATCACGGACCTCGGCACCAACAAGACCCTCACCAAGGTGGCCTTGGCCCCCTCCGGTCCGGGGTGCGAGCCCGCCGGGACCTTCGCTTCGCTCACGGCCTGCATCAACCAGTTCAACTGCGCGGAGCGCGGTGCCATTCAGTGCACGGCCAATCAGACCTGCCAGCCTCAGTTTCCCGCCCTGACCTGCTGCCTGACGGATGGAACCGCCTACAGCGTGCACCTCATCATTCCCCCCACCTCGCTGCTCTGCCAGCTCAGGGACGTGACGGTGGATGTGGGAGGGCTGGAGCTGAGCCCGAATTGACCGCGGATTGCACGGAGCGCCCAGCTCTCCCGGAAGCGGCATCTCGAAGCTGGGGACGAATTGGGCGTTCTTTTTTCGATCCTGGAAGGAAGCTCCGGTCAACTTGCGGCAAGGAAATCCGCTCCGCTCCCGCGTGCATCGAAGCACCGTGGGGAAACGGCTGGCACCTATCCGAGGCGGTTCAGAATGATCACCGCACCCGTTCCCGCGGCGGTGGCTAAGAATTACCGTCGTGACCAAGTTGTTAGAGATTTCATCTTAATCCTCCGATCATGCGGACGGAGGCGTTGATGCTCCAACGCCTCCTCGTTCAAAAGCTTCGCCCGGCTCAGGCCGACGGTTCGTCTACGCCAGCTCCCACTCCAGCTTCGTCGTCGGCACCGCCAGCATCCTCGACCTTAGGATGTCGAGCTCTCCCGTGCGGAACTGATCCTGAATGGTCCCACCCGCCACATATGCCTTGGGCAGGATCTCGTAGAGCGTCAAATGGTCGTCCGGCGCCCCGATCGGCTCGTCCAGGCCGCCATACCGCTTCTCGACCGGCACGCCGAAGAAGAGCGGCACAGTGACCCGGTTCGAATCGGCAGGGTCGAAGAAATCCGCCAGCAGCACGCTCGCCTCGATCGGCGGGCCGGACGTCACGCGATAGCACTTGTAATGGTCGAGGGGCTCGGGCATCGGCGCTGTCGGATCCACGTAGACCGCCGGCGTCAGGAGAAGCTCCGGCTGGTCGAGGATCAGCTCCTGCGTGCCGAACTGGTTGCTGATCAGGACGCGGCGGGGTGGCTCGGGACCGGCGCTGATGGAATAAGAGGTCATGTATCGCTTTTTGTCGGAGATCGGTTCGCCGTTCTTGCTCACCGCCGCGCCCAGGTGCAAGACCTCCGGGAGGAAAGCTCCCAGGAACATGTCGTCGTCGAATTGTCCCTTCAGGGCAACTTCGCGGCTGACCTGGAGGGGAACGACGTCATAAAACTTGAAGTGATCCAGAAATACTGGCACAGCCTCGCTCCTTTCTGAAGTCGAGCCCTCGTCCGATCGGCCGGAGTTGGGCTTCCTCACGTGGACTTTTTATTTCCAGAATTGCCACCACGGCTTCGCCTGCGATGGCTTTCGTGGAGGAACGTTCGGATTCGCACCCGTGACGAGGGGATTTCGAGGGGCAACGCTCATATTCGCGCCGGTGACGGCGGCCTGGACCAGGAGCGCGTACAACTCGTCCGAGAGGCGATCGTATTGAGCCTGGTCGTCCCCCTCGAAACCCAGGTCGTTCCAGGAGCCCATACCCCCGAAGACCCATGCCGCTTGCGCCGTTCCCAGCAGTTGAGCGGCGGGAAGGGGGAGAGATCCAATCGGCGCGAAGTCTTGGTGGTAAACGTCGCTCAACGGGGATTGCGACGTGAGATGAGAAAGCCCTGACTCGAAGGCCTTGTCAAAGGGCTCAAACCCGCGCGTGCGCGCGAACTCGGCGATCTCCGTCAAATTGAGCTGAAGTTTCCACTTCAACTCCGCTACGAACATCCCCTCGTCCCTCGTCAGCTGCCCGGTCGCGAGGCGACCATAGGTTACGCGCCAGATCCTGTGATCGGCACGATCTGGATCTCCGACTTCCCATTGAGCCTCCCAAATCTCGGAGCCGGCAGGCGTCGCCGCGTCGATGAGCCACCTTCCACCGCCGCCGATAAACCCGACCCGCCAGCGATCGGATTTTTGTCCCTCTCCAGACCCCGGCACATGGATTAAACGAAGCCCGGAGGTGCCGCTCTGCCGCAGGCGTTCGAACCACTGAACCGGGTCGGTCGCATAGTCCGAGTCGATCCACCCTCCAGCCTGCCGGTGTCGCTCGACGAATCTAACGAACTCACAAAATTTGAAGGTGCTATTTGTGGGATAGAAGGCGGCGGCATCGAAGCCGGGCTCGCCGGACAGGAAAGCATTCCCATGTGTGACTACCGCGATGACCTGAGCAATCGTGCCTTGCATAAGCTCTCCCATTCGATCCTGAATGACTATGCCGCCGGCTCAGGCGAAAGACGGAGCCAATAGTAGGGCGACGACTCCTCTCCCGCCGCGTTGAGATACGACAGACCGTCGGTGGGCATTGGGTGGGAGGCGAGCTCAGATCGTAGGAGTGGTCGCCATTCAGTGGACCTGTTGTACGTATAGACGATGCTGACGCCAACGGGAAAAGTTCGAAGTGCCCGCGCTTGGTGTTCTGCGAGGCTGAGCTTGTTGGCTCCGCCGCCCATGCTCGGATGCTTAAGCTGGACGTGATCGTCCTCCCAGCCACACACAGCACAGATCTCGTAGCTACCGGGTGGCTCACTAAAGACGAGGAAGCCGCAGCTTGGGCAAGGGTAGCGTGAGTCAGTCATTGAAGCGCTCTAAAATCTTAAAGGTATGCAGCATGACCCGCGCCAGGACCCAGAAATACCTGGTGCAGCCGTATAAGTGAAGTTTCTAGAAACGTCTGGAGCCTGCTGCGATCAACAGGACGGAGCTACTGGGCGTAGATGCAGCTCTGAGAGCAATGCACCTTCAGGCCCGTGCAGTCGTCAAGGCAATATAATGTGCCTTCGGCGCCCCCATGTGCCGGGCAGATCTGACTGCAGTCAACGAGGGGGTACGCCTTCGAAGCAGCGGGCAAGAAGAACGCTCCCAGCAAAATGGAGAGACTGACCGAGAGCAACGGAAGTCGACGCATGAAAACTCTCCTTTCGTTTCGGGCGAAGCTACTTTTGCAACAAACTCCGCGCGATCACCATCCGCTGCATCTCGCTCGTCCCCTCGTAGATGGTGGTGACGCGCACGTCGCGGTAGAGGCGGGAGATCTCGTAGTCGTCGTGGAAGCCGTTGCCACCGTGGATCTGAAGGCTCTCCTGGCAGGCGCGGTTGGCGGCTTCGGAGGCGTAGACCTTGGCTTGGGCGGCGAGGCGGCCGGCTCGCGAGGTGCCCTCGGCCGCGGCGGCGGCGTGGGTGAGGACGCGGGAGGCGGCTAGCTCGGTGGCGATCTGGGCGATCTTGAACTGGATGGCCTGGTTGTTGGCGATCGGGACGCCGAACTGCACGCGCTCCTTGGCGTAGGCCACGGCCAGCTCCAGCGCCCTCTGGTGGATTCCGGTGGCCTGGGCGCCGATGCCGAGGCGGGAGTGGTCGAGGGTGGCCAGGGCGATCTTCAGGCCCTGACCTTCCTCGCCCAGGAGGTTGCCGGCCGGCACCCGGCAGTCGGAGAAGTAGATCTGCGCCGTCAGCGAGGAGCGGAGGCCCATCTTCTCCTCGGGCGGTCCGACGGAGAAGCCGGGCGCGTCGGCGGGGACCACGAAGGCCGAGATGCCCCGCTTCCCCGCCGCCGGATCCGTCCGCGCCAGCACCACGAAGTACTTGGCGTAGCCCGCGTTGGTGATCCAGGCTTTCTGGCCGTTGAGAATCCACACATCGCCGTCGCGCCGGGCGGTGGTCTTCAGGCTGCCGGCGTCGCTTCCCGCCCCCGGCTCGGTGAGGCCGAAGCCGCCGACCGCCTCGCCGGAGGCGAGCGCGGGGAGGACCCGCCGCTTCAGGTCCTCGCTGCCGAAGTGGACGATCGGCCAGCAGCAGACGGAGTTGGTGACGCTCATGGTCACCGCCACGGCCGGGTCGACCCGCGAGATCTCCTCGACGGCCAGCAGGTAGGCGAGGGTGTCGGTGCCGGCGCCGCCGTACTCCTCGGGCACCAGCATGCCGAGGAGCCCCATCTCCCCCATCTCCTGGAAGATGTCGATCGGGAAGGTGTGATTGCGGTCGCGCTCGGCCGCCCCGGGCTGGATGCGCTCGACGGCGAAGCGGCGGACCTCGTCGCGGAGGAGCTGCTGGTCCTCGGTGAGCGAGAAGTCGACGCCTTCCCGGGTCGAAGTCGGGGATTCGGGAAGATGCTCTGTGAGCACGGCCATGGCGATCTCCTTCGGACGGCCTCCTAGTGTAGTGCGCCCAAGGTTCGGTACCTGTTGGGAGGCCCCTCTCCCTCGTTGGGAGGCCCTTCTCCCTGACGAGGAGGGTAACGAAAGGCACCGAACTTCGGGTGCACTACACTAAGCCTTGAGCACCCAGTCGGCGATCACCATCTTCTGGATCTCGCTGGTGCCCTCGTAGATCTCGGTGATGCGCGCGTCGCGGAAGTAGCGCTCGACGTTGTATTCCTTGGTGTAGCCGTAGCCGCCATGGATCTGGAGCGCCTTGTTGGTGACGCGCTGGGCCATCTCGGAGGCGAACAGCTTGGCCTGCGAGGCCTCGAGGGTGTAGCGCTTCTGGTTCTCCTTGGCCCAGGCCGCCTTCCAGGTCAGCAGGCGGGCGGCGTCGAGCTCGGTCGACATGTCGGCCAGGTAGAACTGGATGGCCTGGAAGTCCGAGAGGTGGGAGCCGAACTGCTCGCGCTCCTGGGAGTAGGCGAGCGCCTCCTCGAAGGCCCCCTGGGCGATGCCGACCGCTTGGGCGGCGATGCCGATGCGGCCGCCGTCGAGGGTGGCCATGGCGACCTTGAACCCCTCGCCATCTTCGCCGAGGCGGTAGCGGGCGGGGATGCGCAGGTCCTGGAAGGCGAGCTCGGTGGTGCCGGAGGCGTTGACGCCGAGCTTGAACTCGTGGGTGCCGTGGCTGTAGCCGGGGGTGTCGGCAGGGACGATGAAGCAGGTGATCCCCTTGTGCTTCTTGGCGAGGTCGACGCTGGCGAAGACCAGGGCGACGTCGGCGTCGGTGCCGTTGGTGATGAAGATCTTGTTGCCGTTCAGCACGTAGTCGTCGCCGTCGCGGCGCGCCGTGGTGCGGATGCCGGCAGGATCGCTGCCGGCGCCCGGCTCGGTGAGGGCGAAGCAGCCGAGCTTCTTGCCGGACGCCAAGGGCTCCAGGAACTCCTTTTTCTGCTCGTCGGTGCCGAACTTCAGCAGCGGATCGCAGACCAGGGAGTTGTTGACCGACAGGATGACGCCGGAGGTGGCGCAGACCCGGCTGATCTCCTCGATGACGAGGCAGTAGGAGATCGCATCCATGCCCGCGCCGCCGTGCTCTTCCGGCACGGCGACCCCGGCGAGGCCGAGCTCCCCGGCCTGGTCGAAGAACGAGCGCGGGAACTCGCCCGACTCGTCGATCTCCTTGGCCCGCGGCCGCACCACTTCCTCGGCGAATCTACGGACGGTCTCCTGCAGCAGCTTCTGCTCTTCGGTGAGCTCGATTCTCATGGCGTTCCTTTGTGAGTCGCTTGTGCCAGCCGGCTAGAGGGCGGGCCGCGGCGGGCCCGAACCCATGGATCGTAGCAACCGGCCGTGAGGGGGGTCAAGGAAGGGTGGGTTGGCGTACAATCCCGCCCCATGACTATCGACGAGCCGCTCCAATACACGGAGACCGAAATCCGCAGCTATCTCCCCACCGGCTGGAACCTGGTCGGCAATCCGGATGGGGATTGGGATCCCAAGAAGAAGGTCTGGAAGGCGACGGTGATCGACAACGTCGACTTCGACTGGCCGGTGAAGGTCACCGGCGACGAGATGAGCAAGCTCGGCCGGCTGGAAGCCCTGCGCCTGGCGATGGACAAGGTGTTCCGCGAGCGGCTGGGGTAGGCACCTCCCCCATCCAAGCCCTCACTCCCCCGCCTCCTCTCTCCCCCAGCCTTCCACCCACCCAAGACCGGGGAGAGAGGGGAGACCAATAACCACGACGGGCTGCTCGTCGAGGCGCAGCATGCTGCGCCTCGACGTTGCCGTGACGGGAAAAGGGCGCAGCATGCTGCGCCCCTACATCTTCTTCGGCGTTCTCCCTCCTCTCCCCGCCAGGGTGGGTGGAGGGCTGGGAGAGGAGGGCCGGGGAGGTGAGGGGCCTTCCTGCTAGTCCCCCTTGGCGCTCCAGGGCGGCACGACGCCGTTCGAGCGGGCGTAGGCGATCGACTGGCCGAGGTGCTCGTGGGCGTGGGTGACCACGATCATCATGGCGTCGCGAACGGTGGCGTCATGGCCGAAGATCTTGATCTTCCGGTCCAGATCGGCCTCAGGCACGGCGATGATCGCCTGGCGGACGTTGTCGAAGGACTTCTGGAGCGCGTCGATGGTCTTCGCCTTGTCGCCGCTCAGCTCCTTCTCGAGGTTGCGGGGATCGACGCCGGCGGGCACCGTGCCGCCCCAGAAGGTGGGGAAGAAGTAGTTGGCGGCCGCCACGTGGTTGAACACCTCGCCCATCGTCCGCACCCCCTCGCCCGGCTTCCAGCCATACTTCTCGGCCGGCATCGCGTTGGCGAGCTGCATCAGCTTGTCCTGGGCCTGGTCGATCGCGAACAGGATGGAGCCCCGCACGCCCCCCACCATCGGCTTGGTCTCCTGCTTGGTGGTGGTCGTCGTGGTGGTGGTCTTGGTGACTTTCTTCTCGGCGGTCTGGGCTTGTCCCGGCAGCGCCAGGGTGGCGGCGAGCGCGAGGGCCAGAGCGGCGGTCGAACCGAATCTCTTCATCGTGATCTCCTTTGAGAGGGAAAAGCTGAAACGATGGGCGGATTCTAACCTCATCGGCCGCCCAGACTAGAATGGGGCTTTCGGAGCGCTTTCGGAGGGAGGTAGACCCCGGTTGCTGACGACCCTCACCATTCTGGGCACCGTCGCCGTGATGGCGGTGCTGATCGCGGTTCTCGTCGCCCTCCGGCGGCGGTTCTTCTGGGTGCGGCAGCTCGCCTTCCCGCTCTCGGTGGCCGCCGCGGTGGCCACGCTCGAGGTGGTCAGCCTCCTCCAGCCGACCTACATGATGGCGGGGGTCGGCCAGATGCTCGGCTGGGCGTGGCTGTTCCTCGGCCTGATCACCATCTTCCGCCTGCTCGGCCTCTACCTCTTCGACGTCCATCTCACCGCCAGGAAGGGGATGGTCCTCCCTTCCCTGCTGCCGGCGGTGACGATGACTGTGGTCTATCTGGCCACCGCCCTGATCACTCTGCGCATGAGCTACCCCAAGCTCGACGTCACGGCGCTGATCGCCACCAGCGCAGTGACCTCGCTGGTGCTCGGCCTCGCCCTCCAGCCGATCCTCGGCAACTTCTTCGCCGGTTTGGTGATCAGCATCGAGAAGCCTTTCCGGATCAACGACTGGATCAGGGTCGGCGAGCAGGAGGGGCGGGTGGCCGCGATCACCTGGCGCACCACCCACCTGCGGACGCGCGACAACGACAACCTGGTGATACCCAACGGCAAGATGGCCGAGGAGCGGGTGCTCAACTATTACTACCCGCATCCGGTCCACCGCGAGAAGGTGCGGGTGGGAGTGGGCTACGACGAGCCCCCCTACCGCGTCCGCCGCGTCCTGCTCGACTGCGCCGCCGGCGTGACCGGAGTGCTCGACAAGCCGTCCCCGGACGTCCTCATGGTCTCCTTCGACGACAGCGCCATCCTCTACGAGCTGCGGGTCTGGATCGACGACGTCGCGCAGGGGCCGCGCGTCGCCAGCGATCTGCGGGCCCGCATCTGGGAGGATTTCCGCAAGGAGGGGATCGTCATCCCTTACCCGATCCAGACCGTGGAGATCGCCCGCCCGCCACGGGAGCGCCAGGATCGGAAGACAGCCGCAGGCGGGACCGCCCGCTTGTACGTCGCCGAGGGGCCGGAGCGCGGCCGGTCGCTGGCGCTCGACGCCGGCGTGCCCGCGATCGTGGGTCGCTCGCGCGCCTGTGCCCTGCCGCTCACCGATCCCAACGCCAGCAAGGAGCACCTGCGGCTGGCCCGCGAGGAGGATGCCTGGGTGCTCACCGACCTCGGCAGCAGCAAGGGGACGCGGGTGAACGGCAAACCGGCCGAGCGCGTCCTCCTCCAGCCCTTCGATCGCATCGCGGTGGGCGACACGCTTATGATCTTCGAGAGCGATCCTGGAAGCGCCTGGAAAGCGCCTGGAAATAATGCCTGAAACGATCGGCCCCTACCGCGTCCGCGAGCTCCTCGGCAAGGCCGGGCAGTCCGCGGTCTACACCGCCGAGACGCCCGAGGGACGCGCGGTGGCGATCAAGCTCTTCCCTCGCCGGCTCGCCGAGGATCCGGCCGCCGTCGAGCGCTTCCACCGCGAGGTGCAGGCGATCGCCCCCCTCTCCCGCCATCCCAACCTGGTGCAGATCCTCGACACCGGCCAGAGCGAGGACCGGCTCTATCTGGTGATGGAGAAGGTCGAGGGGACCTCCCTCGACCGCCTGTTGAAATCGCGCCGGCTGTCGCTCTCCGAGGCCCTCACGGTGATGCGGGGGATCGGCCGGGCCTTGAGTGCCGGACACCAGCAGGGGCTCCTCCACCGCAGCCTGACCCCGCGCAACGTCCTCGTCTCGCCCGACTTCGCGACGGTCAAGCTGTCGGACCTCGGGATCACCGGCTTCGAGTCCGCGGCGCCGAGTCTCACCGCCACTCTGAGCACGGGTGAGATCCGCCTCGGCGCCCTCTACTATCTGGCGCCGGAGACGCTGGAGGGGACCGGACCGGCGGACGCGCGGACCGACCTCTACTCCGCCGGCGTGATCTTCCACGAGATGCTGACCGGCCGTGCCCCAGGACCGAAATTCGCGCTCCCCAGCCAGATCGATCCCGCGCTCTCGCCGGCGATCGACGTCGTGGCCCTCCGCTGCCTGGGCCGCCGGCCGGACCAGCGCTACCCCACCGCCGTCGACCTGCTGGCCGCCCTCGAGCGCCTGGAAGAGACCCTGGGCCTGCGGACCCTGACCGAGATCCGCGGCATCTCCCAAGCCGGCTCCCGGTTCCTTGGCGGCGTCGGCGGCGGCAACGCCGAGGCGGGAAAAAAGCCGGTGCTCCTCTACGCCGGCGTGGCGCTGCTGGTGCTGGCGCTGCTGGCGGGTGTCGGATTTCTGCTGATGCGGTAGGACCGGGCGCCGTGAAGTCCTTTCGGGGTTGGTTGGCAATGCTAAGGTAAGAGACTCATGATCAACTCAACGCTTGTGGTTTTCACAAGCATTCTCGCGCAGGCTGTTGGAGCCGTGGCTCTGGCACTGATGCTGGTAGGGTTTTACCGGCTCTACCAGCACCACTACCTGCGGACCTGGGCCGCGAGCTGGCTGGCGTTCTGCGTCTGGCTACTCGCCGGCACGGCCGCGCAGTATCTGGCGCCGCGGATGCCGGCCGACGCGCCGACGCGCTTGGCGGTCTCCCTGCTGGCGCTCGTCGCCGGCTACTGGCAGGTGGGTTGGCTGCTCTTCGGCACCTGGGAGGCGACGGTGGCGACGCCCCCGGCCCGGCGCTTCCGTCGCGCCACCCTCGGCGGTCTGCTGCTGCTGGCTCTGGGCTCGGTCCTGGGAACCCTCTACACCTCGCCCGAGGTGCGCCTCCTGGTCCGGGTCGGGTTGCGCACGCTCCTGCTGGGAACGGCATTCCTGATCGCCGCCGCGGGCGTCTGGCGCAGCCGGGCGAGCCGCTCGGGGCTGGGGCGCGGCCTGGTCGCCGCCGCCTTCCTGCTCTATGGTCTGAACCAGCTCCACTACGTGGTGATCCTCGTCGGCCGGCTCGCCCATCTCGGCTCGCTCGACTATGCCGCCTACCTCGGACCGTTCGACTTCCTGCTCCAGTCGCTGATCGGCATCGGCATGGTCACCTGGCTGCTGGAAGACGAACGGCAGCGGGTGATCGCGGCCGGCGACCGGATCGAGCACCTCGCCTACCACGACTCGCTGACCGACCTGCCCAACCGCAACCTGATCGTCCAGCACCTCCGCAACGCCATCGCGCGCGCCGAGCCTCGGCAGGAGCGGCTGGCCGTCTTCTTCCTCGACCTCGACCGCTTCAAGGTGGTCAACGAGTCTCTCGGCAACCGCCATGGCGACGACCTGCTGAAGGCGCTCGCCGGCCGGTTGCGGCGCAACCTGCGCAGCACCGACCTGCTGGCACGGGTGGCGGCGGACGAGTTCGTGGTCCTCCTCCCCTCCGCCGAGACCGACGGAGCCGTGGTGCGGGTCGCCGAGAAGCTGCTGGGCGTCATCCGCCTCCCCTTCGCCCTCCAGGAGCGCGAGGTCTTCCTCACCGCCAGCATGGGCGTCAGCCGCTACCCGGAGGACGCCACCGACGCCGAGACCCTCCTCAAGCACGCCGAGATCGCCATGTACCGCACCAAGGAGACCAGCCGGGACGGCTACCAGCTCTACATGCCGGACATGGACTCGCACAGCCTGGAGCAGCTCTCGCTGGAGGCCGACCTGCGGCGGGAGCTGGCGCAGGTCCGCGGCGGCCTCACCCTCTTCTACCAGCCGGTGTTCGATTCGAGCCGGCACGGCATCGATGGGGTCGAGGCCCTGATCCGCTGGTACCACCCGACCCGCGGCCTGCTGACGCCGGTCGAGTTCCTCTGGCTCGCCGAGGCCTCGGGCCTCGCCACCGTGCTCGACCTCTGGGTGCTGCGCACCGCCTGCCTGGAGGTCGAGGAGTGGCGCCGCGAGGGGGCCGTGGACCTGCGGCTGGCGGTGAACCTCTCGCCGCGCTCCTTCCAGCAGCCCGACCTTCTGCTCCGCATCCGCAACGTGTTGGCCGAGACCGGCTTCCCCCCCAGCGCCCTGGTGCTCGAGATCACCGAGACCCTCGCCATGCAGAACGCCGAGGCGACCCTCGCCGTGCTGCGCGGCCTCAAGCTGCTCGGCGTGCGGATCGCCATCGACGACTTCGGCACCGGCTACTCCTCGCTCTCCTACCTCACCACCTTCCCCATCGACACCCTCAAGGTCGACCGCTCCTTCGTCCACACCATCGGCCACGCCCGCGGTAGCGAGGAGGTGGCGGCGGCGGTGATCGCGCTCGCCGTCAGCCTGGAGATCAGCGTCATCGCCGAGGGGGTGGAGAGACAGGAGCAGTGGCGCTGGCTCCAGGGGCTCGGCTGCGAGCAGTTCCAGGGCTACCTCTTCAGCCCCCCCCTCCCCTCCGCCGAGTGCCGCGACCTGGTGCTCCACGGCGACCTCCGCCAGCGGATGGACCGGGTGGAGGCCGCGCTGGGCGCGTGATAGCGTCGTCCTGAGCGGTTTTTCGCACGGGAGGCGACGCAATGGAATACCGGAATCTCGGCAGGAGCGGCCTGAAGGTCTCGCCCCTCTGCCTGGGCGCGATGATGTTCGGCAGCTGGGGGAACACCGACCACGAGGACTCGATCCGGATCATCCACAAAGCGCTGGATTCGGGGATCAACTTCGTCGACACCGCCAACGGCTACTCCGACGGCGAGTCGGAGGTCATCGTCGGCAAGGCCCTGAAAGGGCGGCGCGAGGGGACGGTGCTCGCCACCAAGGTCTTCGCGCCGGTCGGTCCCGGGCCCAATCAGCGCGGACTGTCGCGCAAGGCGATCCAGGAGCAGGTGGAGAACAGCCTGCGCCGCCTCGACACCGACGTCATCGACCTCTACCAGATCCACCGGCCGGACCCCACGACGCCGATCGAGGAGACCCTCTCCACCCTCAGCGATCTCGTGCGCCAGGGCAAGGTGCGCTACCTGGGGCTGTCGACCAACCACTACGAGGGCACCGCCCTCTGGGAGAAGCGCTTCGCGGCCTGGGAGATCGTCGAGACCCTGTGGGCCAGCGCGGACCATGGCTGGGAACGCTGGATCTCCCTGCAACCGCCTTACAGCATCCTGCGCCGGGTGATGGAAGCCGAGCACTTCCCGATGACCCTCAAGCACGGCATCGGCAACATCGTCTGGAGCCCGCTCGAAGGGGGTTGGCTCTCCGGCAAGTACCGGCGCGAGAGCGGCAACCCGAAGGACAGCACGCGGGCCCGGAACTCGATCGGCGACCTCGACAACCCGAAGTTCCAGCGCCGGCTCGACCTCGTCGAGAAACTGCTGCCGCTGGCTGAAGCCAAGGACGTCCCCCTCGCCCGCTTCGCCAACGCCTGGGCGCTCCGCCATCCGGCGGTGACCTCGGTGATCATCGGCCCGCGCACCATGGAGCAGCTGGAGGACAGCCTGAAGGCTCTCGACGTACAGATCACCGACGAGGATGCCCGGCGGATCGACGAGCTGGTGCCCCCGGGAACCTCGGCGCTCTAGGATCACGACCCCGTATGGCGATCCAATCATGACCATCAACGCGACCCTCACACCCTACGCTCCGATCCGCACCGCGAAGCGCATCGCGGGCGTCACCTACGCCGTGCGCGACGTGGTCTCGCTGGCCCGCCAGGCCGAGGGCCTGGGCCGGAAGATCATCGGCCTCAACATCGGCGACCCCTGCCAGTTCGACTTCCGCACCCCCGAGGTGGTCGTCGAGGCGATCGTCAAGGCGCTGCGCGACAACAAGACCTCCTACTCCGCCTCCGAGGGGATCCCCGAGGCGCGCGAGGCGATCCGCCGCGACGCCGAGGAGCGCAAGGGGATCAAGTCGGTCCAGGACGTCTTCATCGGCCACGGCGCTTCCGAGCCGATCGAGCTGCTGCTCAGCGCCCTCCTCGAGCCCGGCGAGGGCGTGCTGCTGCCCAGCCCGGGCTACCCGCTTTACTCCGCCGTCATGGCCAAGCTCGGCGCCCGCGAGCTCTATTACAAGCTCGACGAGTCGCGCGGCTGGCAGCCCGACCCTGACGACATCGAGCGGCTGGTGGACGCCGGCACCCGCGCCCTGGTGCTGATCAATCCGAACAACCCGACCGGCTCGGTGGCCGACCGCGCCACCCTGGAAGCCGTGCTGGAGGTCGCCGCGCGCCACCACCTGCTGGTGCTCTCGGACGAGATCTACGACCGCATGCTGATCGATCCGGAGACCGACTTCGTGGCCACCGGCTCGCTGCGCGACGACGTGCCGATCGCCACCTTCTGCGGCCTCTCCAAGGTCTGGCTGGGTCCCGGCCTGCGCATGGGCTGGACCATCCTCTCCGGCCCCCCGACCGTCCTGGCGCCGCTGGCCGACGCCATGGGGCGCCTGATGCGCGCGCGGCTCTGCCCCAGCCATCCGGTGCAGTGGGCGATCAAGCCGGCGCTCGAGGGTCCCAACCCGCATCTCGCCGAGGTGGCCGCCAAGCTGCGCCGCCGCCGCGACTTCACCGTCGAGCGGATCAACGCCATCCCCGGCTGGAGCTGTGTGCCCCCCCGCGGCGCCTTCTATGCCTTCCCCCGCTTCGACCTCGGCGGCCTGCGCGACGTCGAGCTGGTCCGCGACTTGATCCTCCAGCGCGGCGTCGTCCTCGTCCACGGCTCCGGTTTCGGCCAGGACGACTTCAACCACGTGCGGCTCGTCTTCCTCCCCCCCGAGGAGATGCTGGCGGAGGCCTACGACCACATCGCCGCTTATTCGAATGAAGTCCTGAGAGGAATGGCCTAAATGGCGGACCTGAGGAACCGGACCCTCTTCATCACCGGCGGCAGTCGCGGCATCGGCAAGGCGATCGCTCTCCGCGCCGCGGCGGACGGCGCCAACATCGCCATCGCCGCCAAGACGGCCGAGCCCAACCCGAAGCTGCCGGGAACGATCTACTCGGCGGCCGAGGAGATCGAGGCCGCCGGCGGCCGCGCCCTCCCCTTGCAGGTGGACATCCGCGACGAGGCCCAGGTCCAGGCGGCGGTCGAGAAGACGGTCGCGACCTTCGGCGGCATCGACATCCTGGTCAACAACGCCAGCGCGATCAACCTCACCCCGACGCTGGCGACGCCGATGAAGCGTTTCGACCTGATGTGGGGGGTCAACGCCCGCGGCACCTTCGCCTGCTCGCAGGCCTGCCTCCCCCACCTGAAGAAGGGGAAGAACCCGCACATCCTCACCCTCTCGCCGCCGCTCAACCTCGACCCCAAGTGGTTCGAGCACCACGTCGCCTACACCATCGCCAAGTACGGCATGAGCCTCTGCGCGCTGGGCATGGCCGAGGAGTTCCGCGCGGACGGCATCGCCGTCAACGCCCTCTGGCCGCGCACCGTGATCCTCACCGCCGCCCTGGCCATGCTCGGCGGCATCACCCCGCCCCAGAACTGCCGCAAACCCGAGATCATGGCCGACGCCGCCCATGCCATCCTCACCCGCGACAGTCGCTCCTACACCGGCCACTTCGCCATCGACGACGACGTCCTGCGGGAGACCGGCGTCACCGACTTCGAACGCTACGCGGTCGCGCCGGGGGAGCCGCTGCACCCTGACCTGTTCCTGGGGGAGACGCCGAAGGAATATTTTGGAAGGTA
>DATBAW010000091.1:0-19231 GCA_036271335.1 Thermoanaerobaculia bacterium
AGGGCGGTGACGATGTCCGTCGCGGTCAGCCCCCCCACCACGGCCGGCATGCCCTGGAAGAGCCCGCAGAGCTCCTGCGCCGAGGAGATGTACCAGTTGCGCCAGTTCGGGTTGGTCACGATCTGCGACATGCCCACGAACGCCGCCGCCTTGACCTCGCGGGCATGGCAGTAGGAGGCGCTCCCCGTGCAGGAGGCCGGCGGGTTGGGCGGCGGCGTGCCGGCTCCAGGCCGGCATTGGACCCAGGAGGTGCTGACGTCGAACTTCGGCACCAGGTTCTTGCAGACCGGCACCGTCGGGCCGCGGCGGGTCTCGTCTCCGGTGGGGCCCTCGGCGCGGATCACCTCGGTGGTCAGCTCCGCCGCCCATTGGAGCGCCTCGTGCGCCTTGTCGACCTGGCCGGCCGCGAGCAGCTTCTCGCCCTCCGCCAACGCCTCGGCGGCCTTGGCGACGACCTGCTTGGAGCCGTTCATCATTGCCACCGTCTTGCGCGACAGCTCGCGCGGCGGCGTCGGGCGCAGGCCCACGGGATCGGCGTCGAACCAGCCGAGATAGCCGAAGTAGATCTCCCGCACCGCCTGCGGCACCGAACCGTAGAAAGCGGTCAGGTAATCCTCCATGCGGACGTCCGGCTTCGGCTGCTTCATCCGCCCGAGGTCATTGATCAGATAGTCGGGCAGGTGGATCTCCGCGGCCAGCTGGTCGGGGGTGTTCCCCTGGTTGATCCGCCGCAGGGCCTGATCGTGCGTGAACTGGACGGCGTCGCGGAAATTGCGCAGCAGGGTCCGGATGTCTTCCGCGCCGCAGAGCGGCACGCCGTGGGCCGGCACCAGGCTCCAGGAGTCGAGCTTGCGCAGGTTGTCGACGCTCTCGAACCACTGGGCCGGGTTGCGGTAGCTGGTGCCGCGCAGGCTGTAGAGGTTGGGGAACGACGGCCCCTGGAGCACCTCGGCCGACAGCAGCATGCCGGGTCCTCCCCAGCCCGCCGCCGCGGCCGCGGCCGGCGCGCCGTTCGGGCTCTGGCCGGGATAGGTCAGGTTCATGCCGTCGGGCAGGAAGGCGACGATCTCGTCGTCGGTCTCGCTGGGGGCATAGATCAACTGCATGTTGATGCCGGCGGCGGTGAACAGGAGCTGATGGGTAAAGGTGCGCGAGGGCATCTGGAAGCTGGCGTTCCCCTCCAGCACCTCGGGGCCGATGCCGTCGTTGATCCGGTTGACGCCGATCCAGTTGCCATACATGTAGGACGAGCGCGGATTGATCATCTGGCCGACGACGGTGCCGGTATTGATCACGCTGTCCACCACCTGCTCCTGGGAGATCACCTCGACGCAGTCCTGGCGGCCGATGTAGGTGCCGTCCTGGCCGGCGTCGTTCGTGTTCTCCGCCGGGCAGACCGGCCGGTCGGCGAGCGCCAGCACGCCCGCCACGCCGGCCGTGTGATCGATGTGGTTGTGGGTGTAGACGATCGCCTTGATCGGCAGCTTGCCGTTGGCGTCGGCCTGAATCGCGCCCTTGCGCCGGATCGCCTCCAGCGCGACCTTGGCGGTGCCGTCGGAGCCCAGGGTATCGACCACGACCAGGCCGTGGTCCGGTCCGACCAGCACGATGGTGTTGGCCAGGTTGAAGCCGACCGCGCTGTAGGCCTTGTAGGCCAGCGGCGCCAGCCGCTCCTTGCACACCGGCGTTTCCTGCAGGTCCCAGACTTCGGCCGGCCGGAAGAACTTCGAATGCCCGAGCAGCAGCTCGTTGGCGGGGATCAGCGGCGGCTTGGCCGGTCCGGCGGCGAGCGCCGGAAGGGTGGTCGCCAGGGCCAGCAGGGCGTGAGTCGCGTACAGCCTGAAGGGTCGTCGGATCATGGACCTCTCCTCCGGAAAAGGTAAACGGATACCTTCTTAGTGGGACGGGGAGAGATCCTATCGCAGCAGCGGCTTTACTGAATGTACCCCAGCGAGCGGAGCTGTTCCTCGGCGTTGCCGTCGACGCGGACCGCCGCGGGGGCCTCGGCGTCGGTGCCCGCCGCCTCGATCCATTGCCAGAGCCGCTCCTTGAGCGGGCCGGCCACCTCCGGGTGCTCGTCGATGACGTTGCGGGTCTCGCCGGGGTCCTGCTGGTGATCGTAGAGCTCCAGCTCGCGACCCTGCATGAGCTTGCGATCGCCGGCGTCCGGCACGTAGACGAGCTTGTAACGCTCGCTGGTGATCGATCGCTGGTAATTCTGCGCGAAACCGGACTCGGTGAAGGCGTACTGCCATTCCGGGCTGCCCGCTCCCTCGCCGTTCATCAGTCGCCGCAGGCTCTTGCCTTCGGCCTCGCGGTTGGCCGGCAGGCCGGCGAGGTCGAGCAGGGTCGGAGCGAGATCGATCAATTCGACCGGCGAACGCACCACCCCGCCGGCCTGGCGGACGCCGGGGCCGTGAAAGATCAGCGGCACGTGCACGCAGTCGTCGTAGGGAAAGCGCCCGTGCTCGAAGAAATAGTTGTGATCGCCCAGGCTCTCGCCGTGGTCGGAGGCGATGACGACCACCGTCCGGCCGTCGAGCCCCCGGTCCTTCAGGGCCTTCATCAGGATGCCCACCTGGGTGTCCACGGAACGGATCTCGGCATCGTACTGCGCCACGTAGTAGGCGACGCGGTCCTCGCGGCCGAGGTTGACGTTGGTGGAGATCCCGCCGATGTCCCAGCGCTTCTGCGTCAGCAGGGGCACCCGCCAGGTCGAGTCGAAATGCGCGTCGTTGACGAACATGCCGTCGAACGGCTTGGGCGGCTGGTAGCGGGCGTGCGGGTCGAAATAATGGAGCCAGACGAAGGCGGGACGCCCGTCCGACGCCTTGTCCAGCAGCTCCAGGCCGTTGCGGGTCGTCAGCTCGGTCCGCTGCTCCTCCGGCTCCCGCCAGAGCTCGCGATAGGTGTCGAAACCCTGATCGAAGTTGAAGTCGTGGGACAGGTTGACGTTGGCGACGACGGCCGCGGTGCTGTACCCCCCCGCCTTGAGGAGCTCGGCCAGCATCAGGGCGCGGTCGGGCATCCGCTGCGCCGTGGTCCGCATCAGCCCGTTGGTGTGGCCGTAGGTGCTCGACATCATGGCGGCGAAGCTCGGGCTGGTCAGCGGCCACTGCGAGACCGCGTGCTCGAAGCGGATCCCCTCGCTCGCCAGCCGGTCGATGTTCGGCGAGGTCTGCCGGGAGTAGCCGTAGGCCCCCAGATGATCGGCGCGCAGGGCGTCGATGGTGATCAGCAGGATGTTGGGGCGGGTCCGGGCCGGATGGCTCGCCACCGCCGCGGCGCCGGCGTTGACCCCGGCCAGCAGCACGAGAGCGGCGCCGGCCGGCTTGGCGCTGCCGAGGCCGCGCAGGGCGGCGCTAACGGCGACCCGCAGCCGTTCCCCCTGCCGCGCGGCGAGCCAGACCGCGCCGGCGCCGGCGAGCGCCACGCCGCCGAACAGGGAAATCCCCCGCGGCGAGAGCACGTGCGGCGTCCAGGGGGCGATCCAGAGGCTCCAGAGGACGCAGGCGGTGACCGCGACGAGCCAGAGCATCGCGTTGGCTCCGTAAGCCGCCCGCGCCCGGTTCCAGCGCCAGCGCAGGGAGCTCAGGAGCACCAGATAGCTGATCTCGATCGCCAGGAAGAACAGCCCCACGCGCAGGGCGTAGCGGTTCAGGAAGTCGCGCAGGGACGCCACCGCGAGCTGCATCTGGCCGTCGGAGAGATAGCGGTTGGCCGTGAGGAAGACGACGCCGAGGGCGCTGCCGGCGAGCACGCCGGCGGTGAGCCCGGCGAGGACGCTGCGGAGCAGGGCCCACCACGCGGCGCGATCGCTGAATCTCCGCAGGCTCCCGATCAACGGCGAGGAGGCAGGCGAAAGATCCCGGCCTTGGTGAATGGTCCTGTCGAACAGCGGCTCCAGCATGGGCTCCCCTCTCGTGGGCGTGTCGTCTGCACGACATCTGCCACGTTAGAGTGAGCCGACCCGCGAGTCCTCAACGGGAGGTAAGGTGTTTGTTAACGGTGTAAAGCGACGATCGCAGCAGCATTGAAAAGGGACGCCAGAGACAGCAGGGACTCCAGGGACGTTCTTTGCCTGCAGTCCCTGTTGTCTCTGGCGTCCCTGTGATCCCTATTCAGCTTCCCGCTTTCCCACCACCCGGAACGGATACCCCCCCACCTCGGCCGCCGAGCCGTCCGCTTTCACCCCCTCGACGCGCAGGCGGTAGTCGCCCGGGGCGAAGAAGGCGGCGGGGAAGGTGATCATCAGGGCTTCGAGGGCGTTCGGTTTCAGGCCCGCTTTCTCGAAGGCCTTCTCGCCGCTCGTCCGGGTGATCGTCGCCTTGTAGGTGACGAAGCGGAGGTCCGTCCCCACGTCCACGGCCAGCGCCAGGGCCTCGCCGGCTTTCCCGGGGTCGACCACGGCCGGCTTGCCGTCGTCGCCGCGCAGGGCGGAGAGCAGGAAGACCGGCGTGTTGACCAGCGGGCTCGCCAGGCCACGTGGGGCCTCCGGCGGTTTTACGGCGGCGAGCTTCGCCTCGAGGTCGCGCCGCTCCTCGTTCCGGCGGCTCTCGCTCTCGCCCAGCTTGCGCTCCAGCTCCTGGCCGGTCTGGCGCTGGGCCTCCAGCCGCGCGCTCCACTCCCGCTGCTCGCCGCGGCCGGCGGCGAGCAGCCAGAGCGCGGGGAGCCCGGCGGCGACGAGGAGCGCGGCGAGGGCCATCCCCCACTGCGCCAGGCGCCCGCGGCGGGCCAGCCAGGCGAAGAGCCCCGCCGCCGCCACGGCCCGCGCGGCGTCCTCGGCCGCCACGCTCCTGAGCCCCTTCCGGAAGCCGCGGGCGAGCTCGAGCTGCTCCATGCATTCGCCGCAGTCGACGAAATGCTCCTCGAACCGCGCCTCCTCGTCCGGCGGCAGCGTGCCCTGGTGATAGCGCTCCACCAGGCCGTGGCTTTCGATATACGTGTGATCCATCAGGCGCGTTCCATCCGGATCCAGAGTGTGATGAGAAGGAGAAGTATCGCACCCGCCACTTGCGCCGCCCGTTCGGGGCCGCCGAGCCGCGCCACCAGCAGCTCCTTGTAGCGCTGGCGGGCGCGGTGGAGCACGCGGTTGAACTGCAGGCTGTCGAGGCCGAAGTCGGCCGAGATGCGATCCTTGTCCTCCTCGGCGATGTAGAAGCGGAGGAGGATCTGGCGGTCGCGCTCGTTCGCCAGCTCCTGGAGGACGCGGCGGACGAGCGCGGCGTTCTCGCGCGCCAGCAGGCCGCCGAGCGGGCTCGCGTCCGGCGCCACGGCCGCGAGGACGGCGTCGCTGTCGGCGTCGGTCTTGCGGCGGGTCAGCTTGCGGTAGTGCTCGATGGCCAGGCTGCGGGCGATCTGGGCGAGGAAGGCCGGCAGCTTCGCCGGCTCGCGCAGCTCGCCCTTGCGGAGCTTCTCCAGGCCGAGGCGGAAGGTGTCCTGGAAGAGGTCCTCGGCCTCGGGGCGGCCGTTGGTGTGGCGGTCGAGGATGATCGCCACGCCCCGGCCGTAGAGCTCGATCACCCGCTCCTCGGCGCGCCGGTCCCCCGCCCGGACCCGGGCGACCAGTTCCTCCGGCCTGTCGGTAGCGATCTCGGTCCTGGCCAGAAGCGCTCTCTCCGCCTTGAAATACCGGCGGATTCTAGCACGCGGTCAGGAGCCGCCACCCTTGGGGGTCGGCGGCAGGGGAGGCGGATTGCCGCTCCCTCCCCAGACCGCCACCTGGTCCGGATCGCCATAGGTGGTCGAGCCGAAGAGATGGACGTAGGTCTTCACCCCCGGCACGACCGTCTCGGCCGCGGAGATGTAGATGTAGACCGGCTGGCCCTTGTAGTACCCGGCCCAGCGGAGCTGCTCGCCGGTGAGCCGGAGCACCAGAGGCTGGTTGTTGCCCGGATCGCCGGTCGAGAGCTGGACCACCGGGTTGTCCGGATCGCTGGGATCGACCACCGCGAAACCGACGCAGACCGCGTATTCCTCGGTGAGAAAGGGCTTCTGATCTCCGAAGCTGGAGCCGGTGCCGATGTACAGGATCCAGCCGTCCTGCAGAAAGGTCCCTTCGACCCCTCCCGTGTATTGGATGTACCACTGTCCGATGAAGGTCGAAATCTCCATGACAGCCTCCCTTTGAAGCGCGCGGAATGTCCCGCGCGCGTTCCGTTAGTGGTGTGCCCGCGGGGATCATCGCACCTTTAGCGCCAGTCGCCCTCCAAGACGAAGCCGGCCCAGAAATAGGGATCGCGCCAGCGCCGCTGCTGGCGCACCCAGAGCTGGGCCTCCCGCAGCGCCGCGGCGGGAGTGAGCTTCTCGCTCCAGAGGGCGCGATAGAAGCGTCCCATGAGAGCCGCCGTGGCGAGGTCCTCCACCGGCCAGAGGCTGGCGATCACCCGCGGCGCGCCGGCGTACTGGAAGCCGCGGGCCAGTCCGATCAGCCCCTCGCCGCGCACCTCGCGGCCGAGCGCCGTGCGGCAGCCGCTGAGCACCACCAGGTCGGCGTCGAGCTTGAGGTTGTAGATGTCGTGCAGATGGAGGAACCCCTCCTGGGGGCGACCGGCCGCGTCCACCATCGAGAGGGCCAGACCGGAGAGTGCCGGGCGCTCGGCGTCGATCACGCCGTGGGTGGCGAAGTGGACCACCCGGTACCCGCTCAGGCGGTCGCCGAGCACGCGCGGCAGGGCGGCGTCGAAGTCGAGGGCCACCAGCGATCCTCCGGCCGGCGCCAGCGCCGCGATCGCCTCCGCCTCCTGGCGCGAGGCCGGCAGGCGCTCGAAGGCGGCGGGCTCGCCCGTGGCCGGCGACCGCCCCGGCGCGGCCACGCGCGGATCGCGGCGGTCGAAGACGGGGTCGGCGAACAGGGCGAGCGGCTTCGCCGCCGGCGGCCGGCTCGCCAGCGTCCGCCGCAGCACGGCGAGCGCCGAGGCCGAGGGGAGGTCGACGACCTCGTGGCCCTCCAGCAGGGAGACCGGGCGATCCACATCGCCGTCCGGTTGCGGCAGGACCCCGAAGGGGATGTACTCCAGGGCGCCGTCCGGCACCACCACCAGACGCTGGCCGCCGAGGCGAGCCGCGACCGGCCCGAGCAGCAGGCGGCCGAGCGCCGCCGCGTCCGCGGCCTCGCGCCGCCGGCCGTCGACGTCGAAGCGGCTCAGCTCCTCGTTCACCTTGCGGGCGAGCGCCTCGACGCGGGCGCGGGCGGGGAGCTCGAAGCTGTCGATCCGCTCGCGGGTCACCGCCCAGAGGTAGCTCCGCTCGTCGCCCAGGGCGTAGGCGAGCAGGAGCGTGCCGGGATCGAGCAGGGCCTGGATCTCGGCGGCGCGCAGCGGCTGGGGCTGGACGAGCGCGGCATAGGCCGGGCTCCGCTCGCGGATCGCGGCCTCCACGGCGTCGAGGTCGCGCAGCACGGCCACCCGCTCCTCCTCCAGCGCCGCGCGCTCGTCCTCCCCCTTGGGGTGCTCGCGCAGGGAGCGCTCGGTCTTGGCGCTCAGGCGGCGGAGCAGGGAGGTCCGGCGCTCGAGCAGCGCCGGGTCCACCCCCTGATGGACATCGATCCCTCCCTCGTTCAGCAGCTCCACCAGGGTGCGGGCGCGGGCGCGCTCGCCGGTCTCCAGCGCCACGCGATCCCACCCCGCCGCGGGCTCGGCGCGGTGGCTCTCCATCAGCAGGTCGAGATCGAGCTCGTAGGCCTGGTGGCGGAGGGCGGAGAACGAGGCGCGGAGGTCCGCGCTGCCGATCCGGGTGCGCAGCGTCTCGAGGATCTCCACGGCGGCGCCCGCATGGGTCCGGGCGTCGGCGAGACGGCCCAGCCGGCGCTCGGCCTGCGCAACCCGCAGCTCGGCCTGCGCCTCGCTCGGCTGGTGGCCGGTCGCCCGCGCCAGCCGCAGCGCCTCCTCCAGGCTCGGCAGCGCCCTGGCCGGCTCCCCCGACGCCAGCTCGGCCTCGCCCCGGCCCCGCAACGCGTCCGACTCGTCGACCCGGGAGCCCGCCGCGTGGAGGATCTCGACGGCGCGGTCGAAGTCGGAGCGCGCCGCCGGGAGGTCGGCGAGGACCAGGGCGGCGCGGCCGGCCTGGGTCAGCGTCACCGCCTCGCCCAGCCGGTCGCCGCTCTCCCGCCGCAGGGCGAGCGCCTTCTGCTGGCAGTCCAGAGCCTCGCGGGCGCGGCAGAGAGCGGCATAGACCTGGCCGAGGTTGGTGAGCGTGGCGGCCTCCTCCCGCCGGTCCCCCACCTCGCGCCGGAGCCGGAGCGCCTCCTCGTAGGCCGAGGCGGCCCGCGGCCACTCGCCGAGCCCCTGGTAGACCAGACCGGTGTTGTGGAGGGCGAAGGCCTGCCAGCGGCGGTTGTTCGAGGCGCGGAAGATCTCCAGCGCCGTCCCGAAGTCGGCCAGCGCCTCCTGGTTGTCCCCCAGCTCCTGGTGGAGCAGGCCGATGAAGTTGAGGGTCCGCGCCTCGCCCTCGTGGTCGCCTGTGGCCTGCATCCGTTCGCCGGCCTGACGGTAGCGGTCGAGCGCCTGATCGGGCTCGCCGAGGAGGTCCCAGACCCGGCCGACGTTGAGCAGCGCGGAGGCGGCGAGCGCCTCCGCCTTCACCTCGCGCAGCGCCGGCAGCGCGCCCTCGTAGCAGGCGAGCCCCGCCCGCAGCTCGCCCTTGGCGAGATCCGTGACGCACAGGTTGCTCGTCGACGCGCCTTCGCCGTAGCGGTCGCCGATACGGCGCTGAAGGGCCACGGCCTGCTCGAACGCCGTCCGCGCCTCCGCGGTGGCGCCCGTCTGCAGGCGGTCGAGGCCGATCTCGTTCAGCGTGGCGGCCTCCCAGAGGGGGTCGCCGAGCGCCCGCCAAAGCGGCAGCACCGACTCCGCCGTCTTCAGCGCGTCCCGCGCGTCGTCCACTAGCCGCGACAGGACGGCCGCGGCGTAGAGGGCCCGCGCCTCCTGACGCCGGTCACCGAGGAGCCGCCACTCCCCCACCGCCCGCTGGTATTCGGCCAGCGCCTGCCGCCGCGCCGGCGTCCCCTCGCGGTAGCGCTCCCCCGCGCGGGACATCGCCTCCTCGGCGGCCAGGCGGTGCCGGTCGGCCTCGGTGGCGGACGGCAGCTCGTCGAGGCGGATCTCATAGTGGCCCGGCGGCGGCGCCGGCTCGCGGGCGACGACCTCGACGGCGTAGCCCGCCGCAGCCGCGGGCTCGACGAGCAGCGTCTCCGTCCCCTGGCGGTCGAACGGACCGTCCACGACCACCCGCCGGCCATCGGGCCCCGTCGCGGCCAGCTCGACGTCGATCCCCCGCTGCTCGACGGCGATCCTCCAGGCATGGCCGGCCGCCAGCTCGACGCGATAGGTCTGGGTCTCGCCGGGAGCGAGATCGCGTTCGACCGGCGTTCCCGCGAGCAGGGCTGGGGGAACGGGAGCTGCCGCGAGCAGAAGGCTGCCGAGGATCGCCCAGGCCAGTGGCCTCAGCCCCGCCCCGGCGCCAACGCCCGGGCTAAAAGGAGCCCACATTCATCGATCGTCCTTGAGGCACGCTCCCGGCCAGGGCCCAGGAGACTCGTCGGGAAGCTCCTTCTCCTCGCTCTCCGTGGCGTACAGCCGGAAGCCCCGCGCCTGATAGTTCGCCAGCGCCGCCGGTCCGTCGAGCGAGCAGGTGTGGACCCAGACCCTGGCGACATCCATCGCCCACGCGCGCTCGACGGCGGCGGTCAGCAGGGCGCCGCCGAGGCCACGGCCGAGGAAGCCCGGCAGGAGGCCGAAGATCGCCAGCTCGACCGTATCCCCGGGCTGCCGCTCCAGCTCGAAGTAGCCGGCCGGATTGCCTTCGAGATAGCCGATCCAGGTCTCCAGCTCGGGACGGTCGAGCCAGGCGCGCCATTGGGCGTAGGTCCAGTCCAGGCGGTCGATCCAGTACCAGCCACCGCCCACGGCCGTATAGAGGAAGCGGTTGAGCTCCGGCGACGGGATGCGCGCCGGCTCCACCCGGAAGCCCTCGACGCGCCGCCCGGAGGGGCGGACGTCCGCGGGAGAGGTCATCTCCAGGTAGTAGATCTCGACCGCGCGCATGGCGATTTCGACTCTACCTCCCGGAAGCCCGCGCGTACAGCCGGGCTCCGTCCGAGCTTCCCGAACGCCTCAGAGTCTTCCCGGACGCTTCAAAGTCTTCCCGAACGCCTCGAAATCTTCCCGGAGCCGTTTTTTGCTTCCCGAACGCTTTTCCTGCCTGGATGGCGGAGATCTTCGCTTCCCGAGCGGCCATCTTTTCAGGATTCCCGTTTTTTTAGCGTCCCGAGAGCCCATCTTTCTTCCCGAGGCGGCATCCTGAAGTCCCGAGCCGCCATCTTTCTTCCCGAGGCGGCATCCTGGACTTCGAAGCCGCCATCCTTCCTCCCGAGCGGCCATCCTGGGCTCGCGGGCGTTCGGGACGGCTGGGAATCGAGCGGCAAGGCCAGGCGATCGTCCATCGAGGACCGAGGCGCGGTCGGCCACACCGCGAATCGCCTGGCACCGCATTCAGTTTTCAAAGATCCCTGCGCTCGCCGGCCCAGTTCTTGCGCGTTGTTGGGAGAATATGCCGAGAATGCCCGGTGACTTCCCGTGCGTCTTGACAAACCGGCGAGCGGTCGCTATTCTATGCGCAACGTAGCCTCCTGTCTAGAGGTCACTCTGGAGATGGCGACGGGGCTCATTGACAATCGATTTACCTTGGCCTGAGGGGGAGGAGGGCGGGGCCTTTCCCTTTGGCTTCCTACCTCAACGCCGAGCGACCCGGCTCCGGGATACGATCGCCACCATGACCGGGACGATCGAGGCGATCCTCTTCGACTGCGACGGCGTCGTGCTCGACAGCGAGACGGTCTGGGACCGGTGCGAGACCGAGTTCCTGCGCCGGCGCGGGATCGCCTTCGACATCGCCCGCACCAAGCCGTTGATCACGGGACTGGGCCAGCGGGCGGGCGTCCTTCTCCTCCAGGAGCAGTACGGCGTCGCGGGAGACCCCGACGAGCTGGTCCGCGAGCGGCTGGAGATCATCCGCGGCCTGTTCGCGCGCGAGGTCCGCTTCACCCCCGGGTTCCCGGAGTTCTATGAAGAGAAGGTCCGCGGGCGCTACGCCACCTGCATCGCCACCTCGATGCCGGAGGAGCTGTTCGTCGTGGCCGACCGCAAGCTGGGGGTCTCGCGCTTCTTCGCCGACCGCGTCTACTTCCCCAGCCACGTCGGCGGCCGCGCCAAGCCGGCGCCGGACATCTTCCTCTACGCCGCCGCTCAGCTCGCCACGCCGCCGGAGCGCTGCCTGGTGATCGAGGACTCTCCGCGCGGCCTCGAAGCCGCCCATCGCGCCGGCATGGCCTCGATCGGCCTCGCCACCACCCATGGACCGGAGATGCTGGGCCGGGCGGACCGCGTGGCGGCCTCCTTCGCGGAGATCTCCACCCTGTTAGAATGACGATCAATCGACGGCGAAAAAGGGAGACGGTCTATGGAGATCTTCAGATGGATCGGGATCATTCTCGGCCTCATCGGCGGGTTGTGGCTGTTGGTCACGGCGTTTCGGGTCAGCATCCTCTGGGGCGTCGTTTGCCTGATCCCCTTCGGCGCCCTGCTCTTCGCGGTGACGCACTGGGAAGATGCCAAGGAGCCCTTCCTCACCTCGCTCGTCGGTACTCTGATCATCGCCTTCGCGAGATGACCGGGCCGCCATGGACTTCGACGTCTCGCCACAGATCCGCGATCTCGCCGCCACCGTCCGCCGCTTCGTCGACGACGAGATCCTCGCCGTCGAGCGGCTCGTGCTGGAGCAAGGGTTCGGCGCCGCGACGCCCGAGATCGCCCGCCTCCGCTCGCGGCTGCGGGAAGAAGGCCTGCTCGCTCCCCACATGCCGAAGGAGTGGGGAGGCGCCGGCCTCTCGCTGCTCGAATTCGCGCCGGTCGGCGAGGCGCTCGGCCGCAGCGTGATCGGCCACTACGTGTTCAACGCCCAGGCGCCGGACGCCGGCAACATGGAGCTGCTCCTCCACCACGGCAGCCCCGAGCAGAAGGAGCGCTGGCTTCGCCCCCTGGTCGCCGGCGAGATCCGGAGCTGCTTCGGCATGACCGAGCCGGAATTCGCCGGCTCCAACCCCGTCCGCCTCGGCACCACCGCCCATCGCGACGGGGACGCCTACGTGATCGACGGCCACAAGTGGTTCACCAGCGCCGCCGACGGCGCCGCCTTCTGCATCGTGATGGCGGTGACCGATCCCGGCGCCGCCAAACCACACGCGCGGGCCAGCCAGATCCTGGTGCCCACCGACACGCCGGGCTTCGCGATCGTCCAGAACCTCGCCGTCATGGGCGAGCGGGGCGAGGGGTGGATGAGCCATGCCGAGGTGCGGCTCGACGGCGCGCGGGTGCCGGTGGCGAACCGCATCGGGGCCGAAGGCGCCGGTTTCGCCCTCGCCCAGGAGCGGCTGGGGCCCGGGCGCATCCACCATTGCGTGCGCTGGCTCGGCATCTGCGAGCGCGCCTTCGACCTGATGTGCGAGCGGGCGGCCACGCGCGAGCTCGGCGTCGGACGGCCGCTCGGTAGCCGCCAGATCGTCCAGGAGTGGATCGCCGAGAGCCGCGCCGAGATCGACGCCGCCCGCCTGCTGGTGCTGCGCACCGCCTGGCGCATCGACCGCGAGGGGGCCGCCGCGGCGCGCGACGACGTCTCGCTGATCAAGTTCCACACCGCCGCCGTGCTCCAGCGGGTGCTCGACCGCGCCATCCAGACCCACGGCGCCCTCGGCCTCACCGAGTCGACGCCGCTCGCCTTCTGGTGGCGGCACGAGCGGGGCGCCCGCATCTACGACGGCGCCGACGAGGTGCACAAGACGGCAGCCGCCCGGCGCATCCTGGAACGCTTCGGCATGCCGCGAGGGGAGGACTGATCGCGATGGACTCCGCCCGTCCCGTCCGCCCTGGAGAGGAGATCGACGCCGCCGCGCTCGCCGGCTGGCTGAAAGGCAAGCTGCTGGGCATCGAGGGGCCGGTCACCGTCGAGCAGTTCCCCGGCGGCCACTCGAACCTCACCTATCTCCTCCGCTTCGGCAACTCCGAGCTGGTGCTGCGCCGCCCGCCCGTTGGCTCCAAGGTGAAGACGGCGCACGACATGGGCCGCGAATACAAGGTGCTCTCGCGCCTCTACGCCGCCTACCCGAAAGCGCCCCGCGCCCTCCTCCACTGCGACGACCCGGAGGTGATCGGCGCGCCGTTCTATCTGATGGAGCGGGTGCGCGGCGTCGTCCTCCGCCACCCGACGGCACCCGCGGGGATCGACCTGCCCCCGGAGCGGATGCGGGCGATCAGCGAGGCCACGGTCGACGGGCTGGTGGAGCTGCACGCCGTGGACTACCGGGAGGTGGGGCTGGAGGATCTCGGGCATCCGGAAGGGTATGTACCGCGGCAGGTCGAAGGGTGGACCGAGCGCTGGAAGAAATCCCGCACGGACGACGTGCCCGATCTCGACCGCGCCGCCGTCTGGCTCGCCGGGCACCTGCCGCCATCTTCGACCAGCCCGGCATTGATCCACAACGACTACAAATACGACAACCTGGTCCTCCACCCGCCGGACCTGGAGAGCGTGGTCGCCGTGCTCGACTGGGAGATGGCCACGATCGGCGATCCCTTGATGGACCTCGGCACCAGCCTCGGCTACTGGATGGACCCCGACGACACCCCCGAGCTCCGCCTGCTGCCGGCCGGGCCGACCACCCTCCCCGGCAACCTCAGCCGCGCCGAGGTCGTGGAGCGCTACGCGGCGCGCAGCGGCCGGGACGTCTCGCAGATCCTGTTCTATTACGTTTTCGGGCTGTTCAAGATCGCCGTCATCGCGCAGCAGATCTACTACCGCTACCAGCAGGGGCTCACCCGTGACGAGCGCTTCGCGGCGCTGCTCGGCGCCGTGCGCATCCTCGGGCGCACGGCGTGCCAGGCGATCGACAAGGGGCGGATCGACGGGCTGGACGGGTAAAGATCAACCCTGCCGCTTTCGTAGGGGCGGCCCTATGTGGCCGCCCGGGGCGGCGGTACCTTTTCGCGAGCAGGGCGGCCCCATAGGGCCGCCCCTACAAGGGTTTTCAAGGCGCCCCTACGACGCCGGATCGATCGTCGCGTAGAGCGCCGCGTAATCCTCCCGCCCCTTGCCGTCCTCGACGGTCTCCTTGACCACGTCGCGGACGCCGTCGAGGGCGGCGGTGTCGAGGCCGAGGCCGTCCGCCTCGGCGCGCGCGAGGTCGAGGTCCTTCAGGAGCAGGGCGGTCGGGAAGTTCGCGTTCGAGAAGTCGCGGGAGAGCATCTGCGGCAGCTTGCGGTCGAAGGTGGGGGCGTAGAAGGCGCTCTTGCGCAGGATGTCCATGAAGAGGTCGACCTCGATCCCCTTGCGCCGCACCATGCCGAGGCTGAGCGAGAAGGACGCCGCGAGCGAGGCGATGAGCTGGTTCATGGCCAGCTTGAGCGTCGCCGCGTGACCGACCGGACCGACCAGCCGCGGGTCCGGCCCGAAGCAGCGCAGGAGCTCGCCCCAGTGCCCGAGCTGCTCGGAGCTGCCGCCGACCATCACCAGCAGCTTCCCCTCCTCGGCCTGGGGCACGCTCCCCAGGACCGGTGCCTCGAGATAGTCGCCGGCGGCGCCGCGGACGTCCTCCATCAGCCGGATGCTCTCGGCCGGACCGATGGTGCTCATCTGGATCACGGTGCGGCCGCCGAGGCTGGGGATGAACCCCTCGTCGGAGAGGAGCTCGCGGACCACGCTGCCGTCGCGGACCATGAAGAGGGTGCACTCCCCCATCTCTATCGCCTCGCGCGCGCTGCCGGCGATCCGCGCCCCCTTGCGCGCCAGCGGCTCGGCCTTCTCGCGGGTGCGGTTGTAGGCGATCAGCTCGTGGCCGCCGGCGAGCACCCGCTCGGCCATGGGGTGGCCCATGAGGCCCGTTCCGATGAATGCGACACGCATGCGTCCGTCCTCCTTCTCTGCCAGGGGCTCGTATATCACGTCCCGGGCGCCGGGTTCGGTGACAGAGAGCGATAAGATCGGTCTCGCCGGAAAGGATCGACCTCGATGCTCAATCCAACACCTCCCCAGCATCTCGTCAACGCGGAGGGCCAGCCTTATTTCCTCTGGGACTCCGAGATGACCCTGGAAGAGTTCCGAGCCGGTCTCCAGGACCCGGATCTGGAGGTTCGCGCCTACCTGACCGGCAAGCTCATGCGACAGGCGAAGCCCGACGACGTCTTCACCTTCACGTCCGCCCGTGAGATCCGCCAGCTCTGGCCTCACCTGGAACGCTATCTGGGCAAGAAACGGGAGTTCTGGACCTGGCTGTTCGAAACCTGGGAATCGAACGGGCATGTCTGGCGATAGATTGACCGCGCTTCAATGGCGCATCCTGGGCGTGCTCGCGGGGATCGAGCCCAAGTGGACCTTGACAGGAGGGGCCGCCCTCGCCGGGTTTTATCTGAAGCATCGAGCCACCAAGGATCTGGACTTGTTCTGGCAGGGACAGGAAAGCCTCGGAGATCTCCCCCGGGAGGTCCGGCTTCGATTGTCGGCGGCTGGACTGGAAGCGACCGTGCTTCAGAGCGCAGGAAGCTTCTTCCAACTTCGGGTCAGCGATGGGACCAGCGTCAGCGTCGTGGACCTCGTCGCCGACCCCACTCCTACCGTCGTGGCACCGCAACAGATTCACCTGGAGGGCGTACCGATCGCGGTCGACGACCCGCAGGAGATTCTGACGAACAAGCTCTGCGCCCTCCTCGGGCGAGCGGAGATTCGCGACCTCGTGGACGTCAAGGAGCTCTTGTCCTCCGGCGCAGATCTCGGGAGGGCCCTCGCGGAAGCTCCTCGCAAGGATGCCGGTTTCTCACCCCTCACTCTGGCCTGGGTCCTGAAGGATATCCGGCCGCAGGCCCTCGGCCGTTTGGCGGGGCTCGCCTCAGAAGACGCACAGGCTTTGGAGGACTTCAAGGAACGGCTGGTTCGGAGTCTTCTTGAGACAGGAGCGCCCGAGTAGATAAACGCGCACCGCGGCGCCCTACCTGCCCGAACGCCGCGGCAATCTCAAGACCAAAAATCAGGAGATCGTCACCGTCGGGTCCGGGCAACCGTCGATCGGTTGCGTGCAGGTCAGGCAGTCGGAGAGGACCCGGGTGCAAGGGCTGATACTGAGATTCTTCACCCCTCCCGGCTGGTCCACGGCAATGGCGCCACCTTCGGCAGCGCTCAGGCTGAGGTTGGTCAGCGTCTCGCGGCTCAACTGAAGCTTCTTCATCTTCTTCTTCATGAAGATCACCTCTCCGTTTCGAAACCGGACGGCGACAGGCGGTCCGGAGTGTCCAGGGTTCTCTAGAAGGGAGGGTGCTCGCGGAGTCCGGGGAGGGGACGAGCCCGGCGAAGTCGGCGCACGGAGGTACCGATTTTGTGGATGCCAGACCGCGGTTTGGAGATGTCGAACCGTGGTTCGCACTCCTCGATCCACGGTCTGAGGACCGCGAACCGCGGTTTGCAGAATCCGAACCGCGGTTTGGACCTATCCGATCAGGCCTGGATACCTCCGGCCGCGGCATGGACCGCTCGAACATCGGTATGAGGATCTCGCACCGCGGTACGGGCTCTTCCAACCGTAGTCTGAGCTCCTCCAACCTGAGTCTGGACTCTTCAAACCGTGGTCGGAGAACCGTGGACCGCGGTTGGGATAGCTCGAACTGCGATCGGGATCGCTCAGAACTCGGCCTGAATGGCTCAAATCGCGGTTTGGAGTCTTCAGACCGCGGATGCCGGGTCTGGGTCAGAGCGCGTGACCTGAGCATTTTCGCTAAGATCACGCTGCCAAGAGGATTGACCATGCCCGAGGACAGCACCCGAACGGAATCGCCAGGGATCGCAAAGGCAGACCACCTCTACCGAGGCTTCCCCGACTTCTCCGTCTGGGGCGAGCTCTCCGCCGAGGATGGCGACCTCTGGAGCCGCTTCGCCGCGAGCCTGGAAGAGAGGAAGCGAACGGCGTCCCCGGAATCGCTGAAGAACGCCGTCGAGGTCGCCGTCCGCGCCGCCGCACTGGACACGGGCGCGATCGAAGGTCTCTACAACGTCGACCGCGGTTTCACCATGACGGTGGCCGTGCAGGGCCTCGCATGGCAGCAGATGGTCGAGGAACGCGGGGCCGGGGTGCGGGAGCTTTTCGAGGCCCAACTCGCGGCCTATGAGCTCGTCCTCGACGCCGTCACGCAGAGATTGCCGATCACCGAGGCATGGATTCGCGCTTTGCACGAGACGCTATGCGGACCGCAGAAGACGTACCGGGTCCTGACGGATCAAGGATGGCAGGAGCAGGAGCTTCCCAAGGGACAGTACAAGACCCGTCCCAATCACGTTCGTCTCACCGATGATTCGGTCCACGCCTACTCCCCGGTCGATCAGGTGCCGTCCGAGATGCATCGCCTGATCGAGCAGATCCGTACGCCTCAGTTCGAGTCGGCCCACCCCGTCCTCCAGGCTTCCTACTGCCATTATGCCTTCGTGTCGATCCACCCTTTTGCCGATGGCAACGGCAGGTTGGCCCGCGCGCTTGCCTCAACCTTCTTCTACCGAGCGAATTCGATACCGCTCGTGATCTTCGAGAACCAGAGACCCGCGTATCTCGACGGGTTGGTCCTGGCGGACCGGGGAGAGCATGGGTCCGTGATCTCGTTTTTCAGGGATCGGGGGATTGACACAATGCAGCTGGTGGCGGAGAGCCTGATGACGGCGGAGGCGCCGAAACTGGAGAATCTGGCGAAAAGGATCGACTACGATTTTATCTCGCTTCGAATTATGAATAAAATAGAAAACCTCTTCGAATCTCGGGTCAGTTCCTTGAAAATGATAGATCTCTCTGCAAGATGGATTGGCGGACTTTTAGAATTGGATAGATCGTTTCTGCCTGGCTACCAAGTCCTACCCCTTACGGGCATCAGGGGCCTTGCCGTCTGGAGTAATGCTTTTCGAGACCATCTATCCGAAATCCAAGTTTCTGTACTTTTTGCCACAGGCCCAAATCCGTTTCCTTTCGTAGTTTGGGCCAGCGCCAGTGCCGACCGGCTTGAGATCCGTCTCGAAGACGTCAATCCCGAGCTGACCCCGCACTTTCTCCTACGTCTGGATCAGTGGATCGAGCGCCAGCTCGGACGCATGCTCGAGGAGATCGCGGGAAAGGAAGACACCTGAGTCTCCTCCTCAGGTGTCGTTCATCTCACACCTCCAACCGGTCCCCCGGCCGCGCCACCAGCGCGTACAGCACCGGCATCAAAAACACGCTGATCAGCAGCCGCGAGAACAGCCCGCCCACGATCACCAGCGCGAATGGCCGTTGCGAATCGGAGCCGATGCCGGTCGAGAAGGCGGCGGGGAGGAGGCCCAGGGCGGCCACCAGGGCCGTCATCATGATCGGCCGCAGACGCAGGATCGCGGCCTCGCGGGTGGCGTCGGCGATCCCCATCCCTCCGCCTCGCAGCTCGTTGGCGTAGGAGATGTAGATCACCGCCGTCTGCACCGAGACGCCGAAGAGAGCCAGGAAGCCGATTCCCGAGGAGACGGAGAACGGCGTGCCGGAAAGCCGCAGGGCGATCAGGCCGCCGATCGGGCCGGAGAGCAGCACCGCCAGCACGGTGATGAACGGGAACTTGAAGTTGTTGTAGAGCAGGAAGAGGATAATGAAGATCAGGCAGATCGTCAGCGGCAGGATGATCCGGAGCTGATCGCGCGAGGCGGTGTACTCCTCGTATTCGCCCCCCCAGACGGCCCGATAGCCGGTCGGGAGCTTCACCTTCGCGTCGACCTGCCGGCGGGCGTCCTCGACCGCGCTCGCCAGGTCTCGCCCGGACACCGAATATTGGACGCCGATGTAGCGCGAGCTGTCCTCGCGATAGATGAAGGCGGCGCCGTTCAGGACCTGGATCTGCGCCAGCTCCTTGAGCGGCACCTGCTGGCCTCCCGCCGTGGCGACGAGGATGTTGCCGATCGCTTCTGGCGACTGCCGGAACTGCGGCTGGAGACGGACCACGAGGTCGAAGAGCTTCTCGCCCTGCACCACCTGGGTCGCCGGCGCGCCCCCCACCGCGGCTTCGATCAGGCCGTTGATGTCGGCCACGTTGAGGCCGTAGCGCGCGATCTTGGCGCGGTCGATGTTGACCACCAGGCTGGGCTGGCCGAGCTGCTTGACCACCGTCACCTCGCGGATGCCGGACACCTTCGCCAG
>DATBAW010000092.1:0-3184 GCA_036271335.1 Thermoanaerobaculia bacterium
CACCCAGGCCCACGTCGCCGCCGCGCAGGCGGAGCGCGACCAGCTCCTGATCCAGCAGAACGACACCCAGCGGCAGGTCGAGCAGGAGGTGCGCCAGGCCCTGCTCGTCTACGAGAACGCGCGCAGCCGGGTCGACCTCGCCGACCAGAGCCTGAAGCTGGCGCAGGACGAGCTCGATCTGGCGAGCGACCGCTTCAAGGCCGGCGTCACCTCCTCGATCGAGGTGGACAACGCGCAGACCTCGCTCGCCTCCGCCCGCGACAGTCAGATCGACGCCCAGGCCGACCAGGCCCAGGCGCGCTTCGACCTGTCGCGGGCCACCGGCGAGATCCGCGGCCTGATTCCGGGCGGCCAGGTCAGTCCCGACAATTCTCCGATCAAAACCGATACCCATACAAACTCCAATACCAATCCCAATGCCGCGCCCAACGGCCGGCCGTGAGAGGGAGGGCACCGAGATGAGCAGTCCTTTGAGAGTCGAAAAATCCGATCCGGCCGCGGCACCACCGCCCGCCGCCGCGAGCGAGCCGAAGAAAAAGGGAGGGGCCCGGCGGATCGTGGTCCTCTCCATCCTCGTCGTCCTGCTGGTCGTGGGGACGTTCTGGGGCGTCAAGACGATCGTGTTCTACGAGCACCACGCGGTCACCGACGACGCGCAGCTCGACGGCGACATCAACCCGATCCTGCCGCGCGTCTCCGGCTACGTGACCGACGTCCTGGTGCGGGACAACCAGGAGGTCAAGCCGGGCGACCTGCTGGTCAAGATCGACCCCAGCGACCTGCAGGCCAAGGTGGACCAGGAGCAGGCGGCGGTGGTCAACGCCCAGGCCGCCGTGTCGGTCGCGCAGGCGGCCGTCGCCAGCGCCCGCGCCACCGCCTCGGGCTCGCAGGCGAAAGTGGCCAGCAACCAGGCCGACGTGGTCGCCGCGCGCACCCGCGCCGAGCAGGCCGCCTCCGACCTCGCCCGCTACAAGACGCTGGTGAGCAAGGAGGAGATCTCCCAGCAGCAATATGACGCCGCCCGCGCCGCCGCCGAGTCCGCTCGCGCCAACGCCGACGCCGCCCGTGCCACCACCGAGTCGGCCAAGGCCACGGTGACCTCCTCCGGCGCCCAGATCGAGGCCGCCCAGCGCCAGGTCGCCGCGGCCCAGGCCTCGGTGGTCCAGCACCAGGCGACGCTGGAGGCCGCCAAGCTGCAGCTCTCCTACGTGGTGATCAAGGCGCCGGTCGCCGGCATCATCTCGAAGAAGAACGTCGAGGTCGGCCAGTACGTCCAGGCCGGCCAGCCGCTGGTCGCCATCGTCCAGGGGACCGACGCCTGGGTGAGCGCCAACTTCAAGGAGACCCAGCTCGCCAAGATGCGGGCGGGCCAGACCGCGGACATCGAGGTCGACGCCTACCCCGGCCACGTGTTCCACGGCCGGGTCGAGTCGCTCGCCGCCGCCACCGGCGCCCGCTTCTCGCTGCTGCCGCCCGACAACGCCACCGGCAACTTCACCAAGGTCGTGCAGCGCATCCCGGTGAAGATCGTGCTCACCGACCCGGCGGATCCGCGCCACCCGTTGCGGGTGGGAATGAACGTCAGCGTCACCGTGAACCTGGGTTGAGGCGGGGAGGTCAAGCTCATGCCCCAGCAGGGCGCCAGCAAGTGGCTCATCACGATCACGGTCATCCTGGCCTCCGTGATTGAGCTGATCGACACCTCGATCGTCAACGTCGCCCTCCCCCAGATGATGGGGAACCTGGGGGCGACGCTCGACCAGATCGCCTGGGTGGTGACCGGATACGTGGTGGCCAACGTCATCGTCATCCCGATGACCGGCTGGTTCGCGGCGAAGTTCGGCCGCCGCAACTACTTCGTCGGCTCGCTCATCCTGTTCACCATCGCCTCGTTCTTCTGCGGCCACGCCACCAACCTCTGGGAGCTGGTGATCTTCCGCTTCATCCAGGGCGCCGGCGGCGGCGCCATGCTCTCGACCTCGCAGGCGATCCTGGTCGAGACCTTCCCGCCCGAGGAGCTCGGCCTCGCCAACGGCCTGTTCGGGCTCGGCGTGGTCGTCGGCCCCACCGTCGGCCCCACGCTCGGCGGCTGGATCACCGACAGCTACTCCTGGCGCTGGATCTTCTACGTCAACCTGCCGATCGGCGTCATCGCCGTGCTGATGGCCATGGCTTTCCTCCCCGATCCCAAAGAGACGCGCAAGATCACCAGCGTCGACTGGTTGGGGATCGCGCTGCTGATCCTCGGCATCGGCTCGCTCCAGATCGTGCTCGAACGGGGAGAATCGGAGGACTGGTTCTCCACTCAGTACATCACGGTGCTGACGGTGACGGCGGTGCTGGCGCTCGCCGGGTTCATCTGGCGCGAGCTGACGACGGCGAACCCGGTCGTCGACCTGCACGTGCTCAAAGACCGATCCTTGGCGGTGGGTACGGCGTTCACGTTCATCCTCGGCTTCGGCCTCTACTCGTCGGTGTTCATCTTCCCGGTGTTCGCCCAGAACCTGCTGGGCTTCACGGCCATGCAGACCGGCCTGATCCTGCTGCCCGGCTCCCTGGCCACGGCGGTGATGATGCCGGTGGTGGGCAAGGCGCTGCAGCGAGGGGTGATGCCGCAGCTGATGAGCGCCCTGGGCTTCGTCGGCTTCTTCCTCTTCACCTTCATGCTCAGCCATTCGACGCTCGATTCGGGGCGCGGCGACTTCTTCTGGCCGCTGGTCTGGCGCGGCGTGGGGCTCGGGCTGCTGTTCGTGCCGCTGACGACGATGGCGCTCTCCGGCCTCAAGGGGAAGGACATCGCCCAGGGCGCGGGGCTGACCAACATGATGCGGCAGCTCGGCGGCTCCTTCGGGATCGCGCTGGTGACCACGTTCATCCAGTTCCGCTCCTGGACCCACCGGACGGCACTGCTCACGCACCTGTCGCCCTACGATCCGGCCGTCCGCGAGCGCATCTCGGCGATCACCAGCGGGCTGATGTCGAAGGGGTCGGACTTCTACCAGGCCCAGCAGCAGGCCTACGGCGCGCTCGAGGGGGCGGTGATCAAGCAGACCTTCCTGCTGACCTACATGGACGCCTTCCACATCGTCGGCATCTTCTTCCTCTTCTGCATCCCGCTGCTGCTCCTCTTCAAGCGGCGGGCCGGGAGGTCGGCGGCGCCGGTGTCGATGCATTGAGGGCGCCT
>DATBAW010000093.1:0-17503 GCA_036271335.1 Thermoanaerobaculia bacterium
ACCGTGTCGTCCGCCGCCGCGACCTCGGCCGGCGCCGCCGCCTTCCGGACGTACGGGGCGTTGGCGTGCCACTCGCCGCGCAGCTCGCTGTTGGCGATCAGCGCGTTGAGGTAGGTCGAGAGATCGGCGGCGGCCACCGCCAGGCTCTCCGCCTCGGCGCGGAAGCGCTCCAGCTCGGCCGCCGTGGTCGCGTCCCCTTTCCGCCGGGCCTTGTCCCGCATCGGCTGGAGGCTGGCGGCGAACCGCTGCTCGGCCCCCTGCAGGCGTTGGAACTGCTGCCGCTCGGCGTCGCTCAGGGTCCCCCCCTGCCGCCGGCGAACGCCCTCGCGGCCGTAGTCGGCGCGCAGCTGCCGGTAGGAGGAGGAGGCGGTCCGGAGCGCCGCCGCGATCTTGTCGTTCCGCGCTCCGGACCGCGCCCAGGCCACCCGCAGCTCGCCGAGGTCGGAGCTCCCCTGGTCGACCAGCAGGAAGAACTCGACGCTGCGCGGCGCCAGCGAGCCCTCGATCTGGCCGACGCGGACCCGGAAGCTCTGGAGTGCGGCCAGGAAGGGGGCGTTCCTGGGATTCCGGCCGTCGATCCCCTCCTTGGGCGCTCGGGCGGCCTGGGCGATGTCGGCCAGCGCGGCGTCGACGGTCCGCACGAGCTGCCGGGCGCCCACGGTCGGAGCCGCGGCCCAGCCCACCCGCGGCAGGACGAGGAGAGTCAACAGAACGGCGGCGTTACGGATCGATCCCATCTGGCGTGCTCCCTGCGGTCGTGCGGACACAGCTGTCGGTCAAGAGCCAAAGCTCCTCGACCATCATACGGATTGGAGGGGCGGAGCGTCCAAGGACGCGAGCAGATCTTGAATCGCGGAAGGGAAAACAATCAAGGCGGCGTCACTGCGGGATCAGCAACGCCGCCTTCAACTCCAAAAAAGGAGAAAGACCATGCGCGGGATAGTACCCGGTTTGGGGGCAGCTGTCCAGGAGAGGGCTGTCGGGGGTAGTGTCTCCGCCCGGCTCGTTCCGGCTCCGACGCCCGGGCATCAATGCCCGGGCTACAGTGAAACGAAAAGCCGGCTGAAGCCGACTCCAAAGGCGGCCGGAGGGATTGAGCCTCCTTCAGGAGGCCTTCTGGTTTTCAGCGTAGCCCGGGTCTTCAGGCCCGGGCGGGGCGGGCGCTGCGAACAAATTGAGCCACTATGCTGTCGGGGAAATAAGCGGCGGGTGGACGCTCTTACCATCTCATGGGACAATGCCGTGCCTGCCCGGGCGCACCGTCCCGGCCCAATCCCGTACATCCTGACGAGAGGAGACAATATGGCTGATTCCACCGTTGCGGAACCGACGACCGAGAAGCGCACCCTGGTCCACTACGAGGTCCGGGACGGCGTCGCCTACCTGACGCTCGACGATCCGCCGGCGAACACCTACACCCACGAGATGATGCGGCAGATCGACGACTGCGTCCTCAAGGCGCGCTTCGACAAGGACGTCTACGTCATCGTGATCAAGGGCGAGGGGGACAAGTTCTTCTGCGCCGGCGCCAACATCAACATGCTGAAGTCGTCCGATCCCTACTTCAAGTACTACTTCTGCCTGCACGCCAACGAGACGCTCAACCGCCTCGAGCAGACTCCCAAGCTGGTGATCGCGGCCCTCGAGGGTCACACCGTCGGCGGCGGCCTCGAGATCGCCATGGCGGCGGACATCCTGATCGCCAAGAAGAACTCCGGCAAGGTCGGCCTCCCCGAGGTCACCCTCGGCGTGCTCCCCGGCACCGGCGGCACCCAGCGGCTGGCCCGCCGCGTCGGCAAGAGCCAGTCGATCGAGCTGATGGTCACCGGCCGCCTCATCGACTTCGAGGAGGCGCAGCGGATCGGCATCGTCAACAACATCTTCGAGCCCGACAACTTCCTCGACCAGGTCCACGAGTACGCCAAGCAGTTCTGCCCGCCCAACAAGGCGGCCAAGGCGGTCGGCCGGATCAAGCGCTCGGTGCAGTCCGGCGCCGAGGTCCCCTTCGAGAGCGGCCTCGCCATCGAGCGCGAGCTTCAGCAGCAGCTCTTCGAGAGCCCGGACGCCCGCGAGGGTCTGGACGCCTACATCTCGAAGCGGAAGCCGGAGTTCCGGGGGTATTGAGGAGATTTACCTGAGCTGCGAGGTGGACCCGCCCCTTTGGGGCGGGCCCCTCACTCCCCAACCCCTCTCTCCCACCTCCCCCCCTGCCACCGGGAGAGAGGGGCTTAAAAAAGGGGCAGAGAGCGTGCCGCTGTTTTTTTACTAACTTCTCCCTCTTCTCCCGTCGGGAAGGGGGGAGGCCGGGAGAAGAGGGCCGGGGTGATGAGGGGTCCCCGCCCCAGCTACGAAAGGTTCCCGTTCCAGCTATGACGCACCACGATCACCACGACAACGACATCGTCCTCGCCGCCCCCGTCCGCACACCCATCGGCAAGTTCGGCGGCGTCCTCGCTTCCCTTTCCGCCGCCGACCTCGGCACGGCGGCCGCCACCGGCGCTCTCGAACGGGCGGGGCTCGATCCCGCTGCCGTCGACCAGGTCATCTTCGGCCACGGCCGGCAGGCGGGCGGCGGCCCCAACACGGCGCGGCAGATCGGGTTCCGCGCCGGCGTGCCGGTCGATCGGCCGGCCTACACCGTCAACCAGGCGTGCGCCTCGGGGCTCCAGGCCGTGCTCTCGGCGGCCCGCACGATCCTCAACGGGGAGGCGCGGGTGATCCTCGCCGGCGGCACCGAGAGCATGTCCAACACCCCCTACTTCCTCCCCCGCGCCCGCTGGGGCTACCGGATGGGGAACGCCGAGATCGTCGACGGCATGTACCAGGACGGCTTCAACGATCCGCTCTCGAAGCTGGTGATGGGCGAGACCGCCGAGGAGCTGGCGGCCGAGATGGGGATCGACCGCGCCGCCTCGGACGCCTTCGCCCTCGATAGCCAGCTCCGCTGCGAGCGCGCCCGCGGCGAGGGGCGGTTCACCAGCGAGATCGTGCCCGTCAAGGTCGCCGGCAAGAAGGGCGAGACCACGGTCGCCACCGACGAGCACCCGCGCAACGGCATGACGATCGAGGCGATGGCCAAGCTCCCCGCCGTCTTCCGCAAGGGGGGCGCGGTCTCGGCGGGCAACGCCTCGGGGATCACGGACGGCGCCGCCGCCATCGTGGTCGCCTCGCGCGCGGCGGCCCGCGAGCTCGGGCTCCCCGTCGTCGCCCGGCTGGTCGGCTGGGAGGTGGTCGGCGTCGATCCCCGGATCATGGGGATCGGTCCGGTCCCCGCCGTGCGCAAGCTGCTGGCCAAGACCGGCGTCGACCACTCCGCGATCGACGAGGTGGAGCTCAACGAGGCCTTCGCCGCCCAGGTGCTGGCCTGCAACCAGGAGCTGGCGTTCGACCCCGCCCGGCTCAACCCGGACGGCGGCGCCATCGCCCTCGGCCATCCGATCGGCGCCACCGGCGCGCGCATCCTGGTCACCCTCCTCCACGGCATGGAGAAGCGGGGGGGCCAGAGAGGGATCGCCACGCTCTGCGTCTCCGGCGGCATGGGGATAGCGGCGCTGATTGAACGGGAGAACGCCGCGTGACTTTTTCCGGCGGTCCGGTATCCGGCGGTCCGGTATCCGGCAGTCCAATACCCGGCGGTCCGATCCTGGTCTCGACCTCGACGGAGGAGCGGGCCGCGGCCTACCTCTCGGCCCTCGCCGCCGTCGGCGTCCCCGAGGAGGCGGTCCAGGTAGTGACTCCCTCCTCGGAGCTGCCGCTCTGGGATCTCGTCTCCCGCGCCCGCGCCCTCGTCCTCTGCGGCGGCCTGGACGTCGCTCCCGAGCGCTACGGCGAGACGGCGCTTCCGCACGCCGGCGTCGAGGTGAACCCGGAGCGCGACGAGCTCGAATGGAAGCTTCTCGACCATGCCCGCGAGCGTCGGCTGCCGGTCTGGGGGATCTGCCGCGGCCTGCAGGTGCTCAACGTTTACCTCGGCGGCTCGCTCTGGCAGGACCTGCCGACGCAGGCCCCCAGCCAGGTCGACCACAGCCGGTCGGAGACCCCCGACGTCCTCGCTCATACCGTACAAGTGATCGCGCCGGACGCGCCGATCGGCGACCGGCTCACCCGCGACGTCCCGCTGGTCAACAGCCGCCACCACCAAGCGGTCCGGCGGGTGGCGGACGGCTTCGTGCCGGTGGCCCTGTCGCCCGACGGCCTCGTCGAGGCCGCCGTGCTCGACCGCGACGACTGGTGGGTGCGCGCCGTCCAGTGGCATCCCGAAAATCTGGTCGAGCTCGCCCAGCAGCGCGCCCTCTGGATCGACTTCGTCCACGCCGCCGGGTTCGAAGCGTGAGCGACACCGTCCACCTCCACCTCGCGCCCCGGATCGCCACCCTGACGATCGACCGGCCGCCGCTCAACGTCCTCGACATCCCGACCATCGACCGCCTCGGCGAGCTGATCGCCGTTCTGGCGACGGATCCCGAGATGCTGGTGATCGTCCTCCGCGGCGCCGGCGAGCGCGCCTTCTCCGCCGGGGTGGCCGTGCAGGATCACACGCCGGACCGGGTCGGCCCCATGCTCGACAGTCTGCACGGCACGATCCGCCGCCTGCGGGACCTGAACGCCGTCACGATCGCCGCCGTCCACGGCCACTGCCTGGGGGGTGGGATGGAGCTGGCGATGGCGTGCGACCTGGTCATCGCGAGCGACGACGCCCGCTTCGCCCAGCCGGAGATCGAGCTCGGCTGCTTCCCGCCGGTCGCCTCGGCCCTCCTCCCCGCGCGGATCGGCGCCGGCCTCACCCTCGACCTCGCGCTGACCGGCCGCATGCTGACCTCCGAGGAGGCAGAGAGGCTGGGTCTGGTGACCCGCCGGATCTCCGCCATCGGCTTCGACCACAGCGTCCACGAGATCGCCGAGCGGATCGCCGCCCGCAGCGCCCCGGTCGTCCGCCTCACCAAGAAAGCCGTCCGCGCCGGCCGCGATCTCCCCTTCCCGGCCGCGCTGGCCGAGACGGAGCGGATCTACAAGGAAGAGCTGCTGCCGCTGGAGGACGTGGCCGAGGGGGCCGCCGCCTTCCTGGAAAAGCGGCGACCGGTCTGGAAACACCGGTAGGAGAAGGCCTCAAGCCTCCAGCCGCTTGACCCAAGGGACGTCCGAAAAGCCGGCGTCGTAGGACGGAATCTCCTCAAGACCAAACTCCCTCATCACCCCGAGATGAACGCCGTCCCGGGTGGACAGCCTCGGATAGTCCTCGAGGAGCCTGCGGGCCTCTGCCATGGCCCGGTCGGTGACAGAGAGGATTGGGATGCCGAGGTGAGAGACGGCATCGAAGAGCTGAAAACCTACCCCCGGCACTTTGAGAGCGCGGTAGCGATGCAGAATCTCTTGCAGGACCTCGGTGTCCGTGCAGACCGCGGGGCCCTTTCCCGCGACGATCCGATCGAGAAGTTGCTGGCAGGAAAGCCGCTGAGGACTCTCCCGTCCCGCCGCGTACATGAAGATGTTCGCGTCGATCAGGATCACGAGTAGCGTCCGGCGACGGACTCCTCGATCATGACCTCAACGGGCGCGACAGGTGCCTCAAGGGCCTTCAGCAGGGCCAAGGCTTCGCGAGGGCTCAGGGGCGCTGCTCCCAGCGTTTCATCCGCCTTATTCCGAAGTTGGCGGCGAGCCCACTCCGCGACAGGCAGCCCTGCCCGCCGTGCGGCAGCCTGGAACTGAGACGAGTCCTGGTCGCTGACCGGGATCTGGAGGCGCTTGGTCATACTCATGGGTATGAGTATCGCCGCCTCATCTATAAGGGTCAAGGTGAGCCGCCGCCTCGAAGACTCGGCGGCCCACCGAAGATTCAGCTCCTCAGCAGGAGGCGTTCGTGGCTGGGGCCACCCCGCAATGCGTCCAGCAGGTGCGCAGGCCGGTGTTGCAGTTGGTCAGGCAGGAGCCGGCGCGAGTGCCGCAGCTGTTGACGCAGTTGTCGTGCGCGGTGTCGCAGTTGTTCCGGCAGGCGTCGTAGGTGTTGATCGGTCCGCAGCTGAGGGTGGTCCCGCAGCAGGTGATCGAGCCACCCCCGGCGTTGTTGCACATGCCGGTTGACGAAGTGCAGCTCAAGACGGCTCCTCCCGAACAGGTCTCGGTGCAGGTGTTCGCCGCTACCATCGTCGGCCCGCCCCACGTCGCCATCAGAAGCACGGCCAGCAATCCAGTCAAAACAAAGACTCTCCGCATTCGTCTCTCCCTTCACGGTCTGGTTCGTTCTCGATTCCCTCGCTACACCTCAAAAGGTGCCGGTGAGAGGCCAAGGCGCGACGGCTCCCCTCGCGCTATGATCCCCACGCCCGGAGACCGGCCCGCCACGGCCACCTCCGGCCCGACCCTCGATTCCCATCCGACGCTGGAGGAGACCCCCGATGTCTGAGACGATCCCGCTTGAAACCATCCTGATGGAGCGCGAAGGGCGCGTCGCCATCCTGACGATCAATCGACCCGACAAGCTGAACGCCCTGAACGAGCAGGTGCGCGTCGACATGCTGGAGCTCCTCGGCCAGATCCAGACCGACGATACGGTCGGCGTCGTCGTCATCACCGGCGCCGGCGAGAAGTCGTTCATCGCCGGCGCGGACATCGGCGAGTTCGCCGGCCGCACCCCCTTCGATCAGCGCCACGCCATGCGCAGCCCCCGCATCTTCGACGTCATGGCGAGCTTTCCCAAGCCGGTCATCGCCATGATCAACGGCTTCTGCCTGGGCGGCGGCTGCGAGCTGGCGATGTCGTGCGACATCCGCGTCGCCTCCGACAAGGCGCGGTTCGGCCAGCCGGAGATCAACCTCGGGCTGATCCCGGGCGGCGGCGGCACCCAGCGCCTGCCGCGCCTGGTGGGCGTGGGCAATGCCATGCGCCTGATCCTCACGGGCGACATGATCGGCGCCGCCGAAGCCAAGGACATCGGCCTCGTCGAGATGGTCGTGCCGGCCGAGGAGTTGCGCGCGAAGACCCTGGAGCTGGCCAACAAGATCGCCTCCCGCAGCCCGCTCACGGTCAAGGTCGCCAAGGAGGCCCTGCGGGCCAGCGAGCGGCTGCCGATCGACGACGGCATCACCTACGAGCGCGACCTCTTCTGCCTCTGCTTCTCCTCCGCCGACAAGGAGGAGGGGGTGAAGGCGTTCCTGGAGAAGCGGCCGGCCAACTGGACGGGGCGCTGAGCCATGGCGGCCCCGCACGCTGACCTGCTGTCGCTGCGCTCCGAGTTCCCGATCCTGGAGCACACGACCTACCTGATCAACAACTCCCTCGGCGCGATGCCGCGCGCCGTCGAGGACGAGATGGCGGCGTTCGCCAAGGCCTGGGGCCAGCGGGGCGTGCGCGCCTGGGGCGAGGGGTGGTGGGAGATGGCCGCCGAGACCGGCGACCTCCTCGCTCCCCTCCTCGGCGTCCGTCCCGGCGCCGTCTCGATGCACCAGAACGTCTCCGTGGCCGCCGCCATCTTCCTCTCCTGCATCGACTACCCGGCGGACCGGAACAGGATCGTCTACACCGGCCTCAACTTCCCCAACGTCATGTACATCCTCGACGGCGAGCGCCGGAAAGGGGCCGAGATCGTCACCGTCCCCTCGGACGACGGCATCGGGGTCCCGACCGAGCGGCTGCTGGCGGCGATCGACGAGCGCACCCGTCTGGTGCCGATCTCCCACACCCTCTTCCGCAGCGCCTTCGTGCAGGACGCCGAGGCGATTGCCCGCCGCTGCCGCGAGGTCGGAGCGGTGCTGCTGCTCGACGTCTACCAGTCGACCGGCGCGGTGCCGCTGGAGCTGGAGGCCTGGGGAGTGCATGCCGCCATGGGCGGCTCGGTGAAGTGGCTCTGCGGCGGACCGGGCGCCGGCTACCTCTGGGTGGAGCCCGATTTCGCCCGCACGCTGAAGCCGGCCCTCACCGGCTGGCAGGCGGACGAGGAGCCCTTCGCCTTTCGTCCCGGCCCGATCCATTACCGCGACCAGCCGGCCTGGCGCTTCCTCACCGGCACTCCGAACATCCCCGCCCTCTACTCCTGCCGCCCCGGATACCGGATCGTGGCGGGGGTCGGCTCGAAGAAAATCCGCGAGCGCTCGCTGGCCCTCACCGACCACCTGATCGCGCTGGCCGAGGAAGCCGGCTTCGAGCTGCGCACGCCCAAGGACCGCAAGCACCGGGGGGGCACGGTCAGCATCTTCCACCCCGACGCCGACCGCCTCTGCCACGAGCTGATCGACCGCGAGATCCTGTGCGACTTCCGGCCGAACGCGGGCATCCGGATGTCTCCCCACTTCTTCAATACGGAGGAGGAGCTGGAGCATGCGGTCGCGACGCTCAAGGAGCTGGCGGGGAAGTAGTGCTTGCGGTGAAATCGGGGTTGTGGCAAGGTGGATTCATCCAAAACGAGGACGTCAGCCATGAGTATCTACGATCACAGCCGTACGGGAAGGCAGGGCAAAGACATCCGATTTGCGAGCCCAGAGGGTGCGCCCATTGGCTCTGTTCGCAGGCTCTTCGGTCTGCTCAACCGACCGGGCCTCCGCGCGCCCGGCGTCGAAGAGATGACGGAGAACATGGCTGACTTCATCGCTGAGGACAATGAGCGTATCCGGAGAGGCGAGTGAGAGGCTTGGATACGAATGTCCTTGTGCGGCTCATCACCCAAGACAACCCCGACCAAGCGTCAGCCGTCCTCTCGCTCCTCGAGGACGCTGAAACCAGGGACGAGCGATTCTTCGTCAGCACGATCGTCGTTTGTGAGCTTGGCCTGGACTCTGCGCAGTCGACCTTACCAGTTCCGACGTGCCGCCATCGCGGAGGCGCTCACCACGGTTTTGGAGACCCGCCTGTTCGAGATTCAAGATCGAGAACTGATCCAGCAGGCCATCGCTGAGTACCTACAGGGCCGAGCAGATTTCTCGGATTTCCTGATTGGTGCCGAGCACCAGAGAGCTGGGTGCAGCGATACGATACGGTCACGTTCGACAGCGAGCTAGCCAAGGTTGACCGCTTCTCTCTGCTTTCTGTCGCATAGGCAGGGAAAATTTCGCCATTGAGAGGTTCCTCCCGACCCTCTCTCGCCTACTGACAATCGAAAGGAAAATTATGAAGAGATCGTTTTTTGCGGTGCTCGCCCTGGCGCTTCTCTGCGCGGGGCCGGTGATGGCGCAGGCCCCGGCGGGCGAGGCCGCGGCCAAGAAGCAGGACATCCGCAAGCTGCTGGACCTGACGGGAGCGGCCGCGATCGGACAGCAGATCGCCGCCCAGATGATCCCGATGTTCAAGCAGAGCAATCCCCAGGTGCCTCAGAAGTTCTGGGACGACGTGCAGAAGGAATTCAATCCGGAGGCCATGATCCAGCTGATCATCCCGATCTACGACAAGCACCTCACCCACGACGACGTCAGAGGCCTGATCGCCTTCTACCAGAGCCCACTGGGTCGCAAGATGTCCGCCGTCCTGCCGCAGATCACCCAGGAGTCGATGCAGGCGGGGCAGCAGTGGGGGATGCAGATCGCCCAGAGGGTCCAGAAGCGCTTGCAGGAGCAGCAGAAGGGCGGCGCCAAGGGAAACTGACGATCCCGGTCTAGCTACACGTGATTCAGCAGCATCAGCTCGCAGGGGTGCGGCTCCAGATAGACCTGCCCCTGGAGATAGCCGACCTCCTGCTTGCGGACGTGGTGCCGGATCAGGGTCAGGGGGACGATCAGCGGGACCAGCCCGAGGCGGTACCGCTCGATCGTCTCCGCCAGCTCGGCGCGGTCCGCGGCGTCGAGGGCGTCCGAGACGAAGCCGGCCAGGTGGTGTAGCACGTTGGTGTGCCCCCGCCGGCTGGCGGGACGGCGGAAGACCTCCGTCAGGCCCTCCCGATAGCCGGCGGCGAGATCGCCGGCCGGCGAATCCTTCCCGGAGTCTCCCAGCAGACGCCCCAAACGGCGCATGCCGGCCTGGTTGCGCGCCAGGAGCAGGAACTTGTGGCGCTCGTGGAAGCGCATCAGAGCGGCGCGCGTCCACCCCTCCCGCTCGGCCTCGCGCCAGCGCTGGTGGACGAAGACCCGGGCGATGAAATTCTCGCGCAGCAGCGGATCGTTCAGCCGTCCCTCCTCTTCGACCGGGAGGTGCGGCAGGCGCGCGATCAAGGCCTCGGCGAAGAGGCCGCGGCCATCTTTCGACGGCGGCCCCGCGGCGGGATAGACCTTGACCCGCTCCAGGCCGCAGCTCGGCGAGTCCTTCTTGAGCACGTAGCCGTCGAGATCCAATCCGGCCAGCTCCTCGGCCCGGCGGCGGGACCAGGCCCGCATCGCCGCGGTGGAATCCTCGCCCGTGCCGAGCGTGACGAGATGAACGTCCCCACCCCGGCGCTCCAGCCGGATCGGCGGCCGGGGGGTGCCCATCCCCAGCTCCACCTCGGGGCAGACCGCCACCCACTCGACGTAGCGGCCGAAGGTGTCGATGAGGAAGTCGTCCCGCTTGTGGCCGCCGTTGAAGCGCACCTCCTGGCCGAGCAGGCAGGCGGAGATGCCGAGGCGGGGTTTGGGGAGATCGGAGCCGGCCATCGGACATGTATAGCTCAAAGGGCCCGGTTGTAACATTCCCGCCTGCCGTCCGTAATGACGTCCGAGGCTGGGCCCTGGGGTCCCAAGCCAGGAGGACCTTTTGTGATCGACGCTCTCCGCCGCGACCTCGCCCTCGCCATCCGCGGCCTCCTTCGCGCTCCCGGCTTCGCCACCGCCGCCGTGCTGACCCTGGCGCTAGGGATTGGCGGCACGGCCACGATGTTCACGGCGGTCGACGCCGCGTTCCTCCATCCGCTCCCCTACCCTGAGTCTGACCGGCTCGCGATGGCTTGGCAGACCCGGGAGACCCGCCGCCACATCTCGGTCTCCATGCTCGACGCCGTCGACTGGGGGAAGCGGAACCACGCCTTCGCCCATCTGGCGGCGTTCTATGCGGGGCCGGTCAACGTCTCGACGGGCGGGGAGCCGCGGCGGGTCACGGCGGGGAACGTCGCCCAGGACTTCTTCAACGCTCTCGGCGTCCAGCCCCGGATCGGCCGCACGTTCAGCGACGCGGAGATGCTCCCGAAGGGGCCGCCGGCGGTGATCGTCAGCGATCGCCTCTGGCGCCAGGCGTTCGGCGGCGCCCCCAGGCTGGAGGGGCACCGGCTGCGCATCGAGGGGCTCGACGATCCCGTGATCGGCGTCATGCCCGCCGGCTTCGACTTCCCCGAGCGGTCCGAGATCTGGTTCCCCCTCCCCACCGAGGACGGCACGGCGCGGTCCGCCCACAACTACAGCGTGATCGGCCGCCTCCGTCCGGACGTTTCGATGGCGCGGGCGCAGGCGGACATGGACACCGTGGCGGCCTCGCTGGCCCGCGACTACCCGCAGGACGAGACCGCTTACGGCGTCGCCGTCGTGCCGCTGCGGCGCGACCTCCTCGGCGCCACCGGTCCGGTGCTCCTGCTGCTGCTGGGAGCCGTCTCCTTCGTCCTGCTGATCGCCTGCGCCAACGTGGCCAACCTGCTGCTCGCCCGCTCGCTGGCGCGACGGGGGGAGACCACGGTGCGGCTGGCGCTGGGCGCCGGCCGGCGCGCTCTGGTGCGTCCGTTCGTGCTGGAAAGCCTCGTCCTCTCCCTGGCCGGAGGCGGGCTGGGGCTCGGCCTCGCCGCCCTCGCCAGCCGCTTCCTGGCCGGGCTCGCTCCCGCTCAGGTGCTCGACCCGGCGAGCTTCCGGCTCGACGGCTGGGTCCTGCTGTTCACCTTCCTGGTGGCGCTCGCGGTGGGCCTCCTCTGTGGTCTGGCACCGGCCCTGCGGGCGTCGCGCCAGGACCTGCGCACCGCCCTCGCGGTGGGAGGGCGTGGAGTGGCCGAGGGGCGGCGCGGCATGCGCGTCCTGATCGGAGCCGAGGTGGCCATCGCCTTCGTGCTCCTGGTCGGCGCCGGCCTCTTGCTGCGGAGCGTCTGGCGGCTGCAGGAGGTCGAACCCGGCTTCCAGCCCCACCACGTCACCCTCCTCAACTTTGCCATGGGCGGCCTGGCGGGATCGAAATACGACGATCCCCAGTGGCGGTCCCGCTTCTTCTCTTCCCTCCTCGACCGTGCGGCCGCTCTGCCCGCGGTGCGCCAAGCCGCCCTGATCAACGATCCGCCCCTCTCCGGGAGCAGCTCGGACGGCACGCTGGAGCTGGAGGACGTGGCCGGCGAGCCGTCGGGCCAGACGCGCACGGCGCACTACCGGCTGATCGGCGGCGACTATTTCGCCACCCTGGGCATCCCCGTGCTGCGCGGCCGCGCCCTCGCCGCCGCCGACCGCGCGGACGCTCCGCAGGTGGCGGTCGTGAACGCGACGCTGGCGCGGGATCTCGGCGGTCCCGGGAAGGCGTTGGGCCGGCGGGTGCGCATCCCCGGCATGGACGGCGTCGAGGCCCGGGCCACGATCGTGGGCGTCGTCGGCGACGTTCATCACCGGGGGCTGGCGCTCCCGCCCGTCCCCGAGATCTATTTCCCTCTGGTCCAGCGCCCCCTGCGCTCCGACCAGATGTCGCTGGCGGTGAAGAGCGACGAGGCTCCCGGGCAGGTGGAGAAGGCGCTGCGGGAGGCAGCGCACGCGCTCGATCCCGGGCTGCCGGTGGACGGCGGCTCGATGGACGGTCTGCTGGCGGCGGACCTCGCTCAAGGCCGCTTCCGCGCCCGTCTCCTCGGCGGCTTCGCGGCGGTGGCCCTGGCGCTGGCCGGCGTGGGGATCTTTGGCGTGGTCTCCTACGCCGCCCGCCGCCGCTACCGGGAGGTCGGCATCCGGATGGCGCTCGGCGCCGACCGCGGCACCGTGCGGTCGCTGGTGATGCGGGAGGGGATGACGCCCGTCGTCCTCGGCATGACCGTCGGGATCGCCGCCGCCTTCGCCCTCTCGCGCCTGTTGGCGAGCCTGCTCTTCGAGATCGACGTCGCCGATCCCGCCACCTTCCTCGGCGTCGCCCTCCTGCTCGGGCTGGCGGCGCTCCTCTCGACCTATCTCCCGGCGCAATGGGCGACGCACGTCGATCCGGTGGAGGCTCTGCGGGCGGAGTAGGGGTGACCGTGCCCGATGGGGTGATCTGCGCCGTCCCAGCCCGGTCCAGAGATCTGTATCGCGCCCGCCTGCTACGATAGCCCCATGGCCACCTCCCACCCCCTGCTCATGATCCCCGGCCCGGTGGAGCTCTCGCCGGCCGTGCTCGCCGCGGCGTCCGTGCCTCCTCCCAGCCACACCGCGCCCCGCCTGATCGAGGCGTTCGGGCAGTCGATCGAGCGGATGCGGGAGGTCTGGCGCGCGGAGGCGGCGAGCCAGCCGTTCATCCTCGCCGGCAGCGGCACGCTGGCCATGGAGGTCGCGGCGGCCAACCTGATCGAGCCGGGTGACCGGGCACTGGTGGGGGTCACCGGCTATTTCTCGGAACGGATGACCGAGATCCTCCGGCGCTACGGCGCCGAGGTGACCGAGGTGACGGCGCCGGTCGGCGAGGCGCCGGCTGCCGAGGCGATCCGGGAGGCCCTGGAGCGGGGCGGCCCGTTCAAGGCCCTCTTCGCCACCCACGTGGACACCTCGACCGGCGTGCGGGTCGACCCCGAGCCGATCTGCCGGCTGGCCCGCGAGGCCGGCGCGCTCGCGGTCTTCGACGGCGTCTGCGCCACCGCCGCCGAGCGCTTCGAGATGGCGGCCTGGGGGGCCGACCTCTACTTCACCGCCTCCCAGAAGGCGATCGGCCTGCCGCCCGGACTGGCGCTGATGGTGGCGGGCGAGCGCGTCCTGGCCGCCCGCGCCGCCCGCAAGGCTCCCCCGCCGCCGCTCTTCCTCGACTGGGCCTCGTGGATTCCCATCCACCGCGCCTACGAGGAGCGCAAGCCGAGCTACTTCGCCACCCCGGCCACCACGCTGGTGATGGCGCTGGCGACCGGCCTCGGCGAGATCGTGGAGATGGGAGTCGGCGCCCGCGTCGACGCCCACGCCCGCGCCGCCGCCGCCCTGCGCGCCGCTTGGCAGGTGCTCGGCCTGCGCTCCGTCGCCGGCCCGGCGGTCACGGCGAATACCCTGAGCGCCCTCTTCTTCCCCGCCGGCATCGATGCGTCCCTGCTGCCGCGCATCACCGCCCGCGGGGTCCTCGTCGCCGGCGGTCTCCACCCGGCGGTGAAGGCGAATTCCTTCCGCGTCGGCCACATGGGCTACACCGTGACCCGGCCGGACTCCCTCCGCCGCACCGTGGAGGCCATCGCCGGCGCGCTCCAGGAGTCCGGCGCCGACGTGGATGCCGCGGCAGCCGTGGCGGCTCTGGAAAGCGGTCTGATTCCGGCCTGAAAAGGCCGGCAAGCCTCTCGCCGGAGCCGGCGGATGGCTCGCCGGCACCGGCGGGTCCACTTTGAATCCCGGCGAGCGCCTCGCCGGCGCCGGCGGACGAGAAAAAATGCCCGGCGGAGCCTTCGCCGGAGCCGGCGGATCAACTTTAACCCCCGGCAAGCTCTTCGCCGGCCCCGGCGAGCTCCGAAAAAAGGCCGGCGAGCCTCTCACCGGAGCCGGCGGGTCGACTCTTACTCCCGGCGAGCTCTCCGCCGGGCCCGGCGAGACATTCGCCGGCCTTTTTTCGGAGTCCGCCGGCCTTCTTTCCTCGTTCGCCGGCCCTTGACCATCCTCCCGCACCGAACGCGCATCCCCCCATAGAGACGGAACGCTTACGATAGAGGTTCGCCGTCCTGGGAGGGATCTGATGATTCGAGAGTGTGTGGCCGTCGTGTCCCTGCTGCTCTGCGGCTGGGCCCTGCCCGGCGCGGCGCAGCCGACGCTGGTGAAGGACATCGATCCGGGGTCGGTCGACCCGACGAACGTCTCCTCGCTCGGCGTCTTCACCCCGGCCGGTTCGCGCGCGGTGTTCCTCCTGGGGCGCACCACGGATGCCGAGGACGGAAGCGAGCTCTGGGCGACGGACGGCACCGACGGCGGCACCGAGCGGTTGCAGACCTTCTACGGTCTCCATACGGTCCTGGCGGGCGGCAACGGCCGGATCGTCTTCTTCTTCGTGTCGCCCTTCGACCAGGGCGTCTCCCCGACAACCCTGTGGCGCACCGACGGCACCGCCGCCGGGACCTTCGCGCTGGCGCGGCTCGCGTCTCCGGGAGGCTCGGTGTTTCACCAGGGCACCTTCGTCTTCGACGGCTGCACGACGGCGACCGGCTGCGAGCCCTGGACCAGCGACGGCACCGTCGCCGGGACCCGGAGGCTGCGCGACATCACTCCGGGCGTCTACAGCAGCGAGCCGGGCCATTTCCTGTCCGTCGGCGACCGCCTCTACTTCTTCGCCACCGCTCCCGACGGCCCCGGCCTCTGGCAGACCGACCTGACGCGGCAGGGGACCCGGCGGGTGGCCCGCCTCCCTCCCTATTCGACGATCCAGGATTTCCAGGCGGCGGGCTCGCGCCTGTTCTTCATCCTGGGTCCGCAGAACGTCCTGTGGACGAGCGACGGCTCGCCGGAGGGGACCCGGCCGGTGGCGCCGTTCAGCCGTCCGGGCGGCCGGGGGCCGGCGGCGGCACAGCTTCTCGGGGCGCTGGGAGCGTCCGAATTCTTCGAGGGGATCGACCCGGCCCTGGGGCGACAGCTCTACCAGACCGACGGCACGGCCGGCGGCACCCGGCGGCTGACCTCCGTCCCACCCTCGCAACAGCCGCTGTTCGGCGCCACCGTCCTGCCGGATCGCCTGCTGTTCGTCGGCTCCGACGGCCGGTTCTGGACCAGCGGCGGCTCCCGCGCCTCGACCCATCCGCTCACCGGCTGCGCGGGAGGCTGCCCGCTTCCCTACAGCGAAGCGCCGGCCTTCACCCCGGCGAAGCTCGGCGGGCTGGCCTTCTTCTCCGGGATCCTCCCCGGGATCCTCGGCAACGACATCGAGCCCTGGGTGACGGACGGCACGCCGGAGGGCACGCGGCGGCTCCTGCAGGTCTGCCGGGACGGATCCTGCGGCTCCAATCCCTTCTTCGGTCAGGCGATTCACGGCCGGATGCTGTTCGAGGCGGCGCAGGATCTCTGGAGCTCGGACGGCACCGTCGCCGGCACCCGCAAGGTGGGCAACGGGGTCCAGGTCACCGACGACGGTCTGCTGGTCGGCGCCGCGGGTACCGGCCTGGTGTTCGCGAGCTTCGACGAGAGCGCGCCCCCGGGGACGTTCATCCCCCTGCTCAAGAGCCTCCCCGGAGACGGGGACGAGAGCGAGCGGGTGCTGGATCTCGACCTGACCGACGGCCTGTCGTCGACCCCTCACGCCTTCACGGCGCTGGGGGACGACGTTCTCTTCTCCGCCTGCTCCCCCTCGTTCGGAGGGATCTACAAGACCCGCGGGACGCCGGAGACCACGGTCCGGCTGACGGACAGCCAGGGCTTCTGTAGCGGGGACCCCCGGCAAACCTTCGAGGTGGTCGACGGCGTCGCCTATTTCGCGGCGTTCCGGCCCGGAGATTACTGGAGCGAGCTCTGGCGGACCGACGGCACGCCGGAGGGGACCTGGCAGGTCTCCCAGGTCGGGCCGGACAGGTACGTTTCCTCGCTCACCGTCTTCCGCGGGAAGGTGGTGTTCGTCGCCAACGACAATGACAACAACCGCCCCTCGACGCTCTGGGCCAGCGACGGCACCCCGGCGGGCACGGCGCCCCTCTTCGATGTCGCCGCCATCAACGTGTTCGGCCTCGCGACGTTCGAGGACGCGCTCTACTTCGACGGCGAGGATCCGACGACCGGCAACCTGTCCCTGTTCCGCTCGGACGGCACGGCGGCGGGCACGGTTGGGCTGTTCAGCACCGGAGGCGAGACGGCTCGCTTCCTCGATTTCGGCGGCCAGCTCTTCATCGCCGATGGAGACGCTCTCTGGAAGACCGACGGCACCGTGGACGGGACCCGGGCGGCGCTCACCAATCTGGCGGGCGAGACCCAGGAGGCGCTCGAGGTGGCACCGTTCGGCGGCCGGCTCTACTTCATGGGCCTCCGATACAAAGACAACAACGATACGACCGGGACGCCGACGCTCTTCCGGACGGATGGGACGGAGGCGGCCACCGTTCCGGTCCGGTCCTTCGACCTGGACCCCACCTTCGAGACCCCGTTCCCCTATTTTCCCCGGCCCGAATTTACCGAGATGGGCGGATCGCTCTTCTTCGTGGCGTTCGACCTCGAGCACGGCGGCGAGCTCTGGCGGACGGACGGCACCTCCGCGGGGACCGTGCTGGTGAGAGAGATCGATCCGGGGCCGGCGTCGGCGCGGATCTCGGGGCTGACCTCGGCCGGCGGTCGTCTCTTCTTCGCGGCGGACGACGGCGAGCATGGGATCGAGCTTTGGACGAGCGACGGCACGGCGGCCGGCACCCGCCGGCTCAGCGACATCGCGGCGGGCCCGCCCTCATCCGCTCCCGGCGAGTTGGCCGCGATCGGCGACCGCCTCTTCTTCAGCGCGGACGACGGCGTGACCGGCCGCGAGCCCTGGGTGCTGCCGCTCG
>DATBAW010000094.1:0-3826 GCA_036271335.1 Thermoanaerobaculia bacterium
GGCGTCCGCCAGCGATTGGACCGAAGCGTCCGGAGCGTTGAAACGATCCGGATCGATCCCGAAGTGGCGGCAGACCGCGTGGGTCAAGCGATCGGGCAGCGTCACCACCGGCTCGATCTGCACCGGATCCCCGACGACGACCGCCCGGCGCGTCCGGAAGAGGGCGCCGACCGCCGCCTGCGGCGAGGCCTGCCCGGCCTCATCCACGAACAGCCACCCCAGGCTCTCCGGCGGCAGATCGCGGAACATCCGCTCCATGGAGGCGAAGGTCGTCGAGATCAGGGGAACGGCAAGGAAGAGGGAAGACCACAGATCTGGAATCAGCGCCTTCTTCTCCGCGGTCGGCAGGGCACGGCCCCCGAAGAGGCTCATCAGGACTCCCAGATTGTGGCGAAGGGGCTTCGCGGCGGCATCGATAAAGGCGCGGTGCAGGGCCATGGCGGCGACGAAGACCTCGTCTCGGAGCCGCTGCTGCTCGGCGTCCAGCCAGGGGGCGGTCTTCTGCCGGTCCGCGTGCTCTCTTTCCCAGAAAGACTCGTCGAGGAAGCTCTCACCGAGTCTCCCGCGCCAGACCTCCACCTCGCGGCGAGCCTCGCGGTGGCGATCCGATGCGGCGGCCCGGAGGCTTTCCGTAGCCAGAGCGCGGGCGGCAGCTTCCTGATCGGCCCTCTCCGTCCGGGCGAGCTGCTGCTCGGCCTCTGCCACCGCCGATCGCGCCTGCTCATGAGCTCTCGCGAACGGAGCCCTCGCCGACTGCCACGCGCGGGCGCTCCGGGTCCGCAGGAGCCGGGCGAACAGACCGGGCCGGCGAAGGTCGCACTCCGCCAATTCAGCCTCGGCCCCACTCCCGACGGCTTGCGCCTCGGTGAGCGAGGATCGGTCCTGCTCCTGGGCCTTCCGGCAAAGGGCGGCGGCCTCGGCAGCGAGCGTAGCGGCGACTCGCGCCTCGGCTTCTTCCCGGGCGAGGCGTGGCAGGGCCGCGGAAAGATCACGGATCCGTTCCACCGTCGACAGCATGGCGCGGCTCTTCGCGAGGGCGCCCAGGAACGCGGCTCGGGCCTGGGCCCAACGGCGCAAAGCCTCCGTCTCATCCCTCGGGGGATTTTCCTCGGTGATGATCCTTGGCGGCCGGGGGGTCCGGACCTGTGTCGCGGGATCGATCTCCTCGAAAACCTGCGGTGTGCCGGCAGCCTCGGCGAGATAGGTCGAAAGGCCGACGTCCTTGTCCCACCAGAACGTCTGTTTGAATTTGCCGCGGTTGGCGGCATTGCCCAGGACCGCGGCGCAGAGCCCCCACGTCTCGCGCTCGAAGAGCGCGTCCGAAAGCGTCTTGAAATACCGCAGGCCCGCGGCGTCCTCCGCGATCGCCTGCAGCGCCGGCAACTCCACGCTCACGTTTTCGACCGCCTTGTTGTTCGACGAGGCCACGATCATTTCGAACCCTCTGATGCGGGGATCGAGCCGGTAGAGGTGCAGCCAGGCCTGCCCCAGGTTGAGCTTCTCCCCCGAGTGGAGAAACGCCTTGGCGGGGTTGTCGAACGCGGCGAGGGCCTCCGCGCGCTCGGTGACGACGGCGGCGACCAGGTCGCGCAGCAACGTGGTCTTGCCGGTCCCCGGAGGGCCGTTGATCCCGAGCATTCCTTCCGCCCTCAGCTCCTGGACCGCCAGATTGACGGCCGCCTGTTGCAGGAGGACCAGCGGATGCCTTCCTCGCCCCGGCCAGCGGGCTGGCGGGATGAGGCGCGGAGCCACCGCAGCACCCAGGGACTCACGATCCTGGAGAAGGTCTCTCGTGCCCGGTGGTGTCCGCTCTCCGAGGTAGAGCCGCAGATTGGCCGTGGCCCTTCCCTCCGAGGCCATGGCCTTGGCGGTGCTCAGATCGCCGAGAAAAAAGCTGTTGAGGAGCAGCGGATCGGGGGAGCCAGAGCCCTTGAAGGGCATGTAGACGCGAAGGGCGAAACGGGGCGGCGCCGTGAGCTCCCGCGGCAGACCGAGGCGCGACAGAAGCCATTCGTAGGCCCGCGGGATCGACTCCCGGTCCAGGATGGGCTCGCCCTCCTCGGCCTCTCCGGAATCGCGGAGCATCTCGTCCAGCGCCTCGGTGATCTCCCTCTCCTGGTCTCTCCAGGCAGCCAGGGACGTCAAGTCGCCGGACAGCGCACGCGGAAAACCCCAGGCGAAGCTGGAGAGCGCCGCGGCGGGCGATTCCACCAGCCGCCCCTCCCGATCGAGGGTCACCGCGGCCAGGATGGCCTCACCTCTCGCCGCCGGACGCTCGACCCGCAAGTCGGTGTAGAGGGACAGGAGCTGCTCGACGGCGGCGCCGAAATCCACCGTCCCCAAGACCACCTGATAGAACAGCCGCGTGTTCGGACGACTCTTCTCTCCCATCCCTGCCCAGGGGAGCTTCTCCGCATCCAGAGCGGCGACCGCGCGGCGATCTCCGCCCGCCAGGTCTTCGGGCCGCCGGAAGGTCTGAGGCGAAAGGACCTCGAGAGCCGTCCAGGCGTCGAGGATCGCCGCCGGCGAATTCGACAGATCGGGAACCGGGGGTCCAGGCATATCAGTCGGCCCGACGATCGGCGCTTGCGGCCTCCACCGCGATCCCGAACGGCGCCGACTTCCTCCCCGTCTCGTCATAGACGAATGCCAGCCGCTGCCGCAGCTCGGGCGGTAGACGCTTGAGCTGCTCCATCCGGACCAGAATCGGCGCGCCGGGATGCGCCGCCAGCCAGGCTCGGACCTCCTCCGGCGTCGACAGCGGATGCGTCAGCCTTCCCAGCTTGAACCCGATGATCCCGAAGATCGCCTCGTTGGAGACCACCGGCGGCAGGTAAGCAGGCACCGGCTCCCGGCCGGGGAAGCGCGCGGCAATCGCCATCATCAGCTCGTCCGGCCGCTTGATCGGATCGAAGAGCGCCTCGGCTCCCGTCCCCAGGCCGAGGGTGACGACGAGCCAGATGGCGAGCACCCAGACCACCGAGGGTGCCGTCCGCCAACGGCGCGCCAGGCCGACGACGATCCCGATTCCAAGGGTCAGAGCGAAGGCCGCGAAGCCGCCGAGGAAGGCCGGGGAAACCGCGTTTCGCACCGGCGCCGCGGCTGCGGGGACGTGCGGCGCCCAGGCCAGCCACGCCGTGCCGACGCCCAGGAGGAGCACGAGGAACGCCGCGAAGCCGCCAAGAGCCAGGAGCGCCCGGCGATCGCGAGCCTCGACCGCACCCGGCTCCCCCACTCCATCGAGCCAGCCGGCGACGCCGAGCGCGAACGCCGGCAGCAGCGGCAGCAGGTAGACCTCCCGCTTGCTCCCCGGCACCGAGAGCATCAGCAGGCCCAGCGCCGCGGTGAACAGGAGCAGGCGGCGGCCGTCGCTCCCCGGCGTCTCACGGCGGAAGGCGGCGGAGCGCGCCATCGCCGGCAGAGCGAGGGTCCAGGGGAGGAGCCAGGGAATCGCGATTGCCAGATAGAACCAGACCGGCTGCGTGTGCCCGTAGCGCGCGCTGGCATCCGTATGGACGAACCGCCCGACGGTGTTGTTGACCAGGCACTCCTGGAGACCGCTCCACCCCGCCGCGCGCTGGAGCGCCATCGCCCAGGGCACCACCAGCAGAGCGAAGACGGGCAACCCGATCGCCGCCAGCAGAAGCAGCTCGCGGATGGCCTTGCTCCGCCGGGTCGCCAGCAGATAGATCACCGGCGGCCCCGCGCCCAGGCCGACCGCCACGATCCCCTTGCAGAGAAACGCGAGCGGCAGCGCCACCACGATCAGCAGCCGCGCCCACCGCGACTCGGCCGGCCCTCGCGACTCGGCCAGGAGCATGAACCC
>DATBAW010000095.1:0-4862 GCA_036271335.1 Thermoanaerobaculia bacterium
CGTCACCTTGGGGAGCGTGATGGCGAACCCGGGGGGAAGCGGACCGAGCGCCGTCAGGAATCGATCGAGGGTGCGGATGGCGCGGTCGCGCGTCTCCTCCGTGAGCGCCTTGATGCGCAGACCGCAGAAGGGGGGAAGCGATCCCGCGGCGAGCCCGGCGGCCATCTCGCGGGCGGTGGTGACAGCGTGGCCGTCCTCCTCCGCATCGGAACGGAGCCCATAGCCGTCCTCGAAGTCGATCCGGTAATCCTCGACCGGTTCGCGGCGGAGCTTCTCGACGACGCGCGGGTGGACGATCGCCGCGAGGTCCTCGGACATCTCGAAGATGCGGACGAACGCGGCGGGATCGGGCGCGTGCTCCTCCAGCGCGCGCAGGGCATATCCGCCCAACCGGGCCGCGGAGTCGCGTCTGAACAGATGGGCGCCGCCATAGACCACGTGGACAGGCTGCCGCTCGCCCGGCTCGCCAGGATAGCGGCGGGCGAAGGCGTGGTTGGCGTCGCGCAGACGCTCGGCGATGGCTTGGATCGAGGTGGGTGGCAGGGTCGTGGCTTCGCTCATGGAGGTGGGTAAGATAGCCGCAAGTTGACCGGAGAACCATTTCCGAGCCACGGACGATGCCGCAACAACCCAGCCTCAGAGGGCTCCGACCACGGCTTGTGCCGCAAAGGCTGCGCTTCGAGAGATGCCCCCAAGGTCTGAGCCGTCTGGACCCTGACGTAGGTAGTCCAGTTCTGGGTCGGGCTCATTCCTACCGGATCCTATGCGGCATCCAGGGAGGTAAGGACTCCGCATTCTCCGAAACATGCGGCATGGACCTCGGAGAAAATGGCTTGGCCCCAGGTGTATGCGGAGAGTTTCTACCGGAAATCGTGGCTGGGCACCGCCACCAACTCCTTGAGCGACCAGAACTTCTCCCCCTTCACCGAGATCGTCCCGTCGCGCTTTTGCAGCACCCCTTCGACGACCAGGCCGGGGGAGCCCACGATCAGCTTGCGGTGCTGCTGGAGGAGGTCGGGCGGCACCACGGCCTGTGACATGCCGGTCTCGTCCTCCAGGGTGAGGAAGAGCAGGCCTTTGGCGGTGCCGGGACGCTGGCGGACGATCACCGAGCCGGCCGTGCGGACGCGGGCGCCGTTCGGCAGCGCGCCGAGACCGGTGGCGGTGGTGATCCCTTTCTTCATGAGCTGCTCGCGCAGGTAGGCGAGCGGATGAGGGCCGAGGGTGAGCTGGACGTTCCCGTAATCGGCCTTGGTCTCCTCGGCCGGCGTCATCTCGGGGAGCGGCGAGGGCTCGGGATCGGGGAGCGGATCGAGCAGAGGGCCGGCGGGCTTCGCCAGGCGCGCCACCTGCCAGAGCGCGGCGCGGCGGGTGAGCCCGAGCGTGGCGAGCGCTCCCGCCGCGGCCAGCTTCTGCAACTCGTGATCGTGGAGCTCGCAGCGCCGCACCAGGTCGCCGGCGTCGGCGAACGGACCCTTCGCCTGCTCGGTCTCGATCGATCGCGCGCCGCGGCCGCGCAGGCCACGCAGGAAGCGGAAACCGAGGCGGATGGCGCCGGCCGGCGGTGCCGCGCCGGTGCGCGGATCGCGCGCGCCGTCCCGCAGCTCGCGCTCCTCCCAGCGGCAGAGGACGCCCGAGGTCTGGACGTCCACCGGCCGCACCTCGACGCCGTGGCGCTGGGCGTCCTTGACCAGCGTAGCCGGATGGTAGAAGCCCATCGGCCAGGCGTTGAGCAGGCCGAGGAAGAAGGCGGTCGGATGGTGCGCCTTCAGGTAGGCGCTGGCGTAGGCGATCAGGGCGAAGCTGGCGGCGTGCGACTCGGGGAAGCCGTAGAGGGCGAAGGCGCTGATCCCCTGCACGATCTCGTCCTGGGCCTTGCCGGTGATCCCGCGCTCGGCCATCCCCCGGCGGAGCTTCTCGACGATCGCCTGCATCCGCTCGACCGAGCGCTTCGAGCCCATCGCCCGCCGCAGCTCCTCGGCCTCGCCGCCGGTGAAGCCGGCCGCCACCATCGCCACCCGCAGAAGCTGCTCCTGGAAGATCGGCACGCCGAGGGTCCGCGCCAGGATCGGCTCCAGGCTGGGATGGGCGTAGACCACCGGCTGGCGGCCGTTGCGCCGCTCGAAGTAGGGGTTCGCCAGATTGCCCAGGATCGGCCCGGGGCGGATGATCCCCACCTGGATCACCAGGTCGTAGAACTTCTCGGGGTGGTTGCGCGGCAGCGACGCCATCTGAGCGCGGCTCTCGACCTGGAAGACGCCGACGGTGTCCGCCCGCTGGAGCATCCGGTAGACCTTGGGGTCGTCCGGCGGCAGGTGGGCGAGATCGATGTGGGTCCCCTCGCGCGTGCGGATCGTCGGCACCATCTCCTCCAGGGCGGCGAGCATGCCGAGCCCGAGGAGATCGACCTTGATGATCCCGAGGTCGGCGCAGTCGTCCTTGTCCCACTGGATGACGACGCGCCCGTCCATGGCGGCGGGCTCCAGCGGCACCACCTCGTCGAGCCGGCCGGCGGCGATCACCATGCCGCCGGTGTGCTGGCCGGTGTGGCGCGGCAGGTTGTGGATGCGCGTCCAGAGATCGGAGAAGAGGTGGAGGCGCCTCTCCTCCGGGTCGAAGCCGGCGGCGGCGAGCTCGGCGGCGAACGACTTGTCGTCGCCCCGCGAGGCGTCGTAGCTCCAGTTGCCGAGCGCGCCGGCGAGCTTGTCGATCTGACCTTCGTTGTAGCCGAAAACCTTGGCGACCTCGCGGGTGGCGGAGCGGTCGCGGTAGGTGATGACGGTCGCCGTCATCGCCGCGCCGTGCGGCCCGTAGCGCTGATAGACGTATTGGATCACCCGCTCGCGCTGGTCGCCGGAGGGGAGGTCGAGGTCGATGTCGGGCCATTCGCCGCGCTCCTCGGAGAGGAAACGCTCAAAGAGAAGCTCCATCTTCACCGGATCGACGGCGGTGATCGACAGCGCGTAGCAGACGGCGCTGTTGGCGGCCGAGCCGCGCCCCTGGGCGAGGATCCCCGCGCGGCGGCAGAACTCGACGATGTCCCAGACGATCAGGAAGTAGCCGGCGAGATCGAGCTTCTCGATCATGTCCAGCTCCTTCTGGATCTGCGCCTGGGCCCTGGCGGTGAGCGGCCGGAAGCGGCCGCGCGCGGCGTTCCAGGTCAGATGGCGCAGGTAGGAGGAGGGGGTTTCGCCGGGCGGCAGCGGATACTCGGGGAAGCGGTAGCCGAGGTCGCCGAGGGTGAAGTCGAGGCTAGCCGCCAGCTCGGCGCCGGCGGCCAGGGCCGCGGGACGGTCGGCGAAGAGATGGGCCATCTCGGCGGCGCTCTTCAGATGGCGCTCGCGATGGGCGGCGAGGAGCCGGCCGGCGGCGTCGAGGGTGGTGTGGTGGCGGATCGCGGTCAGTACGTCGTGCAGCGGTTTGTCCTCGCTTCGGGCATAGCGCACGCCGTTGGTGGCGAGGAGGGGGAGGCGGAGCTGGCGGGCGAGGTCGACCAGCGCCTGGTTGCGGTGCTCCTCCTCACGCAGGTGGTGGCGCTGGAGCTCGACGTGGAGGCGGCGGTTGAAGAGATGGGAGAGGCGCTCCAGCAGCCGCCGGGCGGGATCGATCCCGCCGTCCGCCAGCTCGCGGGCGAGCGGTCCTTCCTCACCGCCGGTCAGGCAGTGGAGCCCCGCCGCGTGCTCGGCGAGAAGCTCCCAGGAGACGCGCGCCTCCCCCTTGACCCGGCCGCGGGCGGCGGCCGTCGACAGCTTGCAGAGATTGCGGTAGCCGGTGCGGTCGGCGGCGAGGAGGGTGAGCCGCGCCTGGGAGTCGATCGAGCGGGGAGGCGCGTGGGTGGAGGCTTTGGGATCGGGCAGCAGCCCGAGAGGACCGAAGCGTCCACGCGTCTGCCAGAGGCTGGGCTCGTCCTCCAGCACCATTTCGGCGCCGACCAGCGGCTTGATCCCCGCCCGTTTCGCCGCCTGGAAGAAGCGCGGCGCGGCATAGACGCCGTTGGCGTCCACCAGCGCCATCGCCGGCAGCTCCAGGGCCGCCGCCCGGTCGATCAGGTCCTCCGGCAGCGACGCGCCGTCGAGGAACGAGAAGGCGGAGGCCGCGTGCAGCTCGGCGTAAGGGGGCGAAAACGCGCGTCTCACCCTCTCAGGATAGGCAGGAGTGGGGCGTAAGTAAAGAGGGGCATCCCCGCGGGGCCGCCCCTACAGGCGTTGCGGCTCAGGCGGCCGCGTCACCGATCTGCTGGCGGCGCTTGTCGTACCAGGCCCGGGCCTCTTCCTCGGTGTCCACGAAGGTGAGCGGATTGGCCTCGGGGCCCCGGCGGAAGAGGTTGGCGGCGGTCAGCAGCAGCCGGGCGAGGACCTTGGCTTTCAGCGGAGCGTTCTTGACCGCGGTGCCGCGGAGCGGCAGCAGCTTGACGGTCTCCGACGCCTCCTTGCGCACCGCCGGCGGCAGGTCGTCCAGCTCCGTGAGGTCGATGAGGTAGAAGAAGAAGGGCACTTCTTTTCCATACGAGAGATGGGCCTCGTTGAGCATCCGGCACTCCTCGAGCGTCACCTTCCCCTGGAGCCTCATGTGTACGATGTCGGGGAGCTCGAGCCCCGTCCACTGCTGGCCGCACGGATTGTCCTTGAAGTATTCAGTCGGCATCTCAACTCCTCCTCCAGAGGGAACGCAGTCCTACCTCGTGCACCGGCACGGCTCGGAGATGGGTCCTTAACAGCCTCAAAAGTGGGCCGATTATAAGAAGGACGAAGCGATTGCGCAATCAGCTCCCGGAAAGTGCCGTCCAGTCGCCGTGCCGGGCACGGCTCTCCGCTATGCTTCGCGGGGTAACTTGCCGCCGACCAGGAGACGAAAGCAATGAC
>DATBAW010000096.1:0-19696 GCA_036271335.1 Thermoanaerobaculia bacterium
CCTTCGTGGTCGAGATCGCCGAGCGGCTGGCGCGGGAGACCGGCGAGCCCTATGACGAGGTCTGCCGCCGGACCGGCGAGAATTTCTTCCGGCTGTTCGCCAAAGCGAGCTGATCAGGCCGGGTTCGGCACGTCGATGAACTCGACCTCGATCTGGAAACGCTCCACGAGGTGCTCGCCCAGCGCGCGCACGCCGAGCCGCTCCGTGGCGTAGTGTCCGCACGCGAGGTAGTGGATCCCGGTCTCCCGCGCCATGTTCATCACCCACTCCGTGACCTCGCCCGTGACGTACGCGTCGAGCCCCTCCTCGATCGCCGTATAGAGCTCCCGCTGGCCGCCGCCGCTGATGATCCCCAGCGTCGAGATCCTCGCCGGGCCGGCCAGGTAAGCGAGCGGCTCCTGCGCGTAGACCTGCCGGCAGCGCTCCACGAGCTCGGTGCCGGAGATCGCCTCGGGAAAGAGTCCCTTCACGCCGAGCGGCAGGCCGTCGTACTCACCAAAGGGCTCGATTCTGCGGAGCCCGAGCTCGCGGCCGGCCAGCGCGTTGTTCCCCACCTCCATGTGGCGGTCCAGCGGCAGGTGATAGGCCAGCAGGCTCATCTCCCCACGGATCAGCTCGGCGACCCGGCGGAACTGAACGCCGGTGAGCGTCCTCGGCATCCCCTCCCAGAACAGGCCGTGATGGACCAGTACGGCATCCGCCCCGGCCTCGCGGGCACGCACGAACAGCTCCTGGCAGGCCGAGACGCCGGTGACGACTTTCGCGATCTCGTCCTTTCCCTCGACCTGGAGGCCGTTCGGGCCGTAGTCCCGTCCGCGGGAATCGAGGAACTGATCGAGGTAGGAGACGAGGGCGTCGCGGCGCACGGTGTTTGCCATGCCGCGCAGTGTATCCGAGTGGAAAAAAGAAAAGGGCGGCCGTGAAGGCCGCCCCGTCGAGCTCGAAGGAGAATAGGGAGCTAGCGGCGACCGCCGCCAGCTCCACCCCGGCCGCCTCGATCGCCACCGCCACCACGGCCGCCTCGGAAGCCGCCACCGCCGCCGGGACCCCGGCCGCCGCGGTCTCCGCCCCGGCCTCCACGATCGCCGCCACGGTCACCCTCGCTCCGCTCGCCACCACCACCCCCGGCCATCGCCATCTCCATCCCTTCATACTGCGAGGGATCGTAGTCGGGCGACTCCATGATCACGGCCTTGCGGGAGAGACGGATCTTCCCCTGCTCGTCGATGTTGACGACCTTGACCTCGATCTCGTCGCCCTCCTTGAGGAGGTCGGTGACCTCGCGGACGCGGTACGGCGCCAGCTCGCTGATGTGCACGAGCCCGTCCGTGCCCGGCATGATCTCGACGAAGGCGCCATAGGCCTCGATGCGGCGCACCGTGCCGTTGTAGATCTTGCCCATCTCGGGAACCTGGGTCAGGCGCTCCACCATCTGGATGGCGCGCCGGGCCGCCGGCTCGTCGGGCGAGGCGATGATCACCCGGCCGTCGTCCTCGATCTCGATGTTGCAGCCGGTCTCCTCGATGATCGAGCGGATCGTCTTGCCACCGGGTCCGATGACGTCGCGGATCTTCTCCTTGGCGATCTGCAGCGTGTAGAGCCGCGGCGCGAACTTCGAGATGTCGGTGCGCGCCTGGGGGATGGCCCCCTCCATGATGCCCAGGATGTGCATGCGGCCGGCCTTCGCCTGCTCCAGCGCGACCCGCATGATCTCGCGGGTGACGCCGGTGATCTTCATGTCCATCTGGAGCGCCGTCACGCCCTGACGGGTGCCGGCGACCTTGAAGTCCATGTCGCCGTAGTGGTCTTCCTGACCGGCGATGTCGGTGAGCACCGCGAAGGTGTCGTCGCCCTTGATCAGGCCCATGGCGACTCCGGCCACCGGAGCGAGGAGCGGCACGCCGGCGTCGAACATGGCGAGCGAGCCGCCGCAGACCGTCGCCATCGAGGACGAGCCGTTCGACTCCAGGATGTCGGAGACGACGCGGAGGGTGTAGGGGAACTCGTCCTCGTGCGGCAGCACGGGGAGGAGCGCCCGGCGCGCCAGCACGCCGTGGCCGATCTCGCGCCGGCCCGGGCTGCGCAGGAACTTCACCTCGCCGACAGAGAAGGGGGGGAAGTTGTAGTGCAGTAGGAACTTCTGGATGCTCTCCCCTTCGTACTCCTCGATCACCTGGGCGTCGCGGCTGGTGCCGAGCGTCGCCGTGGCCAGCGCCTGGGTCTCGCCGCGGGTGAACACCGCCGAGCCGTGCGTGCGGGGGAGGACGCCGATCTCGATCTCGATCGGCCGGATCTCGTCGAGGCGTCGGCTGTCGAAGCGGATGCGGTCGTTGAGCACCACCTCGCGCAGGATCTCCTCCTCGAGGCGGCTGACGATCTTCTTGGCGTTGAGCTTCTTCGCCGGCTGATCCTCAGGGATCCGCTCCATGTAGGACTTGACCACCGCGCTGACCGCGTCCTTGCGCTCGAACTTCTTCTTGGTGAAGAGGGCGGCCTTCAGCGGCGCGTAGATGTCTCCCTTGACGTCCTCGTAGAGCGACTCGGAGTAGACCTCGGGCGCCGTCCAGCTCGGCTTCTCCCGGTTCCCCTCACGGAACATCTCGTGCTGCGCCTTGATGATCTTCTTGATCTCCAGGTGGCCGCGCCAGATGCATTCGAGGATCAGCTCCTCGGAGACCTGATTGGCGCCGGCCTCGACCATCACCACCGCGTCCTCGGTGCCGACCACGACCAGGTCGAGGTCCGAGACGTCGCGCAGGCTGTTGGTGGGGTTCATCACCACCTGGCCGTCGATCAGCCCCACCCGCACCGCGCCCACCGGATGGTAGAAGGGGATGTTCGAGAGCACCAGCGCCACCGAGGCGCCGTTGATGGCGAGGATGTCGGGATCGTTCTCGCCGTCGGCCGAGAGGCAGAAGGAGATGATCTGGGTGTCGGCGGTATAGCCTTCGGGGAACAGCGGACGCAGCGGGCGGTCGATCTGGCGGGAGGTGATGATCTCCTTCTCCGAGGGTCGACCCTCGCGCTTGAAGAAGCCTCCCGGGATGCGCCCGGCGGCGTAGGTGTACTCCCGATAGTCGACGGTGAGCGGCAGGAAGTCGCGCTCCACGCCGCCCTTGTTCTCCATGCAGGCGGTGGCGATGACGACGGTGTCGCCGAGCCGGACGGTGCAGGACCCGTTGGCCTGCTTGGCCAGGTAGCCCGATTCGATGATCAGGGTCCCCTCGCCGACGGTGATTTCTTTGCGTTGCTTCATGGGATGTTTTCTCTCTCTCTTTTCGCTTTATTCCGCTTTGTTGCTTGTCTGCCTACAGTTCCGGACCGGCCCGGAGCGTCTGGGCGTCGCTTCCTCGGAGGGAACGAGGAGCCGAAGGGTCCGGAGGATCGCTCGCGCGCCGGGATCCGTCGTTCAGGGGATCCCGGAGCGCGATTCCTGCCGAGTCGGACGGTGGGGGGGCTACTTGCGGATCCCGAGACGCTCGATGGTCGAGCGGTACTTCTCGACATCCTTCCCCTTCAGATAGTCGAGCAGGCGACGACGCTGACCCACCAGCTTGAGCAGGCCGCGGCGGCTGTGGTGATCCTTCGTGTGCGTCTTGAAGTGCTCCGTCAGCTCGGTGATCCGGCTGGTCAGCAGGGCCACCTGCACTTCGGGCGAGCCGGTATCCGTATCGTGGGTCCGGTACTCGCTGATGATCTTTCCTTTGACTTCACTGGTTTGCGCCAAAGCAAACTCCTCCTTACATTTCTCTCCGGATATAGTCTAGCACAGGCTTGGTTTCAGCCCGACTCAGCGGAATACGACCCGGGGCTGGACGATTCCCACCCCGGCGCTGCCGATTCTCTCGGTGACGGTGCCGACGGCGATGAACTCCCGCCGGCGGTTGATCAGCTTGACCCAGTCCCCTTCCTCGCCGGCCAGCTCGCGCACCAGCACGGTCTGGCCGTGAGCGATCCGGTTCTCCTGCTGCGGGTCGGCGGTGACCTCGCCGAAGGGGAGAGGGATCTGATCGAAGGGGATCCACGCCGATCCCAGCGGCTCGCCCGCTTGCACCCGCTCGTCGAGCTCGGGGAGCCGCAGGGCGTCCTCGGTCTGGAAGCTGCCGATGCGCGTGCGGCGCAGCTCGGCGAGATGCGCTCCCACTCCCAGGGCGATGCCGAGATCGTGCGCGAGGCCGCGGGCGTACGTCCCCGAGGAGCAGCCGAGGCGGAAGCGCAGGCGCCCTTCCTCGTCGATGCCGCCGACGGGAGCGAACTCGTAGACGGTGACGTCCTTGGTCTCGGACGGCACCTCCTCGCCGCGGCGAGCCAGCTCGTAGTACTTGACCCCCTGCACCTTCTTGGCGGAGTAGGGTGGGGGCTGCTGCTGGATCTCTCCCTCGAAGCCTTGCATGGCCGTGGCCACGGCCTCCGGCGCCAGCGCCGCCACCGCTTCCGGAGGCGCCTCGGAGGTCACCCGTCCCGAGGCGTCATAGGTGTCGGTGGCGGAGCCGAAGCGGATGACCCCCTCGTAGACCTTGGGCGCCCGGATCAGGAAGCGGGTCAGGCGCGTCGCCGTGCCCAGCGTCAGCAGGAGCAGGCCGGTGGCATCCGGATCGAGGGTGCCGCAATGGCCGATCTTCTTCTGCTTCAGCACCCGCCGCGCCTTCTGGACGGCGTCGTGCGAGGTGAATCCCGGCTCCTTGTCGAGCAACAGCAGGCCGTCTTTCATCTCCGTCATGAGCCGAGCGCCGCCCCCAACTCCGCCGCCACCTCGAGGCGGACCGCTTCGCCGTCGCCCGCCAGCTTGAAGCCGGCCGCGTTCCGGTGCCCGCCGCCGCCATGGTGGCGAGCCACCTTCTCGACGTCGACCTCGCCGCGGCTGCGCAGCGAGACCTTGTTTCCACCCTCGGGGAGCTCGCGGATCAGCGCCACCGCGTCGACGCCGGCGATCGCGCGCAGGGAGTCGATCAACCCTTCCGAATCGCCCGGCGCGGCGCCGGCCCGCGCGAACATGTCGAGGGTCAGGCGGCCGGTCGCGATCCGCCCCCCCTCATGGAGCTGAAGGGTCTGGATCAGCTCGCCGGTCAGCTTCACCACCGCCAGCGGCTGGCTCTCGTAGAGCCACTGCGAGACCTGCTCCGGGTGGGCCCCCTCGCGCACGAGCGAGGCCGCGGCCTCGAAGGCGGCGGGGGTGGCGTTCGAGAAGCGGAAGCCGCCGGTGTCGGTCACCAGGGTGAGGTAGAGGCAGCTCGCGGTCTCCGGCTCCAGCGAGACCTTGAGCCCCTGCGCCAGGCGGTAGACCATCTCGCCCACGGCGGGCGCCGCCGAGTCCACCCAGTTGACCGCGCCGTAGCACTGGTTGCCCAGGTGATGGTCGATGTTGATGATCGGCTTGGCGCTCAGGTGCTGCTCGAGCCCGGTACGGTCGGGGCTCGGGCATTCGAGAACGATGATGGCGTCGAAGACGTCGGGGAAGCCGGCCGGCGGCTCCTCGCCGACGTGGATCCGCTCGCTGCCGGGCAGCGGCTTGTACACCGTGGGCGTGGGATCGCGGTTCCACACCACGGCCCCCTTGCCGAGGCCGCGCAGCAGGCGCGCGAGGCCGAGCTCGGAGCCGATGGCGTCGCCGTCCGGGTTGGCGTGACTGGTGAGCAGGAACCGATTGCCCTGCCGGATGCGCTTTAACAGGTCCTCAGGAGCTTTCATCCCGCCCATGGAGGCCCTCCAGAATGTCGGAGATCCGTTGACTGTGCTCAGCCCCCCGGTCGAGCTCGAAATTCAGCTCCGGGGTGACCCGCAAGCGGAGCCGGCGAGCCAGCTCCGTGCGTAGAAAACCGCGAGCGTGGCGGAGGCCCTCGATGGTCCCCTGCCGCTGGGCGTCGTCGCCGAGGACCGAGACCCTCACGATGGCCCGCTTGAGGTCGGTCGTGACCTCGACCTCCGTCACCGACGCCAGCTTGACGCGTGGATCGTGAACGTCGCGCAGGAGGAGGTCGGAGAGCTCGGCCCGCAGCACGTCGCTGACGCGGTCGGTGCGGCGGCTCAAGATTCTTCTCCTGCCAAGCCGTCCAGGATCTGCGGGTCCCAGCGGGTGAGATACACCTCCGGGTCGCTCTCCACGACGTCGCGCACCTGTTCCATCATCTTGTCCATCTCACTCTCACCGCCGGCGGCCACCACCGCCATCGCGATCTCCGCCCGCTGGTGCAGATCGTGGAAGTCGGTTTCCGCGATGGAGACCCGGTAGCGCTGATGCACCCGGTCGATCAGCGACTTGACGACCCGCCGCTTGTCCTTGAGGCTGCGGCTCGCGGGGAGGTGCAGCTCGAAAACGGAAATCCCGATGATCATCGGCTTAGGACGCACCCCTGCGAAGAGTCTTGCACGGCGGACCCGGAAGGAGTCCGCCGCGAACGAACCCTAGAGGACCGGCGCCACCTCTTCGCTGGTGTAAGCCTCGATGACGTCGCCGGGCTTGAAGTCCTGGAACCGCTCGAGGCCGATGCCGCAGTCGAAGCCGGTGCGCACCTCGGAGGCGTCGTCCTTGAAGCGCCGCAACGACGAGATCTTGCCTTCGTAGATGACGCGATTGTCGCGCAGCAGGCGGACCGCGGCGGTCCGCGGAATGACCCCCTCGACTACGTGGCAGCCGGCAATCGTGCCCACCTTCGGCACCTTGAAGGTGTCGCGCACCTCCGCGCGGCCGGCCGAGACCTCGCGGAAGGTCGGCTCGAGCAGGCCGGTCATCGCCTTGCGCAGCTCGTCGATCAGCTCGTAGATGACGGTGTGGAGACGGATCTCCACCTCCTCCTTCTCGGCCAGATCGACCGCCGCCCGCTCGGGGCGCACGTTGAAGCCGATGATGATCGCCTTCGAGGCCGAGGCGAGGAGCACGTCGTTGGTCGAGATGGCGCCGATCCCCGAGTGGAGCACCAGCACCTTGACCTTCTCCGTGCTCGCCTTGCCGAGCGCCTCGCGGAGCACCTCGACCGAGCCCTGCACGTCCGCCTTGAGGACGACGGGGAGCTCCTTGACCTCACCCTCCTGGATGTGGGTGAAGAGCTGGTCGAGCGACATCCGCGCCTGGCTGGGCGCGAGCCCCCGCCGCCGCGACTCCTGGCTCCGGAACTCGGCGATGCTGCGCGCCTTCGCCTCGTCCTCCACCACCTGCAGCATGTCGCCGGCGTCCGGCAGGTCGTTGAAGCCGGTGACCTCGACCGGCGTCGAGGGGCCCGCCTTCTGCGACCGCTGGCCGGCGTCGTCGCTCATCGAGCGCACCTTGCCCCAGGCCGAGCCGGAAACGAACACGTCGCCCACCTTCAGCGTGCCGTTCTGCACCAGCACGGTCGCCACGGTGCCGCGGCCGACCTCCTTACGGGCCTCGATCACGGCGCCCTGCGCGGGGATGTCCGGATTGGCCTTGAGGTCGAGGATGTCGGCGGTCAGCAGGAGCATCTCCAGGAGCTCGGGGATGCCCTCGCGCTTGAGCGCCGAGATCGGCACCATGACCGTGTCGCCGCCCCAGTCCTCGGCCACCAGGCCGCGGTCGGAGAGCTCCTTCTTGACCCGGTCGAGGTTGGCGTTCGGCTTGTCGATCTTGTTGATCGCCACCACGATCGGCACCTTGGCGGCGCGGGCGTGGTCGATCGCCTCGATGGTCTGCGGCATGACGCCGTCGTCCGCCGCCACCACCAGGATCACGATGTCGGTGATCCGGGCGCCACGGGCGCGCATCATGGTGAACGCCTCGTGGCCCGGCGTGTCGACGAAGACGATCTGGCGGCCGTGGACGTCGACGTGGTAGGCGCCGATGTGCTGGGTGATGCCGCCCGACTCGGCCTCGGTGAGCTTCGACTTGCGGATGGCGTCGAGCAGAGAGGTCTTGCCGTGGTCGACGTGACCCATGATGGTGACCACCGGGCCGCGGGTGACCCGCTTGCCGCCGGCCTCCTGCTGCTCGGCGCCGCCGTTGCCGGCGAGCCCCTGCTGGAGCTGCACCTCCTCCTCGAAGGAGACGACCATGGTCTCGACGCCGAGCTCGCGCGCCAGCTCCTGCGCCAGCTCGGGGTCCAGCACCTGGTTGATGTTGGCCATGATGCCGCGCTTGAACAGCGAGCCCATCAGGTCGCGGACGCGGACGCCGAGCTTCTCGGCGAACTCGCGCAGGGTCATCCCCTCGCTGATCATCACCGCGCCGGCCGGCTTGTCCTTCTTGAAGGTCAGCACCTTGCCGCCGTCGGCCTCGTCCTTGCGCAGCTCGGTGCGGCGGCGGCGGCGGCCGCTCATGTTCGCGGCGTCCTCCCCCTCCTCGAGATCCTCGAGGGTGCCCTTGAAGCTGGTCAGGTTCTCCTCGCCGCCGGGGCGCGGTCCGGGCTTCTTGGTGCCCTTCTTCCGCTTGTCGCGCTCGATCTGCTCCTGCATCCGCTCGGCGGCGCGCCGCTTCTGCTCCTCGGTCGACAGCATCGACGGCGCCATCGCCTGGCCGGGCCGCGTGGGTGCCGGGCCGCCGGGCCGCGTCGGCGCCGGACCGCTCCGCGCGCCCGGCGCTCCGGGACGATTGCCGGGACCGCTCGGACCTCCCGGACGGGCGCCGGGGCCACCGGGACCGCCCGGACGATAGCCGGGAGCGCCGGGGCGCGCCCCGCTGCCAATATTGCCACCCGGGCCGCTCGGACCGCCGGGGCGGGCACCCTGGGACGGAGATCCCGGCCGCGCGGAGGAGTAGGGCGGGCTGCTGGGACGCTGGGACGGCGGCGGCGCAGGCGTCTCGCGGCGCTCGACGGCCGGCGCCGCGGCGACCGGCTGGGGCGCCGGCGCCTCGACCGGCGCCGCCACGGCGGCGCTCACCAGGACCTCCGGCTCGCTCGTCTCCTGGGCCGCGGCGGCGAGCGCCGGCGACGGCTCCAGCGCCTGCGGCTGAGGCGCGTAGCGCTCGGTCATCGGCAGCGTCTGGATGCGCGGCTCGACCTTCTGGATCAGCGTCCGCGGACGCTGCCTCTGCAGTGGGTTGGCGAGCGGCCGGCGGGTCGGAGTGGCCGGCGCGGGCGACTGCGGCGCGCGGCGCGCCGCGGCGGCCGCTGCCGGCGCCTGCTCGTCCCGCAGGATCACCTCCCGCGGATGGGGGAGCTTCTTGCCCTGGAGGAACGCCTGAAGGTTTTCAGTGTCGATGTGCGCGTCATCGCCTTCCACGCGCACGCCGAGGGACTTCATCTTGAAGACGAGATCTTGATTGGAGATCCCCATCATCGTGGCGAGGTCCTGGACTCGAATCTTTCCCATATATTTTCCGTGACTCCTATCTACTCAAATCAAAGTGCAAGGGTCCGCCCGGTTCTCCGAAGGCTGCTACGACTCGTCGTCCTCGGAGCGGACCTCCGCCTGCTCGGCCGCATCCCCCTCGCCGTCGTCGAGAACGTGCGCCACGTTGGCGCGCTGTTGCTCGCTCTCGGCGAAGGCGCGGCTGAGCGCCGCCATGAAATCCTCGTCGCCCATCGAGGCGGCCGCCGGAGCCGACTCGGGAGCGCGGAACGGACCGATATCCAGGTCCGCCACCCGCTGATCCCGCACCTGCTGCGCCCAGGCGATCAGCCCCTCGGCGCGGTCGCGGTCGAGATCCTCGACGTCCAGGCCGAGCAGCGTCTCCGGCTCGGCGGCGGCGAGCGCGTCGACGTCGCCGAAGCCCGCGTCCTGGAGCTGGCTCGCGGCCAGCGCGCTGATGCCGGGGGCGGCGGTGACGTCCACTTCGGCCACCGGTGCCCGCGAGGGCGCCGGCGTCTGCGCCATCGCCGTCTGCAGCATGCGGGCGAGCGCGTCGGCCACCTCGTCCTTGACGTCGCTCTCGCTCTTGATGTCGATGCGGGAGCCGATCAGCTCGGAGGCGAGGCGCACGTTCTGGCCCCGCTTGCCGATGGCGAGCGACAGCTGCTCGTCCTCGACGATCACGTCGAGGTGGGGCACCTCGCCCTGGTGGGTCACCGAGACGCGGGTGATCTTGGCCGGCGCCAGGGCGCTCTGGGCGAAGGTCACCAGGTCGTCGCTGTACTCGATGATGTCGATCTTCTCGCCGCGCAGCTCGCGGATGATCGACTGCACGCGCGATCCCTTCATGCCGACGCAGGCGCCGACCGGATCGACGTCGCGCTCGCGGCTGTAGACCGCCACCTTGGCCCGCTCGCCGGGCGCGCGGACGGCGTTCTTGATCACCACCGTGCCGTCGTAGATCTCCGGCACCTCGGTCTCGAAGAGCTTGACCAGCAGGCGCGGATCGGTGCGCGAGAGCACGATCTGCGGCCCCTTCGGCTGCTTGTGCACGTCGACGATCACGGCGCGGATGCGCTCGCCCTGGCTGTAGCGCTCGTGGCGCGCCTGCTCGGAACGGGGGACCACCGCCTCGGTGCGGCCGAGGTCGACGATCACGTCGCCGCGCTCGAAGCGCTTGACGGTGCCGTTGAGGATCTCGCCCACGCGGTCGATATATTCGTTGTAGATGTTCTCGCGCTCGGCCTCGCGGACGCGCTGGTAGAGCACCTGCTTGGCGTTCTGGGCGGCGATGCGCCCCAGGCCGTCGGTGGAGATCGGCAGATGGATCTCTTCCCCCACCTCGACGTTGGCCTTGTGGTCGCGCGCCTCCTCGACCGTCCACTCGGCGAGCGGATCCTCGACCGTCTCGACGACCTTCTTGACGATGAAGGCGTCGAACTTGCCGGTCTCGCGGTCGAGATGGGCGCGCACCGGCTCCTTGATCCGGTGCTGCTTCTTGGCCGCGGACGCCATCGCGTCCTCCAGGGCGGAGATCCACCGCTCCAGGTCGATGTCCTTCTCCCGCGCCACCTGGCGCAGGATCTCGTTCAAGTTCAGCTCAGCAGTCTGTGCCTGGGGCATGAGTTCCTTTTCCTATCTGTCCTTCTATCCTCGGCTTTGCGGCTTCGCGTCCTACAGCTCGATCTCCAGCCGGGCCAGCTTCACGTTGTTCAGCGGCACCTCGCGGACCTCGCCGGTCCTGCCGTCCTCCAGCAGCACCAGGCCCGCGGTCTCGGCGGCGCCGTCGGCGCGGCGCAGCCCCTTCAGGCGCGCCACGTCCGTCCTCTTCTTTCCGGTCTCGGGGTCCTCGTAGGTGACCCGCGCGAGGCGGCCGGCGAAACGGTCGTAGTCGGCCGGCTTGTACAGCTGCCGGTCGAGACCGGGGGAGGAGACCTCCAGCACGTAGCGGCCGGTGCCGAAGTCCAGCACGTCGAGCAGGGCCGAAACCTGCTTCGAGACGAGCTGGCAGTCCGCCAGCGTCACCCCCTCGGGCCGATCCACGAACAGCCGCAGAACGCCCCCCTTGAGCTCGGCGTGCACCAGCTCGCAACCCGCTCCCTGAGCCACCTGCTCGATCTCGGGCGTGATCTCCGCGATACGGCCGGGCGCATGACTGCGGGGCGCATCGCTGCCGGGTGCATTGCTGCTGGGCGCGCTACGGCTAGGGGTGACGGCCATGCTTTCGTTCTAGGGCTCCCTCGGGTCTTCAGAGTTTTTCGGCTCGCCCAACAAAAAAAGTGGGCTCAACACCCACTCCTTACCGACCGTCTCCGGTCAGGGCAAGCTGGCTCCCCCATTATAGAGGAAAGGGCACATCCGTCAAGTTGCGACAGAGCAACACCTTGCCGGCTCCGGAGAGCCTCCGGGGCGGTCGGAAGAGCGGGCGAAACCGCGTTCGCCCTGGACAACGCGCGAGGGGAGGGATTTGTTCCCGGGGAGGCTTGTTCCCGGGGAGGCAAGGACACACGGACGAACAGGGACGAACACGGACGAGCAGGGACCGGGGGGAGGCAAGGCCACGGTGGGCGGGGTGTCCTTTTCTTCGTCGTCTTGGTCTTTTTGGCGTCCGTGTCAGTCCGTGTTCGTCCCTGCCCGTCCGGGTGTCCTTTCTCTGCCAATTTGGCGCTTCCGCTCCAGGCTCTCGCCCGCTCTCCCTGGGGAATTTGGCTGGCAAGGTCCTTGCTTCAAGGGGAGAGCGAGCAGTGAATCGGGAATCGGAAAAAGGAGAGACCATCTTTATGAGCACGCATCGTAATCGAAACCTGGCGACCTTCCTGCTGGTGTTGGGAGCGGTCGTCTTCGGCATGGTCCTCGCGGGAGGGCTGCAGATGACGGTCCCCGGCCAGGCGGCCGATCAGGATCCCAATCTTTCGGCGACCCGGCTCGCGGCGCAGCACGCCACCACCGTGCTGCCCAGCTTCGCCGACCTGGCGGAAGCCGTCGATCCGGCCGTCGTGTCCATCCAGGCCTCCACCATCGAGAAGGCCCCCGCCAACCGCGGCGGCCGTGGCGGCGTCGATCCGTTCGAGTTCTTCTTCGGCCCCCGCAACCGGCAGCGGCAGCAGCCGCAACAGCAGCAGCCCCAGGGGCAGCAGCCGGGCGATGACGACGACGATCAGGGCTCCCCGGGCCAGATGCCCGGCGGCCAGGGCGGACCGGGCGGCCAGGACTTCCGCTCCGACGCCGGCGGCAGCGGCTTCGTCATCAGCCCCGACGGCCTGATCATCACCAACAACCACGTGATCGACGGCGCCACCTCGGTCAAGGTCCACCTCGGCGACCGCGACTACCCGGCGCAGGTCAAGGGCTTCGACAAGGCGACCGACATCGCGCTGCTGAAGATCGACGCCGGCCATCCGCTGCGCTACCTCGAGCTGGGCGACAGCGAGGCGATCCGGGTGGGCGACTGGGTGATGGTCGTCGGCAACCCGCTCAACCTCGACAAGACGGTCACCACCGGCGTCGTCTCCGCCAAGGGGCGCTCGATCGGGATCAGCGGCGCCGACGTCTCGTTCGAGAACTTCATCCAGACCGACGCGGCGATCAACTTCGGCAACTCCGGCGGCCCGCTGATCAACATGCAGGGCCAGGTGGTGGCGATCGCCACCGCCATCAACTACGGCGCCGAGAACATCGGCTTCGCGGTGCCGGTCAACACGCTCAAGGACATCCTGCCGCAGCTGAAGGAGAAGGGGAAGGTCAGCCGCGGCTACCTCGGCCTCGGCGTCCGCAACCTCGACTACAACCAGGCCCAGGCGTTCGGCCTGAGCGGCACCGACGGCGCCCTCGTGCAGTCGGTCGAGACCGGCCCCGCCAAGGACGCCGGCGTCGAGCACGGCGACATCATCCTCTCCGTCGACGGCCACAAGGTGAAGCAGACCCGCGACCTCATCAACTACGTCTCGGGCAAGGGTCCCAACGCCACCGTGACGCTCGGCATCTTCCGCAACGGCAAGATGATCCAGAAGGAAGTCAAGCTGCGGGAGCGCCCGGCGACCCAGGGCCAGGAAGAGACCCCGACCAACAAGCCCGACGGCAGCGGCGGCATCGAGTGGCTGGGCATCCAGTACCAGGACCTCACCAACAGCCTGCGCAGCAACCACGGCATCCCCGCGTCCACCACCGGCGTGATCATCACCAACGTCACGCCCACCAGCCCGCTCTACGAGCAGTTCGTGCGGCCGGGCAGCATCATCACCGAGGTCAACGGCCAGTCGATCAAGTCCGCCGGCGACTTCGAGAGCGCGATCAAGAGTGCAAAACCGGGAGCCTACCTGCGCCTCTACGCCCTGCAGTTCGACCAGCGCGGCAACAGCACGCCGTTCTTCGCGGTCGTCCAGGTGCCGGCGAAGCGCTAGGAACCCCGTTGACCGATAGGAACAGGAAGTAACCGAACCGACAGCAGTAGACCGACCGACAGACAATCTGGTGGTTTAAAAGGCCGGCTCGCGAGAGCCGGCCTCTTCTTGTTAGACTGGAAATCATGCCGAGACCCTCCGACAGCTTCCGCGCCTCCGTCCTGGTGGTCGATGACGAGGCCGCGATTCGCGACAGCCTCCACATGATCCTCGAATACGAGGGGTACCGGGTGGAGGAGGCGGCCAACGGCTCGCAGGCGCTCAACAAGGTGGCGGAGCGGGCGCCGGACGCCGTCGTGCTCGACATCAAGATGCCCGAGATGGACGGCCTCGAGCTCCTCAAGGCCCTGCGCGAGCGGGGCTACGACATGCCGGTGCTGATGATCAGCGGCCACGCCGACGTGGCGACCGCCGTCGAGGCGACCCGCCGCGGCGCCTTCGACTTCTTCGAGAAGCCCCTCCAGCGCGACCGCGTCCTGCTCTCGCTGCGCAACGCCATCGACGCCTTCCGGCTGCAGACCGAGAACCGCACGCTGCGGGTCGAGCCCGACCAGATCATCGGCACCGCGCCGGCCGTGCGCCGCCTGCGGGAGATGATCGAGAAGGCCGCGCCGACGCCGGCCACCGTCCTCGTCACCGGCGAGAGCGGCACCGGCAAGGAGCTGGTGGCGCGGGCCATCCACCGCCTCTCCGCCCGCCGCGACCGCACCCTGGTGCAGGTGAACTGCGCCGCCATCCCCGAGGAGCTGATCGAGTCCGAGCTGTTCGGCCATGAGAAGGGGAGCTTCACCGGCGCCGTGCGCAAGCAGATGGGGAAGTTCGTCGCCGCCGACGGCGGCACCATCTTCCTCGACGAGATCGGCGACATGTCCGCCCGCACCCAGGCCAAGGTGCTGCGCGTGCTCCAGAACGGCGAGGTCGAGCCGGTGGGCGCCGAGCGCACCATCCAGGTCGACGTGCGGGTGGTGGCGGCGACCAACCGCAACCTCGAGGAGGACATCGCCGCCGGCCGCTTCCGGGAGGACCTGTTCTACCGCCTGAACGTCATCCCGGTGCGCACGCCGGCCCTGCGCGAGCACCTCGAGGACCTCCCCTCGCTGGTCGAGTACTTCGTGCGCCGCTACGCCGACCAGAACAACTACAAGCCCAAGGAGTTCACCGCCGAGGCGATCGCCCACCTCAAGGCGCTCCCCTGGAAGGGGAACGTCCGCGAGCTGAAGAACCTGGTCGAGCGCCTGCTGATCCTCTCGCCCGGCGACAAGGTCACCCGCGAGGACGTGCTGGCCGCCGCCGGCGGCGCCCGCCCCGAGCTCTCCACCTCGCTGCTGGCGGTGCCGACCCTGCGCGAGTTCCGCGACCTCTCGGAGCGCATGTTCCTGCTCCACAAGCTGGAGGAGAACAACTGGAACGTCACCCAGACGGCGCAGGCGATCGACACGCCGCGCAGCAACCTCTACAAGAAGCTCGACCAATACGACATCCACCGGGAGGAGCCCATCCGTGAGCCGTGACCAGCAGATCCTGACGCAGATGCTCGAGGAGAGCGGCGCCCTGCGGCGCGGCCATTTCCTGCTCTCCTCGGGCCTTCACTCAGAGGCGTACGTGCAGTGCGCCCTGCTGCTCGAAGACCCCGTGCGCGCCCGCAAGGTCGGCCGCGACCTCGCCGAGCTGCTGCGCTCGTTCCACCCCGACTCGGTGCTCTCGCCGGCGCTGGGCGGCATCATCATCGGCTACGAGGTGGCGGCCGAGCTCGGCGTCCCCTTCCGCTTCAGCGAGCGCAAGGGCGAGGAGATGGGGCTGCGCCGCGGCTTCTCGCTGCGCCAGGGCGAGCGGGTGGTGATCGTCGAGGACGTGGTGACCACCGGCCGCTCGACCCTGGAGACCGCCTCGCTCGCCACCGGCCGCGGCGCGCGGGTGGTGGCGATCGGCGCGATCATCGACCGCACCGCCGGCCGCGATCCCTTCGACGTGCCCTTCCGCTCTCTGCTGGATCTCAATCTCCCCTCCCACGCGCCCGGCGACTGCCCCGCCTGCCAGTCCGGCGCCTCGCCGGCCGAGAAGCCCGGCAGCCGGCCGGAGGCCGAGGCGCGGGCGGAAGCGTAGGCCCTCATCACAGAAGGAGAAAACCGAAGATGTAGGGGCGCAGCATGCTGCGCCCTTTTTCCGTCATCGCGATGTCGAGGGCGCAGCATGCTGCGCCCCTACGAGCCCCGTCCCTGTTCGTCCGTGTCAGTCCGTGTTCGTCCCTGTTCTGCTTTTCACCCTTCTCCCCGCAGCGCCAGGTTCGGCTCGGCCTGCGCCGCGCGCCGCGCCGGCAGATACGAGGCCACGGCGGCCACCGCCACCAGCACCCCGGCCACTCCGGCATAGGTCGCCGGATCGCTGGCGCTGACCTCGAAGAGCAGCCCGCGCAGGCCGCGGGTGGCCACGAACGCGCCGAGGAGCCCGGCGGCGGCGCCGATCAGCGCCAGCCTCATCCCCTGGCCCACCACCATCACCAGCACGCCGTCGCGCGAGGCGCCGAGGGCCATGCGGATGCCGATCTCCTGGGTGCGCTGGCGGACGGCGTAGGCGATCACGCCGTAGATCCCCACCGCCGCCAGCACCAGGGCGATCGCCGCGAAGCCGCCGAGGAGGAGCATGTAGAACCTCGACTGCGACGTCGCGGCGGCCACCAGCCCGGCCATCGGCTGCAGGCCGTAGACGGGGAGGTCGGGGTCGAGCTCGCGCACCTTGGCCTGGACGGCGGCGGCCACCGCTCCTGAGTCCGCCGTGGAGCGCAGGACGATACTGAGCGAGTCCGTGGGCACCTGATCGAAGGGGAGGAACAGCTGCGGCTCGACCGTCTGCTCCATGGCTTCCTGCTTGACGTCGGCCACGATCCCAACGATCTCGCCCCCCTGGGAGACGCCCGCGGTCTTCCGGCTGAGCTCGATCCGGTGCCCGAGCGGGTCCTCGTTGGGGAAATAGTGGCGCGCGGCGGCCTGGTTGAGCAGGACCACCTGCGGCGCGCCGTCGCGGTCCCGCGGGGTGAACGCCCGGCCGCGCAGGAGGCGGATGCCGAGCGCCTTGAAAAAGTCCGGCGTGGCCGCGGCCAGACGGACCGCCTCCTCCTTGCCCACCGGCACCGGCGGGCGTCCGATGACGTGGAGGGTCGTCACGTTGTCCTGGCCGGAGAGGGGCAACCCATAGGACGTCGCCGCCGCCGCGTCCACGCCGGGGAGGCTCCGCAGCCGCTCGAGCAGATCGCCCAGGAACGTCCGCTGCCGGGCGTCGTCGGGGTAGCGCGCCGCCGGCAGCGCGAGGTTGAACGTCACCACGCGCGCCGGATCGAAGCCGGGATCGACTTCCTGGAGCCGCTGGAAGCTGCGGATCAGCAGGCCGGCGCCGGCGAGGAGCACCACCGCCAGCGCCATCTCGACCACCACCAGAACGCTGCGCACGCGGGTGCCGGCGCGCCCCTTCGAGCCGCGGGTGCCCTCGCGGATCACGCCGCTGAGGTCGGTCCGCGAGGTCTGGAGCGCGGGGGCCAGTCCGAACAGGACGCCGGTCAGCAGCGAGATTCCCAGGGCGAAGAGCAGCACGTTGCCGTCGAGACCGACCTGGTCGAGCCGCGGGATCCCCTGCGGGCTCAAGGCGATCAGCGCCCGCGTCACCCACGCCGCCAGCGCCACGCCGGCGGCTCCTCCGGCGAGCGCCAGCACGAGGCTTTCGGTGAGGAGCTGGCGGACGATGCGGGCCCGCCCCGCGCCGAGGGCGGCGCGGATCACGATCTCCCCCTCGCGCGCGGCGGCGCGCACCAGCAGGAGGTTCGCCACGTTGGACGCCGCGATCAGCAGCACCAGGCCGACCGCGCCGAGCAGGAACAGCAGCTTTTTGCGCACGTCGCCCACCATCGCCTCCTGGAGAGGCGCCAGCGTCATGGTGGTGAAATAGCCGGCGTTGTCCTCCGGATACTGCTGGACGAGGCGGCGGCCGATCGCGTCGCTCTCCGCCTGCGCCTGTGCCAGGGCCGCGCCCGGCGCCAGCCGGCCGAGCGCGCTGAAGAAGATCTCGCTGCGCTGGCCGAGCTCCTCGGCCGAGAACACCAGCGGCACCCAGACCTCGGCGGCGCCGGGGAGCTGCACGCCGTCCTTCAGGACGCCGACCACGGTGTAGGGCTGACCGTTGAGAGTGATGGCGCGGCCGATCCGGCCGGGATCGGCGCCGAAGCGCTGCCGCCAGAGCTTCTCCGCGAGCACGGCCACGCGCGGCGCGCCGGGGCGGTCCTCGCCGGGAGCGAACGTGCGGCCGGCGAGCGGCAGGATGCCCACCACCTTGAAGTAGTTGGCGCCCACCCAGGCGGCCTGGAGCCGCGCCGGCTCGCCGCCGTCGCCGCTGAGGTTGAGGGTGCCGCCGTGCACCGGCGTGGCGTCCGCGAGCGCGCGGCTCGCCGCCCGCCAGTCGACGAAGTTGGGAGCGGAGAAGGCTCCCTGCTTCTCGCCGTCCCGGCTCACGAAATAGGCGCGCACCAGCCGCTCCGGCGCCGCGAAGGGGAGCGGCCGCAGCACCACGCCATAGACCACGCTGAAGATCGCCGTGGTGGCGCCGATGCCGAGGGCCAGCGTCAGCACCGCCACCAGGGTGAAGACGGGGCTCTTCCAGAGCTGGCGGCCGGCGAACCGCAGATCCTGCCCGAGCTCGGCGAACCGCTCGATCCACTTCATCTGTCTCTCCTTGCTCGCGTCGACCGCACAGCAGTATTTCCGTGTGCCTTCGAGGTCCCCGAAGCGCCGCCGCGCCTCCACTCGCGCCGCCTCCGGCTGCCAGCCGTCGTCGACCAGCTCGGCCGCCACCCGATCCAGATGGAAGGCGAGCTCCTCGTCGACTTCCGCGGCCACCTGGACGGCGCCGCGGCGGGGAAAACGGAAAGTGCGCCGGCGGGTCATGGCTCAGGCGGTCTCCAGCACCTTCGAGACGGCGTCCACGTAGGTCCGCCAGGTCGACAGCTCGGCCGCCAGCGCCTGCCGCCCCTCGCTGGTCAGCCGGTAGAATTTGGCGCGCCGGTTGTTCTCCGACAGCCCCCACTCGGCCTCCACCCACCCCTTGTGCTCCAGGCGGTGGAGGGCCTGATAGAGGGCCGCGTCCTCGAGCCCCAGCGCGCCGTCGCTCCGCTGGCGGATCGAGCGCGAGATGTCGTAGCCATGCAGCGCCCCCCAGGAGAGCGTTTTCAGGATCAGGACCGCGACGGTCCCCTGCATCAGGTCGAGCGATGTCTTGGGCATGATCGTTCCCTCACGTCGTGAGGGGAACGGTAGGGCAGGAGGGCGCGTCTGTAAAGCCCCCTCACGAGATGAGGGGAAGATTCGCAGTGGCGTCCTCCCACGGCGAAATCGCCCTGCCACCCCGTTACCTCATTCTTCTTCCGGTATTGACTCCCACGACTTCCGGCCAGAACCCTGCAATCATCGCGTTCTCAGTCCGGCCTTCCTCTGACTCGCTCGCCGCCCTCGCCTCGCCCTCTCGCTCTTCCGCCTTGATCTTTACCTCTCCCGCCCGCCCAAGCGACCGCTTCGCCTGTCCAAACGACCGACTCCCCTGCCCAGGCGGCCTCTTCGCCTGAACAGGCGCCCGCTCCGCCTGGGCAGGCGAGGAGGGCAACTGCTCAGGTGTCCGCTTCCTTCCGGCAAAGTTATGGTTCATCCGGTCGATTCGTGCATTCGCCTGACCCAGGGAACACTACGCCTCGCCGGTTGTGCCGTTCAATGGGCGGGGGGAACGGTGCATTGGGCCAGGCGGAGAGTGCGATGGAGCAGGCGAAAGGGGCGATCGGCGCTCGCGGGGGACATTGTGTTCCGTTTGTGTTCGGAAAGAGGCTCGGGAAGGGACGCTACGCAACGGCGAGAGACCCGGTCCGGCGGGCCAGCTTGCGATAGCCGCCCCGGCGGGCAGGTACGCCTCAGTCGACGCAGGGAGAAGGGCGTTTCGCCGGCGCCAGCGGGGAAGTCGCGGAATATCGCGAGCGTCCCGCAACGGCGCCTGATAGGCGGCCTCCGCCAGGTCCAGGCCGGCACGGC
>DATBAW010000097.1:0-4376 GCA_036271335.1 Thermoanaerobaculia bacterium
GAGATTCTGCAAACAAGCACTTGCTTGGAAGATCCCCGCCCTGATCGTCGGCGTTGGCCTCGTGGCGAGCGCCTCCGTCCAGGCGGCCACGGCGGATACCACGACGGATGCTACGGAGACGACGGCGACCGCGGCGGCGGCGGCCGCGACCTCATCGGATGATCCCGGCTCGATCGTGGTCCGGCCGGCCGGCTCGGAGCCGACGCTGCTGATCGGCGGCCTGATCCAGGGGCAGTTCGACGGCGGCGACAAGGGCGATGCCCGCTTCGCCAACGACAACGACCGTTTCTACCTCCGGCGGGCGCGGCTGAACGCCACCGGCAAGTTCCTCGAGGACTTCGACTTCCGGTTCGAGATGGATCTCAGCAACAACCTCGGGAACACCAGCGCCGAGCGGGCGCAGCTCACGGACGGCTACATCAACTGGAACCACTTCTCCTATCTCAACGTCCGCGTGGGCCAGTTCAAGACGCCGTTCGGCTTCGAGCAGCTCTACGGCGATCCCAAGTTGCAGACAATCGAGCGCTCGCTGGCCAACGACCGCTTGACGCTCAACCGCCAGGTCGGCCTCCAGATCGCCGGCGACCTGCTGGACAAGCATCTCGCCTACGCGCTCGGCGCCTTCAACGGCAACGGCACCAACAACAGCTTCAACGACAACGACAAGTTCGACTGGGTCGGCCGCGTGGTGGTGACCCCCTGGCGCGGTCAGCTGATGGGCGACCCGGCGAGCTTCGCGATCGCCGCCAACGGCTTCACCGCCGAGGACACGGCGCTCGCGCTCTCCTCGGACCTCGGGATCGACTCGACCCCCACCACCGCCGACCGCGACGGCATCTTCACCGGCAAGCGGCGGGGCCAGGGAGTGGACTCGCAGTTCATCACCGGCCGCTTCGAGGTCTGGGGCGAGTACCTGAACACGCGCTACGAGCCGACCAACGACATCCCGAAGTCCCAGTTCAAGGCCAAGGGTGGCTACCTCCAGGCGTCGTTCTACATCGTCCCCAAGAAGTTCCAGATCGTCGCCAAGCAGGAGACCTTCGATCCCAACGACACCGTGAAGAACGACCAGACCAACGCCACCACCCTGGGCCTCAACTACTACATCCGGGGGAACGACCTGAAGGTGATGCTCGACTACCTGCGCGTCAAGGTCGGACAACAGGATTCGCAGGACAAGTTCATCGCCCGGTTGCAGGTCGGTTTCTAAAATTCCGCCCGATCACGAAAGGAGCCGCAGATGAAACGACTTGGGCATTCCTTCCTAGAAGCGGCACTCCTGGCAGCGGCCCTCCTGACGCTGACCGCCGGGCGCCTCGCCGCCGCCGAGATCCACGTCTCCGCGGCGGCGAGCCTGGCCGACGCCCTCAACGAGATCAAGGCCGGCTACGAGAAGACCGGCGGCGACACGCTGGTGCTGAACCTCGGGGCGTCGAGCACGCTCGAACGCCAGATCGAGGAGGGCGCGCCGGCCGACGTCTTCCTCTCCGCCGACGAGGCCAAGATGGACCAGCTGGCGAAGAAGAACCTGCTCGTCGCGGCGACCCGCAAGAGCGTGCTGGGGAACACCCTGGTGGTGGTGGTCCCCCTCGACAGCCCGCTCAAGGTCGCCAGGCCGTCCGACATCACCGACCCCAAGATCAAGGTCCTGGCGCTCGCCGAGCCGTCGAGCGTGCCGGCGGGGATCTACGCCAAGGAGTACCTCACCCGCCTGAAGCTCTGGGAGCAGGTGAGCGCCCGCGTGGTGCCGACGGAGAACGTGCGGACGGCGCTCGCCGCGGTCGAATCCGGCAATGCCGACGAAGGGATCGTCTACAAGACCGACGCCGGCATTTCCAAGAAGGTGAAGATCGCCTACGAGGTGCCGGCCGCCGAGGGGCCGAAGATCTCCTACCCCTTCGCCGTGCTCGCCGAGTCCAAGCACCAGGCCGAGGCCCGCAAGTTCCTGGCCTACCTGGAATCGCCGGCGTCGGTGACGATCTTCAAGAAGTACGGGTTTTTGATCCAGTAGGGCGTTCGCCACGGCACCCCATCATCCTCGGTGCCGTGGCCACCGCTGCCGTCCTGGCTGTTTTGTAGAGACGTTCCCAACCCGTCCACGACAACCTGTGCAGGCCACGGGGACGGCGGGACGTCTCCGCCGAAGAGGAGCCTTCACGGTCGGCGAAGACCATTCAGAACAGATCGTAGATGGCCCCTTGACCGTCCGTGGCAGGCGGAGCGGCCTGCGCTCTGGCGGAGACGTCCCGCCGTCCCCGTGGCCTGCACAGCTTGTCGTGGACGGGCTGGGAACGTCTCTACAAAACAGCGGAAACTGCAAGAACGACAGGGCGTGACGGCTCGGAGCGGGGAGCTCCCAAATCGCGATATCATCGCCGGGCGCGGCGCGGTCAAGCCGCGGACGACGGCGGCATGAGCATCCAGGGAATCACTTCACAGTCCGAGCGTCCGGCGGCCCTGCGCTACGGTTTCGCCGTTCTCGCCGTGGGGCTGGCGGTGCTCATCCGGTTTCCCTTGCTCGGCCTGTTCAAGGGTGGCGTCCCCTACCTCTTCTTCTTTCCCGCGATGATGGCGGCCGGCTGGTTCGGCGGCCTGGGTCCCGGCCTCCTCGCCGTCGGGCTCTCGTCGCTCTTCGCCTTCTACTTCGCCGCCGCGGCCGCGCCGCCCAGTCTGGCGAGCACGTTTCAGCTCTCCCTGTTCACGGCGATCGGCGTCTTCATCTCGCTGCTCAACGAGGGTTTGCACCGCGCCCGCCGCCGCGCCGAGGCCACCGCGCAGGAGAGCCGGCGGCGGGAGACGGACCTGCGGCGGGCACGGAGCGAGGTGCTGGAGAGCGAGGAGCGCTTCCGGATCACCGCCAACAGCGCGCCGGTGATGATCTGGATGGCGGGCACCGACCAGCTCTGCGACTGGCTCAACCAGCCCTGGCTCGACTTCACCGGCCGCTCCCTGGAGGCCGCGCTCGGCAACGGATGGGCGGAATCGATCCATCCCGACGATCGCGACCGCTGCCTGGAGGTCTACCGCAAGGCCTTCGACGCGCGGAGCGAGTTCCTGATGGAATACCGCCTGCGCCGGCACGATGGCGAATACCGCTGGGTCCTCGATCGCGGCGTCCCGCTGACCGGGCCGGACGGCGGATTTTCCGGCTACATCGGCAGTTGCCTCGACATCCACGACCGCAAGCGCGCCGAGCAAGAGCGCGCCGATCTGCTCGCGAAGGCCGAGGCCGCCTATCGCGAGGCCGAGGCGGCCAACCGGAGCAAGGACGAGTTCCTGGCCACCGTCTCCCACGAGCTGCGCACGCCGCTCAACGCCATCATGGGCTGGGCCCAGCTCCTGCTCGCCTCCGGCGACAGCCCGGAGCGGCGCCAGCAGGGACTGGAGACCGTGGTGCGCAACGCCAAGCTCCAGTCGCAGCTGATCGACGACCTGCTCGACGTGTCGCGGATCATCTCGGGCAAGATGCGGCTCGACGTGCAGTCGACCGATCTCGCGGCGGTGATCGACGCCGCCGTGGAGGCGATCCGGCCGGCGGCCGAGGCCAAGAAGCTCCAGGTGCGGCGGGTCCTCGATCCGTTCGCCGGGCCGGTGTCGGGCGATCCGGTGCGTTTGCAGCAGGTGGTGTGGAACCTGCTCTCGAACGCCGTCAAGTTCACCCCCAAGGAGGGCAAGGTCGAGGTGCGGCTGGAGCGGGTCAACTCGCACATCGAGATCCTGGTGGCGGACAACGGCGCCGGCATCTCCCCCGAGTTCCTCCCCTACGTCTTCGACCGCTTCCGCCAGCTCGACGCCTCGACCACCCGCCGCCACGGTGGCCTCGGCCTCGGCCTTGCGATCGTCCGCCATCTGGTCGAGCTGCATGGCGGCACGGTGCGCGTGAAGAGCCCCGGGGAAGGGGAGGGGAGCACGTTCATCGTGGCGCTGCCGCTGTCGATCGCCCACCTGACACCCGCCGAGGGGCTGCGGGTCCATCCGGTGGCGGAGGTGGAGGACGGCGACCCCTGCGCCGAGGACTCGAACCTCGACCTCAAGGGGATCCGGGTGCTGGTGGTCGACGACGAGCCGGACGCCCGCGAGACGCTGCGCCAGATCCTCGAGCACTGCAACGCCGAGGTGGAGACGGTCAGTTCGGCCGCCGAGGCGGTGAAGCGGGTGGAGAGCTGGCGGCCGGACGTCCTGCTCTCGGACATCGGCATGCCGGGCGAGGACGGCTACGAGCTGATCCGCCGCGTCCGCGAGCTGCCGCCCGACCGCGGCGGCCGCACCCCCGCCGCCGCCCTCACCGCCTTCGCCCGCGGCGAGGACCGCCGCCGCGCCCTGCGCGCCGGCTTCCAGATGCACCTCGCCAAGCCGGTCGAGATCCAGGAGCTGGC
>DATBAW010000098.1:0-15969 GCA_036271335.1 Thermoanaerobaculia bacterium
TCTTTCTGGCTAAGTTTTCTCGAATCAAAGGTTTGGCGACCCCGATTCTAGAGACTGAGCTCAGAAAAAGCCAGCCCGAATGCGCGTTTAAATTCCTTCCCTACAACGACTTGCGGGCCCCAGGACAGGAACTAACTAAAAGCGGAGTTAGAGCCGGCGGGGACGCCGGCGGTCCCAGGAGGGTGTGCTCGACGAGTAGGCTCTTCCGATCCTTTGAGGGTCAAGATCTCGCACTCCGAATCCGATACGATCTCCCCTGAACCGCGACAGGAGACCCCCGTCATGCCCGATTCCACCGTCCACTCCTCCGTCGTCGAGCGCTTCCTGCGCTACGTGACCTTCGATACCCAGTCGACCGAAACCTCGGAGACCTATCCCAGCACCCTCAAGCAGCTCGACCTGCTGCGCCACCTGGTCGACGAGCTGAAGGCGATCGGCCTCGCCGACGCCGCCATGGACGAGCATGGCTATGTGATGGCCACCCTGCCGGCCACTACGAAAAAGACGGACGTGCCGGTCATCGGCTTCATCGCCCACGTCGACACCTCGCCCGAGATGAGCGGCGAGGGGGTCAAGCCGATCGTCTATCGCGGCTATCAGGGGCAGGACCTCGTGCTGCCCGACGATCCGACCGCCGTGATCCGCCCCGCCGACGTCCCCTACCTTCGCGAGCGGATCGGCGACGACATCATCACCGCCTCCGGCAATACCCTGCTCGGCGCCGACAACAAATCGGGTGTCGCCGAGATCGTGACTGCCGCCGAATACCTGATGGCGCACCCCGAGATCCCCCACGGCCCGATCCGTCTCGGCTTCACCCCCGACGAGGAGGTCGGCGCCGGCACCAAGCACTTCGACGTCGCGAAATTCGGCGCCAGGTGCGCCTACACCATGGACGGCGGCGCGCGCGGCGAGATCGAGATGGAAACCTTTTCCGCCGACGCGATGACGATCACCTTCGTGGGCTTCAACACCCACCCCGGCTTCGCCACCGGCAAGATGATCAATTCGATCAAGATCGCCGCCGACTTCATCACCCGCCTCCCCAAGGACGGCCTGTCCCCGGAGACCACCGAAGGGTACGAGGGCTTCGTCCACCCCTACGTGGTCAACGCCAGCGTCGAGCGCACCTCGGTCCGGCTGCTGATCCGCGATTTCAAGACGGCCGCGCTGCAGGAGAAGGAGGAGTTCCTGGAGAAGCTCGCCCGCGAGACGATCGCCGCCTGGCCCGGCGCCACGATGGAGACCAAAGTCGAGGAGAGCTACCGCAACATGCGCGAGGTGCTCGACCATCACCCCGACGTGGTGGAGAACGCCCGCGAGGCCATCCGCCGCGCCGGCATCGAGACGCTGGAGCGTCCCATCCGCGGTGGCACCGACGGCTCCCGGCTGAGCTTCATGGGCCTGCCGACCCCCAACATCTTCGCCGGTGAGCAGAACTTTCACTCCCGCCTCGAATGGGTCTCCGCGCAGGACATGGAGAAGGCCGTCGAGGTGATCGTGCATCTCGCACGGATCTGGGAGGAGAAGGCGGAAGGATAGTCCGATCAGCGAGGCGCGACTGCCGTGAGAGAACCACCCGACCCTTGGCGGCCACGGCCTGAATTCACTTCCGGCCTGATCCGCTTTGCTTTCCGTGGGGTTTTCTTCGCATCGCTCATCTTCATTCTGATGCCCGCGATCTATGTGGGGGAAGCGATCCTTTTCGAGCCGCGCGTCGTTCGCCCAGTCATCGCCTACGCCGTAACGATCGCTTGCGGCGCGCTCTCTCTCGCGGCTGCCCTCCGGCTCCGCGGTCCCTCCCGATGGATCATGAGACTGTCGTTCGCAGTGATCGCGCTCTGCCTCGTGCTGCATCTTGTTCTGCTCGACGGCTTGTTCGGCTCGGTCTTCGCGGCGGACGGAGAACCCGGGGAAACCGTCTACGCGAAAGGGTATTCCTCGACCAGGTTCTGGTTCGTCACCAAGGGTATGACGCGGAAAGAGGTTCTCGATTCATTGGGCGAGCCGCTGGTGGATGTCTGGAGCTATGTCGGACCCACCAACCATGAGACCATCGTCGACTTCGAGCACAATCATGTGACTCAGATCGAATTCGGATTCAATCCGCCTCTCGACTCGGTGAGCCTGGGAATGACCGCCGCCGATATCCTCCGTAGAATGGGCCCTCCCGCGGAGACTCTGTTCCTCTATTCGCGTGGAAGTGAGTCCTACAGTGAACGGGTCATCCGTTTCCGTCACGACCGCGTGGCCGAACGAATCTCGGATTATTATTGGGATTAAAATTACTGGGACTAAGACATGGAAATCCAGCAGATCGAACCCTTCCTCCCCTCTTTTGATGAAAAGTACTTCGAGCGCGTCCACGAGCGGACGCGCCGCGTCGTCCTCTGCATCCCGCCCGAGCAATTGGAGTGGACCTACAAGCCGGGCGCCTTCACCCTCGGCGACCTCGTCCGCCATCTCGGAGCGATCGAACGCTGGATGTTCGCCCAGAACTCCCAGTGCCGCCCCAGCCGCTATCCCGGCCACGGTCCGGAGCTGGCGGCCGGGTACGAGGCAGTGCTGGTCTATTACGACCGCATGCACGAGGAATCCCTGGAGATCTTCCGCGCTCTCACCCCCGAAGACCTCGACCGCCGCTGCGAAACCCCCGGCGGCGCGAAGCTCCAGGTCTGGAAATGGCTGCGCTCGATGATCGAGCACGAGATCCACCACCGGGGCCAGATCTACCTGATGCTGGGAATACTGGGCGTGCCGACGCCGCCGCTGTATGGGTTGACGTCTGAAGAGGTGCGAGAGCGTAGCATGTGAATGGCGCAGTAAGCGGCCATTTAGCACTGAAGTCGAGTTGAAGGCGCGGCCTGAGAAGAAGGACTGGCTCTCGTTCGCATCCCTTGCTTTAGGGCACTCTCACCCTTGCCCGTTTCTTCGCGCCAATTTTAGTCTTCGTTAAATTGTCGTCCAGACCTGAAACCATTTTCAAGTGAGCGTCAGAATCACACGGCGAATAGGTGAAATAAACTTGCTCTGCAAGAGGGACGTCCGCCCTGGGCTCTATGACAACTGTTTGGTCCTGGAGAGCGATCCCGTACTCGCTGAGCTTCTCATCTGCCGATACTGCACCAAGCGTAAATCGAAGACTTACGCCCTTTACTACTCTTCTAACGTTCCCCGTCGACAGATGCTTAGCCAGCACCGACAACTGATCAACTATCACAGGGTTTAGCAGAGAACTCCATTCAAAATTTAGCCGCGCCGCATAGCTAGTTTCCTCATTGAGCACGATTGGCTCAGCCCCCTGGAACCCGGGAACCAATTCCGTTAACGCGACACTAACAGAGGAATATGCATTGTGCGCGGCGGCACTATCGCCTTGCACTTGAACTACTATCCGACGCTCGTTGAAGCCAAGCCACATTACCGGAACGACTACACCATCATACTCAAGAGCACCATCTTGGAAAACATAGTCCCCGTTGTCCTGATTCCAGGTTGCATCGCGAAAGCCAAGCGCCTGTTTTAAATGATTCGTCCCGAAGGGCGTAATAATGAGACGATACGGAACCACATCGGGCGCAAAGACCCTACCCTGTATCACGTACATTGTAGCCATATCGCTCATATTAGTGATCCTTTAGTCCAAGCATGTTTGGACCCAAGCTTGAGACAAGACCCATCTTAAGCGGAGCGTTTGCCCGCACGCCAAGCACAGGCGCCTTAATGGGTCCATGGGCTGCTTGAGCATTGAGCACTGTACTCGCCATAGCAACCTGCAGCTGCTGTGCAAGATTGCGGTAAAGACCTACGGCGCCCACCTTCTCAGCAATGGCACTGGCAATGAACTGGTTCAGGCTGGTTTCTTCCAACTCCGCAAGTTGGGCAGCTTGGCGGTGTAGGCCTCGTGGAATACGCAGGGCGAAGCGGCCGCTGAATTGAATATCTGAGGCCGGAGATGGGATCTCTTGCTGCATCTCAAGCGCAGCTTCAATCCATGATTCCGCAGCAGATTCCAGATGTTCGTATGCTTCGGCAGGGTTAGCACCCTGCGCAATGCAACCAGGGAACTCAACTATTTGAGCTGTAAACGTGCCGCTCTCTTCATCGGGAATTAAAATCCTTGTATATGGCCTCTTCAGAAATTCCCGCGCTTCGATGGTACTCATCATTGGCTCCTTAGTTCGGCCGATTCTGGGAAGGCAAGAGCTCTTCGTATCTGTCTAAGTCGCCTTCCAACTGGTCTAGGATGCCTCCCGCTGTATAGCGGTTAAGGTCGCGTGGATGATTGGGAATGCTGACCGGTCTTCTCTCGGGAAGTTCTTCGCTAACCCAAGTGGGCTCTTTCCCCGTATTAGCCCGCTTCCTGCCGAGACGCCGGGCCAAGGCCTCAAGTTCAGCGCTCTTAATCCCGCCCCTCCCCCTGAGAAGCTCTATCTGCGCGCGAAGTTTCTGGATCTTCGGCAGGGAGAGCATGATATCGCCTGTAATATCATGCCCCTATGGCCTTGGTCAAGCCTAGGCCTTTTAACCCACCCACCTCCTGATTCGCCCCAGCCACCCCACCGCCTCCCCAACCGCCCGCGCCCATTCGGCGGCGTGCATCAGGTGCGGCGCTCCTTCGATCTCGACGTACCTCAGACGATCCGGAGCTGCCCGGTATCTCTCCTCCAGAACGCGGTGGAACGCCCGGGCGCTATCGGGCGGTACGTTCGTGTCCGCTCCGCCGGTGATGGAGAGGAGCGCGGTCGGGAAGAAACGGTCGGGGTGGAGATGCGGGCTGTCGGGGTGGTCCCACTCGGGAGATCCGAGGAGGGCGACGGCGGTCTGGATACGGCGGTCGGCGACGACGGCGCCGTAGGTGATGTAGCCGCCCATGGAGACGCCTCCCACGGCGAGACGGCTCTCGTCGGCCAATCCTTCATCGCCGAGGTGATCGAAGATCGACGGCACCTCGGCGACCGTCCGCGCCACCAAGTCCAGAAAACGCGGCGTGAACTCTTCCTTGGGGCCGTCGAAGTAGGGGTCGAAGTCGGGCCGGCGGCGGGCGCCGTGATCCACGGCGTCGACGCCCACCGCGAGGAGGCCTGCCCGGGCCAGCGCTTCGAGCTCCGGCCGACTGGTGTGGCGGTCGGCGGTGAAGCCGTGGAACCAGAGCACGGCCGGCCAGGGAGGATCTCCCGTGGCCGGCCGCGCGACCAGGGCTGGAACTGGGCCCAGCCACCGGTCCTCGAAGACGATGGGCTCGCTCAGTCCTTCAGGCCCGTCGAGATGGTGCAGGTGCCGCCGCAGGACTGGATGTAGCAGCTCTGGACGCACGAATCGTTGACGGGGTTGATGACGGTGGCGCTCTGCTGGGCGTCCATGTAACAGAGGGTCTCCCGGCTGAGGCTGAGCTTGCTGAATTTCTTCATGGCGTTTCCTCCTGGTTCGGATTGAGCGTGAAGTATCCCGGACTCGGGGCGTCGCGCGCAACAGCGGCGCCGATCCGCGTCTGAGAAAAGGACCGGCGAGCCCTGGGAAATGCCCGGCGGACACTTCGCCGGCCCCGGCGAGTCTCCCGGAATTGCCGGCGGATCGCTCGCCGGCTCCGGCGGGTCTGCTGAAATTGCCGGCGGGTCGCTCGCCGGCCCCGGCGGGCTTCCCAAAATAGCCGGCGGATCGTTCGCCGGATCCGGCGAGCCTTCCGCCGATCCCGGCGAGCGGAGTTGTAAAGCCGGCGAGGAGCTCGCCGGCTATTTCAAGACATCCGCCGGTCCCGGCGAGCCGTCCGCCGGGAATTCCAGGCCTCTCGCCGGCCTCTCGCGACCGGTTCAGACCGGCGGCGGATCGAGCGCGCGGTCCCAGTTGCGGTGCTTGCCCAACGCCTCCACGAAGGCCGGCAGCTCGCGGACCACCGCCCAATCCTCCGGATCGTCCAGAGGTATCCCCGCCGCGGTGGCCACGGATTCCCCAGCTCCCAGTATCAGGATCGGCTTGCAGTGCCGGTACTGGTCCTTGAGGAATTCGAGCGCCTGGCCGAGCGCGCTCAGCTCGGCGGCGGCGCCCTTGCCGTCCGGAACGATCACGGCGTCGAAGAGCACCGACGGCATGGTCTCCAGAGTGGCGTCCGCCTCCAGCGCGCCACCCGCCACGGTGCCGAGACGCGCCGCGAGCAGCCGGACGACGGCGCCGGCTTCACCCAGGCTCTTTACCATGCCGGACACCGCCCGTGCCTCGGTACCGGCGGCGACGAGAATCGCGATCTTCCGTCCCCGGATGCTTCCGTCGCCGGGACGGGCGGTCAGCGACAGCGTGGGCGAGACGGTGACCTCCGGGGTCGGGGGCTCGACGATCCGCGGCATCGGCTTGGGGAGCTTGATGCCGATCCCCTCGGCCACCCGCTGCGCGAGCTCGTCGGAGACGTTGCGGAGCATCGAGACCGTGCGCTGCCGGATCGCGGGCGTCTGGACCTTGGTGAGCTCGAAGCGGAAGCCACGCACGATGTGGTCCTTCTCATAGGGCGTCTGGCTGTTCCAGAAAAGGGTCGCCTGGGAGTAGTGCTCGGCGAACTTCTCCGGCTTTCCCCGCAGCTTGTCGGCGGCGATCGGCTCCGGGAAGGAGGTGAAGCCCGCCGCGCCGGCCTGGAAGGGGCAGCCGCCGCCCAGGGAATTCGGCTCGTAGGCGACGCGGCCGCGATTGATGGCCTGGCGGTGCAGGCCGTCGCGCTGATTGTTGTGGGCCTGGGCGATCGGCGAATTGATCGGAATCTCGTGGAAGTTGGGGCCGCCCAGGCGCGAGAGCTGGGTGTCGAAGTAGGAGTGAATCCTCCCGGCCAGCAGCGGATCGTTCGAAAGGTCGATGCCGGGCACCAGGTTCTGGACCCCGAAGGCGACCTGCTCGGTCTCGGCGAAGAAGTTGTCCGGGTTGCGGTCGAGCACCATGCGGCCCACCGGCGTGATGGGCACGAGCTCCTCGGGAACGATCTTGGTGGCGTCCAGGACGTCGAAGCTGAAGCCGTTCGCCTGCTCCTCGCTGAAGATCTGGAAACCCAGCTCGTACTCGGGGAACACGCCCGCCTCGATCGACTCCCAGAGGTCCCGCCGGGTGTAATCCGGATCGGCGCCGGCGATCTTCACCGACTCGTCCCAATCGAGCGAAAGGGTGCCGGCGACCGGCGTCCAATGGAATTTGACGAAGCTCGACCGCCCCCGGCCATCGATCAGCCGGAAGGTGTGCACGCCGAAGCCCTGCATGGTACGGAAGCTCCGCGGCAGGGCACGGTCCGACATCACCCACATCAACATGTGGGTCGACTCTGGCATCAGGGAGACGAAGTCCCAGAACGTGTCGTGGGCGCTGGCGGCCTGCGGCATCCCATGGTGCGGCTCGGGCTTGACCGCGTGGATGAGGTCGGGGAACTTCATGGCGTCCTGGATGAAGAACACCGGGATGTTGTTGCCGACGATGTCGAAATTCCCCTCTTCGGTGTAAAACTTCGTCGCGAAGCCACGCACGTCCCGTGGGGTGTCGGCCGAGCCGCGCTCTCCGGCGACGGTCGAGAACCGCACGAACACGGGGGTGCGCTTGCCCGCCTCGGAGAGGAACGCGGCGCGCGTGTGCTTGGCCATCGGCCCGTAGCACTCGAAGAAGCCGTGGGCCGCCGAGCCGCGGGCGTGCACGATCCGCTCGGGGATCCGCTCGTGATCGAAATGAGTGATCTTCTCGCGGAGGATGAAGTCCTCCAGCAGGGCGGGCCCGCGGAGCCCGGCCTTGAGCGAGCTCTGGTTGTCGGCGACCGGGTTGCCGAAATTCGTCGTCAGCACGCGGCCGCCGGAGTCGACACGGACCCGGTCGAGAGGCTCGTTCCCGGGATTGAAACCGGGGCGGGCCTGGGTACCCGTCTTGTCCGAGGCGACCGTCTCGGTCAGCGTGCTGCCGGTGGTCTCCGGGTCAGGCGGCTCCGCAGTGGTGCCCCGCTTGGGCTTCCGGACGGCCTCCCCGTACTCGCTGGGCTTGTTCTTGTTGGTGGGAAAGGCCGCGGCAAGGGCATTCGTGTTCTTCGCCTTGCGGGCCGCGGGATCATTATTGGGAGTGTCGTCGCGGTCGTCCTGGCCCTTGGCGGGACCGCTGACGGTCGACTTGGCGGAAGGTTTCTGCGCGCGCTTCGCTGGCGCCTTCGGTTCGCTGCTCATGGGTGCTGCCTCCTGATCGGGTGAGTTCGAGCCCAGAGGTGGGAACCCCGATCAGGTGCAATTCGGGCGCCAGGTTGGTCCCCTGCGCCGTCTTTCTTCCGTAGGGGCGCAGCATGCTGCGCCCGCAACGTTGCCGAGACAGAAGAAGGGCGCAGCATGCTGCGCCCCTACAGGCCTATGCCTTTCGCTTCTTCCCCAGCGTTCCGTACCAGACGTACACGCAGAGCCCGACGAAGAGCACGATCGAGACGATCTGCGAGATCGCCTCGGCGTCGAAGAAGGGAGTCTTGATCAGGTCTTCCCGGTACCAGGGGAAGAGTCGCAGGCCGGCGCCGAAGACACCGCCGAGGGCGCCGCCGGCCATCAGGCCGGAGGCGATGATGACGCCCCGCTCGCGCACGCCGCGGCCGGCCGCCGGCTCCATCCGCTCGGAGCGCCGGTTGAGGTAGTGCGCGAGGAAGCCGCCCACCAGCGCCGGCGTGTTCAGCTCCAGGGGGAGGTACATGCCGAGCGCGAAGATCAGCGGCGGCACTCCAAGCAGGTCGACCACGATGGCGATCACGCCGCCTAGCGCGAAGAGGGCGTAGGGGATCGGCTGGTGGCTCATGAACCCTTGAACGAGCGCTTTCATGATCGAGGCCTGCGGCGACGCCAGCACCACGCGGGGATCGCCGGGCGCCGCCTCGCCGAACTGGAAGGTTTTGGCCAGCAGCACGATGGTCAGCGACGCCGCCACCGCCGAGGCGAGGACGCCGAGGAACTTCACCCGCTCCTGCACCGCCGGCGTGGAGCCCAGCCAGTAGCCGGTCTTGAGGTCGGTGATCACCTGGCCCGAAACCGAGAGCGCCGTGCAGACCATACCGGCGATCGCCATCACGAAGAACATGCCGGTGGTCCCCGAGAGGCCGAAGCGGAGCATCACCAGCGAGGAGATGATGATGGTCAGCATCGTCATCCCCGAGACCGGGTTGCGGGCGATGGTGGCGATGGCGTTGGCCGCCACCGAGGCGAAGAAGAAGGAGAAGATCAGGGTCAGCAGCAGTCCGACCAGGACGGCGATCAGCGTGCCTTCCAGGGTGTTGAAGAAGACCCCCGCGGCGACCGCGGAGAGGATGACGCCGATCAGGATGGTCATGATCGGCATGTCGCGGTCGGTGCGCTCCTGGCCCGCGGCCTCGCCGTGCTTGAAGGCGCGGGCGGCGATCGAGAAGGAGCCCTGGATGATCTTCAGCGACTTGAGGATGCTGAAGATGCCGGCGGTGGCGATCGCTCCCACGCCGATGAAACGGACGTAGTTGCGGAACACCGCCGCCGCCGCCATGTCGGGGGAGACCGGCGTCCCCAGATAGCCGGAGATGGCGGAATCGCGGCCGAAGTACCAGACCAGCGGCACCAGCACCAGGTTCGAGAAGACGCCGCCGGCGCAGAGGATCATCGACGAGCGCAGGCCCATCACGTAGCCGAGGCCGAGGATGAAGGAGATGGCGTCGAAGCGGACCACCATGCGGGCGCGGTCGGCGAGCGCCTTCATCACCGGCACGAACTGGAAGTCGACCGTCTCGCGCCAGACCTGGAAGGTGGTGACGAAGAAGTCGTAGACGGCGGCGATGCCGGTCGCCTGGAGCAGCAGGCTCGCCTGCGAGCCCCCCTTCTCGCCGGTGACCAGCACCTCGGTGATCGCCGTCGCCTCCGGGAAGGGGAACTGGCCGTGGGTCTCGCGCACGAAGTAGCGCCGCAGCGGGATCAGGAAGAGCACGCCGAGGCAGCCGCCGGCGATCAGGATGAACGAGGTCTGCACCGGGGTCGGCGAGAGCTGGAGGATGTAGAGCGCCGGCAGGGTGAAGATCGCGCCTGCCACCATGCCTCCCGAGGTGCCGCCGATGTTCGTCATGATGACGTTCTCGAGCAGCGTCGAGCGGCGCCGGAAGACGCGGGCGAGGCCGATGGCGAGGATCGAGATCGGGATCGACGCCTCCATCACCTGCCCCACCTTCAGCCCCGAATAGGCCGAGGCGATGGTGAAGAGGATGCAGAGGAAGAGCCCCCAGCCGACCGAGCGGAAGGTCGCCTCCTCCTGGTGGGAGCCGGGCGGGACGATCGGGGTATAGACCTCGCCGGGGGCGAGCGGCGAATAGGCGTTCTCAGGCAGCGACTTCGTGTCGGGAGCGTCCAAGCGTCCTCCTCGCGGTCGGCGAGAGTCAGGGTGATGACAAAAAAGGCGGGGGTAACTTTACTCCAGATCGCTGGAGGGGAGATACGGGGGAGCTCGCGGCCTGCGACCTCACCCTCGGTCCCTCTCCTGAAGGAGAGGGAGGGCCTGACGGGGGCCGCATCGCAGTCGCCCCCCTTCTCCTTTAGGAGAAGGGCCGGGGATGAGGTCGCAGGCCACCGAGGGTGCGGAGCCGCCGCTGAGCTCCGCCTTACTCCGTGAACCGCTGCCAGACCACCGCGTTCCCGTCACCGTCCCCGCGTCCCAGCCAACTGATCAGCCAGGAGTCGCCGTCCCAGGCCACGGCGCCGCAGCTGTGGGAGCCGGGCGTCGTCTGCAACGGGAACGCCGCGCCGAGAGGCGTGCCGTCGGCGGCGAAGAGGCGGGCCCGCAAGGCATCGCCGGCCGGCGGCCGCCAGAGCAGGAGGAGATGGCCCGAATCGTCGAGGGCGGCGGCGAGGAAGTCCACCGGCCGGGCGCTGGGCACGGCCACCGTCTCCGGGCCGAGAGGCGTGCCCGCGGCGTCGAAGATGCGCAGATGGATCGACGTGTCGCCGGCGCGGTCCTCCAACAACCAGACGGCGGCGAACCTCCCGCTCGAGGGATCGGCGGTGAGGTAAAGACCTTGAAGGAGCGGCAGGCCCTCCTCCCGGCCTCCAGGAGTGACGTTGAGATCGAAATCCTTCCCGAACACCGTTCCTCCGCGGACGACGCGGGCCCGCAGGACCCATCGCGGATGCTTCTCGACGGTGAAGCCGCTCCAGGCCGCCACGAAGTTGCCGCTGTCCTGAGGAGCGATCGTGGGGGGGTAGAACGAGAAGATCGGCCGGGTGTTCAGCACGATCCGCCGCCCTTCGAGCTTGCCGCCGGCCGTGACCCGCTGGATGGCGAGGTTCTTCCGGCGCCCCTCGTGGATGGAAAAATACAGGCTCCCCGCGGGGCCAACCACAGGATCGGCGCCGATCGTCAACCGCTCCAGCGGTGCCGCCGGTTTGCCGTCGAGGCCCAGCTTCTGGCGGAAATCCTCCTGGTAGTCCTCATGGTCCACGGTGAGTCTCCTGACGAAGACCTGAAAGCCGTCCGGGAGCGCGGTGAGGAGGTCGATCACGTTGTAGAAGAAGGCATCGACGCTCGGGCCGATGGAAACCTGCTCGGCATCGGTCGGCTCGCCGTCCGGTCCGAAGTGGCGCCCGTAGACGCGGTAATCCCCCAGGCTGTCGTCACTGGAGTAATCCCAGGCGATCTCGAACGACCGGTCCGGCGCCACCGCGAGGTGGGGACAGTCGTGCAAGGCGATCTCGCGGGTCTCGACGCGCTGCTCGGGGCTCGCGGGGACCAGCTGCGCCGCGAGGTCCTGGGGCCCCAGCGGGAGGGCCAGAGCGAGGAGGACGAGGAACGGGCGCTTTCCGATCACTTGGATCTCCTGTTCAGAGGCAGCTTATTGTTTCTTAGTAGTACGGAAACGATGGGGCGAGTGTCTAGTGGCCCCACCGATCGGCCCTGGCTGGGCCCCTCCCGTGGCCGCCCCGACAGGGCGTACAATTCTCGCCATGCCCAACGACGATACCGCTCTCGCCCTCGACTCCAAGACGTCGGCCCTGCTGATCATGGACTATCAGAAGGGGATCCTCGAAAGGATCGGCGCCGCGGCGGAGCCTCTCCTCCAGCGGACGGCGCGCGTGCTGACCGTGGCGCGCGGCGCCGGTCTGCCGGTGATCTACGTCGTCGTGGGGTTCCGTCCCGGCTATCCGGAGATGAGCCCGAACAACGCGGCCTTCAACGTCATGAAGGCCGCCGGCCGTTTCCTGCCGGACGACCCCGGCGTCGCGATCCATCCCGCGGTGGCGCCGGAGCCGGGCGAGGTCACGGTGACCAAGCACCGGGTGAACGCCTTCCACGGCACCGATCTCGACATGATCCTGCGGACCGGCCGGATCGAGACGCTCGTCCTGCTCGGCATCGCCACCGGCGGCGTGGTCCTCTCCACCTTGAGGAACGCCGCCGACGCCGACTACCGCTGCCTGGTGGTCGAGGACTGCTGCGCGGACGCCGACCCCGAGGTGCACGCCTGCCTGACGGGGAAGGTCTTTCCGCGCCAGGCGAAAGTGATCTCGTCGGAGAGCCTGATCGCGGGGCTGGGGCCTGCCCCCCAACCTACTCCGTGAACCGCCGCCAGACCACCGCGTTCCGGCCGCCGTCGCCCGGCTCCAGCCAGGAATCGCCGGCCCAGGCCGCGCTCCCGCAGCTCTGGTAGCCGGCCACCGTATTCAACGGGAACGGCGCGCCCACGGGAGCGCCGCCGGCGGCCGCGAAGAGCCGCGCCCGCAGGACGTTGCCGTGCGGTGGCCGCCAGAGGAGGAGAAGGTGGCCGGCGTCGTCGAGAGCCGCGGAGACGAGGGTCACCGGCTTGGCGCTCGGCACGGCCACGGTCTCCGGGCTGAGCGGCCGGGCCGAAGGGTCGAAGAAGCGCAGGTGGATCGACGTGTTGCCGGCGGCATCCCCGACCGTCCAGACGACGGCGAACGCCCCGGTGGACGGATCGGCGGTGACGAGGGGGGCGCCGAGAAGCGGCGCCTTGTTGGCGAGCCCTCCCGAGAGGGTATTGATGTCGAAGTCCCCCGGCCCGAACGGCCTCCCCTGGCGGACGACTCGGGCCCGCAGAACCTGCCGCGGGCGCTCCTCGACGCTGAGACCGCTCCAGGCCACCACGAAGTTGACGCCATGCTGCGGAGCCAGCTGAGGGAAGGAGGGCTGCCCGATCGGCCGGCTGGTGAGCACGATCCGCCGCCCCTGCAGCGTGCCGCCGGCCGTGACCTCCTGGATCGCGAGGTTCTTCTGGAGGGTCTGGTAGAAAGGGGTGTACAGAATCCCCTCGGGGCCCACCACCGGCACGGTACCGATCTGCAACCGCTCCGGCGGTCCCACCTCACCATTGCCGTCGATCTGCTGGCGGTAGTCCACCGGGGGACGTTTTCCGGTCGGATCGAATTTCGTGATGAAGATCTGGAAACCGGCCCCGAGGCTGGTGATGAGGTCGATCCCGTTGAAGTCGTGCGAGCTGCCGCTCGGCCCGAGCGGAGTCTGCTCGAGATCGGTCAACACTCCGGCCGGGTCGAAGTGACGGCCATAGGCGAAGCGGTCCCCGAGGCCGTCGTAGTCCCAGACGATCTCGAACGTCCCATGGGCCGTCGCGGCGAGGTGGGGACACGAGGGAGAGAGGTCCAGGCGGGAATCGGCCCGCTGCTCGGGGCCGGCGGGCAAGAGTTGCGCCGCCAGGCTGAGCGGGGCCAGGGGCAAGGCCAAGGCGAGAACGGCGAGGAACGGACGCTTTCCGATCACAGGAGATCTCCTATCAAAAGATTCGCTACCTCCTTGTACGGAGACCGGGTCGAGAGCATCTACCGCCGGCCGCCACTCCTTGAGCAACAGCCTTACCGGTGGTAGGATTTGGTAAGGAGATTGCCATGACGAAGTCCACCCTTACCGTGAAGTACCAAACGACGGTTCCCAAAGAAGTCCGAGAGAAGCTGGGGGTTGGCCCAAGCGACATCCTGACCTGGGAGGTTGAGGGCGACCACGTCCGAGTGGCCTCGGCAACGCCGGACATCCTCAACCTCCGGGGCAAGTTCAAAGTCGGGCCCGGGAACACCGTTGAGGATCTGCGCAAAGCGCGCGAAATGATGGGCACTGAGAAGGTATGAAGGAAATCCTCCTGGATGCCAACGTCCTCATTTCCTTCCTCACGGACAGAGACCAAGACCAGCAGGAGAGGGCCAACGCGCTCTTCCTCGCCGCGCAGAAGCGCGAACATTCCTTGTTCCTGCACTCGATCACCGTCTCGGAATCCATCTACGTTCTGCGCAACGTGTACGGCCTCGACCCGAAGGAGGTCGCCAACTCGATCCGCCAAGTGCTCGGCCTACCCGGAGTCGTTCCGGTCGGGGATGTGCCCTGGAGCCTGGTCTTCGAGCGCTGGCCAGGTGTGATCCCCAATTTTGGAGACGCCGTCCTTGCCGCCGTCGCGACCAGGGAACGTTTCGACGCCGTGGCGACTTTCGATAAACCTCTTCGCAAGAAGCTCGCGAAACAGGGCTCGAAGTCCTACTGGTCCGACTGACCTGTCGCTACTCCCAGAACCGCGAGCGATGGCGGCCCTGCTCACCGGAACCGGCGCAGGAACACCGCGCTGGGGGAGAAATCCGCCGTCGCTCCGGTCCACGAGACCAGCCAGGAGTCTCCTGCCCAGGCAACGCTGCCGCAGTAGGTGGCGTCGAAATTTCCGCTCGCCGCCGAGTCGGGGCTGAACACCGGCCCCAGAGGCGAGCCTTTCGGACGGACCAGGCGCGCGTGGAGCTGGTAGGGGTTGGTCGCGACGTCCCAGAGGACGAGGACTCTTCCCGAGTCGTCGATCGCGAGAGCGTCCGGATACGCCTCCGCATCCTCTTGACCGATTGCCGCCTCGGGGGCGAGCGGAGCGCCGGCGGCGCTGAAGGAGCGTACGCGGATCGACATTCCAGGCGTCTTCGAGACGGCCCAGGCCACGGCGAACCCTCCCGCGGGAGCGGCCGCGACCTGGACGTTGAACACGTCGATGGCCGGCGCTTGCCCCGCCGCGCCCAGAGGGGTGCTGTTGACGTCGAAATCGGGACCGGCGGCAAGGCCGGCGGCATTGAACCGGCGCGCCCGTAGCACCTGGCGGGCGGGAGCGCCCGGAGCCGCCAGCGTGGTGCCGGCGAATGCCGCGACCCAGCCGCCGTCCGCGAGCTTCGCGATCATCGGGTTGCCCGGACCATCGTCGAGCGGCCGGCTGTTCACCACGTGGGTGGTTCCGGCCGGCTGGCCCGGCGGATTGATCTGCAGCACGCTGTAGCGGTGGCTGGCGAGGTCGTAGGTGCCGGCGAGGAGCGAGTCGCCGGGACCGGCGGAGACCCACCGCGTGCCCGGCGGCGTGGCCACCGTCCGCGGCAAGCCGGGAACGGGGACGCCGGTAGGACCAATACGCCGCTGATAGAACTTCACCGGATCCCCGACCACGCCGACGACGATCGCGATGAGGGCGCGGAAACCGCCCGAGACCGGGCTGACGAGGCGGATCTGCGGGATGTCCTCGAGGGCCCCGATCAGCACGTCCGAGGGATCGGTCGGCGCGCCGCTCGCGGCGTAGTGACGCGCCTTGATGAACATGGGCTGGGCACTGCTGTAGTCCCAGCTGACCTCGAAGGAGCGGTCGGGCGCGATGCCGATCTTGGAGCAGGCGGGGTTTCCCGCGCTGGTGTCGACCCGGGTCTCCGGGCCGACCGGCGTGGGCTGGGCGGCGAGCCGTTGCGAGCCGAGCGAGGCCGCGAGGAGGAGGGAGAGGAGAAGGACAGGTCGGTTTCCGTTCATGATAGAGATCCTCAATTTTCCGTGAACCGCCGCCAGACGACCGCGTGCTTCCCGCCGTCGTCCATGGCCAGCCAGGTGATCAGCCAGGAGTCGCCGGCCCACGCGACGTTGCCGCAGTAATAGTCGGAGACGTCTTCCAGCTGGAACGCCGCTCCGAGCGGCCCGCCGCCGGCGGCCGTGAAGAGCCGCGCCCGCAGGACACCG
>DATBAW010000099.1:0-7003 GCA_036271335.1 Thermoanaerobaculia bacterium
GCATTACCTCAAAGAGGATTTGGCTTTGAAAGTTTTGAGCTCCCAGATCAGCGATATGAAACGGCGGGTCTGTGATCCCAAAGAGAAGGTCTGCCGCGAACTCTCCTGCCGATGTTAAACAGTGGGTGTCTCCGCCACCCTTCGAAAGTGCAGTCCGGTCGTTGAGGTGGTCGTAGGCGGCCAGGGCGATTAGCTTTTGTGCGGGCCTTGCACCTTGCCACCAGTTCGCGAGATCCTTAGGACAAAAGAAGTCTTCTCCTTTCAATGCTTGAACAAAGCGCGGAGGCAGTCCTTTGTCACGAATCCGAGTCTCTGCCTTTTCCAACTGGCTTGGATCTTCGGCAAGCGCTATAGCTCTTTCGGCGTTTGCCGGTCTCGGGTCTTCCTGGATTAGTTTAAGCGATTTGTATAGAGTTGATTGACTGTCTAGCCGTTCGTCATCGACGCCTCTCATGGCTCGGAATTCTTGGTCCCGCTTTTTATCCATCACCGGATCGACGTATGTCGGGAAGGCAGTTATAATCAGGGGGGGTGAGGCCTCCCCACCTGTTTCGCAGGCCAGAGTACGAAGTTCTCGCCATTCTAGGACCAAGGGCTGGAGGTCTGCTGAGAGAGCCTTCTCGGCAGAATTAATCTGGCCCGCATAAGGCGAGTGCATGACGACCTTGTCGTAGAGCAGGAGCAAGAAGGAGGCGAAAGCAAAGCCAATGGGCCCATGATCATCCGGGTCAATGTAAGCTATTCCTGTTTCGAACCAAGAACTAATTGTTATTCGAGAATCTGTGGGTTCTAGGGGCATCAGATCATCCTTTCATCGCTTCATTTATCTACACATCTCTCATCTTGACTCTCACTCCGCGTACATCCGGATCACCCGCTCGATCGCCCGCGCGCAGACCGAGCAGAACGATTTCGGGTTGCGGCTGAACATGATGCAGTCGAGCTCGGGGCGGTAGAGCCCTTTCGCCTCGTAGTCCGCGCCCTGGAAGGCGCCGACCTTGCCGAAGTATTTTTCGGCGTGGAGCATGGGGGTGGTCTTCTCGCGGACCTCCTGGAAGAGCGCCTCCATCTGCTCCTCGGGGGCGTTCTTCTCCCGCAGGTCGTGACGGATCTTCTCGTAGCCGAGCACGAGCTTGTCGTAGGCCTCCTGGTTCCAGGGGGTGGGGATCGGCGTGCCGGCGGCGACCAGATCGCCCCACTTGGGATGCTGCGGATCGAGGAGCGCCGTGACGTTCGGCTCCCACGGCTCGCTGCCGGGCGGGTTGAACGTCTCGTAGGAAACCTGGGAGGTGTAGTACTCGTCCCCGAGGCCGGCGAAGGAGTGGCCGAATTCGTGGACCAGCAGGTAGGCGGACTCGGCGCTGTCCACGGCGGCCGTGTTCCAGAGATTGAAGATGCCGCCGCCGCCGTATTTATGGCTGTTGGAGAGCAGGATCAGCGCGTCATAGGGCGCCTGCGCCGCGGCTTCGCGGATCGCCTCGTCCGCGAACGTCAGCATGTAGCGCTCGGAGTCGAAGGCGTTGTAGGCGAGGCCGAGCGGGCTCTTGCGCCACGTGTTGGTGCGCGGATCGGTGACGCCCGAAGTCTCGGAAGGGAGATCGATCGCCCGCACGTTGAAGTCGTGCCGGTGACTTTTGTAGGGCTCGGTGGCGAAGAGGGCGTCGGTCAGCCGGCGGACGTCGGCGTGGAACTTCTCCATCTGGCCGGCGGTATAGCCGTCGCCGAGGATCAGGAGATCGACCTTGACGGCAGGCGGACCGCTTTCGAAGACCGTCCAGACTTTCCCCTGCGCCGAGAGCGGCGAGCGGTCCACGAAACGGCTGGATGGATCGACGACGGTCGAGAAGATCTCGCGGAAGGCGCCGTCGGCGCCCCGCTTCTTGATCACCAGCTGGACCTTGCCTCTTGGCTCGGGAAAGCGCATCGATTCGTGGAACGTCCGCCAGGTGCCGGCAGCGGCCTCGCCCGTGGTCTCCCACTCGCCGTAGATGCTGGAGAAGCCGCGCGACCAGACCACCTGGTTGGTGGCGGGATCGATCACCTCGAAGAAATACTTGCCGAGGTTGGTGTCGTCCAGCAGATGGACGCGGCTGCCGGGCCAGTCCCCTTCCAGGCGGAGCTTGTCGAGGCTGACGTGCTCTTCCCTGGCGATGCCGCCGTGGAAATAGTCGCAGCGCAGGGTGCGGCCGGTGAAGCGGGACTCGAAGCCGGAGTCGGCGCCGTACGAGGGGGCGATGACGGTAAGGGCGAGGGCGAGCGTGGAGAGGGATCGGAGCATGGACGGATCTTAGTTTCGATCCGGTAGAGTGGAAAGGTGTCCTCCACCCGTATCTTCCGTGCCGACCGCGGCGACGACCGCGAACGGATCGACCGCGTCCTCCTGCGCCATCTGGCCGACCGGCCGGACATCACCCGCGCGCGCATCCAAGGGTGGATCGGCGAGGGGCGGGTGCGGATCAACGGCGCTCCAGCCGCCAAGCCGGCGAGCCGGTCGCTCGTGGGCGATCAGATCGAGGTCCCGCTGCCGCCGCCGCCGGAGAAGCGCGAGATCCTGGCCCAGGAGATGCCGCTCGCCGTCCTGTTCGAGGACGAGCACCTGCTGGCGCTCGACAAGCCCCCCGGCATCGTCGTCCACCCCGCCAGCGGCCATCGCGAGGGGACCCTGATCAACGCGCTGCTCTGGCGCGCCCGCGACTGGGGGGAGGGGCGGCGTCCCGGGCTGGTGAATCGGCTCGATCGCGACACTTCGGGCGTGCTGCTGGTCGCCAAGAACGCCGCGATCCACGCGGCGCTGACGCGGAGCCTGCGGAGCCGTCACGGAGAGAAGGACTATCTCGCCCTGGCGTACGGGACGACGCCGTTCGCGCACGGACGGATCGAGCTCAGGATCCTTCGCGATCCCAACGACCTGAAGCGGCGGATGATCTCGAAGTCGGAAGGGAAGGAGAGCCTGACGCTCTGGCTGCGGCTGGCCGAGGCCGGCGGCCTGACGCTCCTGAGCTGCCGGCTGGTCACCGGCCGAACCCACCAGATCCGCGTTCACCTCGCGTCGCAGGGGTGGCCGATCGTCGGCGATCCGTTCTACGGCGAGCCGCGCTGGAAGGGAATTGCGGACCAGGGAGCGGCGGCGGCCTGCCGCGACTTCGCCCGCCAGGCGCTCCACGCCTGGCGGCTGTCGTTCCTCCATCCGGCGACCGGCGAGAGGATCGTCATCACGGCGCCGATTCCGGAGGATCTGGCAGCCCTGCTCGCCGCCGCGGGGCTCCCGTCGCCGGGGGAGTGATCGCGAGGGTCAGGGCTTGAGGGGCTCGGCCTGAGTCACGAAGTATTCCGACTCGCCAAAACAGTCGGAAGGAACGCCCTTGTGCTGATCGTAGTGAAGCCGCACGCGCTGGCCGAGGGACTTGTTGATCTGGCCGGCGACGGCGGCGTCGCGCACCGAGAAGTTGAAGATCTGCGGCAGCGTGCCCGGCAGGTTCACCATCGCGAGCTCGCCTTCCCAGGTCTTGCACACCCATCCCCTGCGAGAGAACTTCTGCACGTACCCCGCGCGCTCACCGTCGGAGTAGTTGATGTGGAGGGTCGCCCAGACGTACAGCGCAAACAGTCCGGCCAGGACGATCACGATCAGAAAGGACAGCAGGCCCAGCATGCTCCGCTTCCGGCGTGGCGGTTTCGCGGTGGGGACGGTGGCGGCCATGCGGGTCTCCTTGAGCGAGGAGCGGCTCGCTCCTGGCGGGAATCATTCCATGAAAACGGGTGCCGGAACGAGAGGGCGACGACGTAAGATGGCCGCGGGTGCCACGATGTCCGGATCGACCTCCATTTTCGCCACGATCTCTGAGCTTGCCGAGCGGGCGATCGACCGCATCCCCGAGGCGGAAGGGCGTTCGACGCGGAACGAGCTGTTGATCCTCAAGGAGCTGCTGATGGACGCCAGGCCGCCGAAGCTGATGATCCTGGGGCGCCGCGGCGCCGGCAAGTCGTCGCTGATCAACGCGATTTTCGGCGAGCCGATGGCGGCCGTCGGCTCGGTCCTCTCCGAGACCGGACGCCCGACCTGGTATTCCTACGCCGGTCCGCGCGGAGAGATGAAGATCCTCGACACCCGCGGCCTCGGCGACCGGACGCGCCCCGAATCGGCGAACTTCCAGGACGCGCTGGACGAGATCCGCGCCGGCCTCGTGGGCGAGTGGCCGGACGCCATCCTCTTCCTCTGCAAGGCCAAGGAGGTCGACTCCCACATCGCCCAGGACCTCGACAACGTCCAGGCGGTGCGCGCTTTCCTCGCCGAGAAGCACCGCTACGCGGCGCCGGTCGTGGCGGTGGTCACCCAGGTGGACGAGCTCGATCCGAAGCGGGTCGAGCCCCCTTACGAGAACGAGACCAAACAGCGCAACATCGAGACCGCCGTCGGGGCGATCCAGGAGGCGCTCGCCGAGCGCGGGATCGCGCTGGCGCGGGTGATCCCGGTCTCCACCTATGCCGAGTACGAGGGCGACCGGCGGGTCTACGACAACTACTGGCACGTCGAGGAGCTGGTCGACTATCTCGTCGAGGTGCTGCCGCGGACCGCGCAGGTGCAGATGGCCCGCCTCGCGCAGCTCCGCGGCGTGCAGCGGAAGCTGGCCCGCAGGATGACCGGGGCGGCGGCCGCGGTCGCCGGCGGGATCGCCGCGGCGCCGATTCCCGTCGCCGACATCCTGCCGATCACTGCCCTTCAGATCGGGCTGATCAGCGGCATCGCCTACGTCTCGGGGCGGGAGCTGTCGCGGAAGGCGGCGCGGGAGTTTCTGGTGGCGCTGGGGGCGAACGTCGGCGCGGCTTTCGCGCTGCGGGAAGGCGCGCGGGCGCTCGCCAAGATCGTCTTTCCAGGCGCCGGCCTGGCGGTCTCCGCGGGCGTCGCCTTTGCCGGCACCTGGGGGCTCGGCGAGGCGGCGATCGCCTATTTCATCGAGAAGCGGCCGATCGAGGAGGCGCGGGAGCGGTTCCGGCGGAAGAAGCGGGAGACGGAGGCGGAAAGATCCTCCTGACACGTTCCGCGAGAAGCTGTGCGGCCGCCGGATGGCGGGCTTCCAGCCGGCGCCGGTCCTCGATCAGCGATTCGAGCAGACGGCCGAGCTCATCCTTCTCGCCGGTCGTGAGCTCGGCAGTGAGGTAGGCCGCCATCTGCTCGCCCACCGCGGCGCCGGCCGGCGTGCCGTCGCGGAGCACGCCGAGGACCAAGCTGACGTAGGTCTCCGGCGCCACCGTGACCGGGCGGTCGCCGGCGAGCACGTCGGCCACGTGCTGGGTCAGGCAGTAGGCGACGCGCAGGGCCCGCGTCTGGCGCCAGCGAGGCAGCGAGGTGCGGGTGATGGCCCAGAAGGCGCTCAGCGAGCGGACGTGGCACCGGACCGAGGCGACGAGCGGACCCAGGCAGAGCGCGTCGATCCGTAGCGCGTCGAGGTAGCGCTCGTCGGTCACCCGGCTCTGCACGGCGACGGCGCCGAACAGGCCGAGGGCCAGCCCGCCCAGCAGATCGAAGATCTGGTGCTCGTGGATCAGCATCGTCGAGACGAGCACGGCCGCCATCCAGACGGCGAACAGCGTTCGCCCCAGCCAGCCGCACCGCCGTCCGAAGACGACCGCCGCGGTCACCGCGAAGGCGACGTTGAGCGACGGAAACTTGTTGTAGTCGAGGTTGAGCCGGTCCGCCAGATGGAAGACGCCGCCGAAAAAGCCGTCGGCCACCCTGGGCGGATAGGCCTGCGCCAGGGGGATGGCGAGGAAGAACACGCCGGCGATCAGCGTCTCCACGGTCAGGGTGAGGACGAACGGCGTGAAGGTGCGCCAGGTCCGCAGGATGAAGGGCGTCGCCAGCATCAGCAGCGGCACGGAGAGGTAGATCAGCGACCAGGAGGGGACGAACGGCAGCCGCATCTCCCAGGGGAAGTAGAAGTCGGTCAGGGGCCGGCGCAGCTTGGCGAGCAGGCTCGCGCCGCCGTAGACCGCGTAGAAGATCTTGAAGAAGAGGTAGGTGAGGGGGAGGGTGAGCTTGAAGCTCGCCATCCCGGGCCAGGCGAGAAAGGGCTCGCGTTCCCGCGCGGAAAGTCCGGATTCAAACGTCGCCATGATGCCTCACCGGGATTGCGAACAGAACCGCACCGCGAATCCTTCCCCTCGGAAGCCCTCAGATCCTGTCGAGCGTTCTGCTGGCTCTATTGTAGATGGGATTCCGCGGTTCCGCGCGGATCGGGGCTCATCGTCCGGGCAGCCTCTCGACCGAGGCGAGGAGCCCCTCCAGGAAGAGGGTGAGCTCCTCCCGGTCCGCCGCGGGCAACCGCTCGAAACGCCGGAGGACGTTCAGGAGCCGTTCCGCGACGACCGGCAGCTCCGCCGCGCGCTCGTCGAGCAGGGCTCCGACGCTGACCCCGAAAGCTCCCGCAAGCTGATAGAGCGAATAGGTGGGCGGCAGCTTACGCCCCCGCTCGTAGTCCTCCAGCCACTTCCGGTCGACCTCCAGCTGCGTGGCGAGCTGGGCCCGTGTCCACCCCCGCTCGCGGCGGAAGGCCTCGATCCTGGAGCCCACGACAGAGGCGAGCTCCGAGCTGCGGTACCGCCTGGAAGCGAGCTTACGCATGCCCCATAGGATCGGGTAGCAATGCCAATTTGTCAACAAGAAAAGTCCAAATCGGCACCAAGTCGACACGTCGAGACGCCTCGCGGGATGAGGCGGACACTGGATGTCGCCACGAAGAAGGGGATAAATATCCCAATAGGGTGTCAGAATACCGCAGGCGCGGTACAAGAGGCCAATGACGGCCCTCCTGTCATCCACGCCGGCGAGGAATGTATGTCTGGAAAGAACCGGTGGTTCCGTACGGCGGCGGCGGGCTTCGTCGTCCTTCTCAGTCTGGCCGTGGGTGCTCAGGAGGCGGCGCTTCAGCGCACCCCGGCGATGGGTCTCTTCGAGCGTATGATTCCCGGCAGCCTGCGCCTGTGGTTTCCCGAGCGGCAGGCC
>DATBAW010000100.1:0-10999 GCA_036271335.1 Thermoanaerobaculia bacterium
GGTGCTCGAGAGCGGTGCGGCGTATCTGCCGCTCGATCCGGCGCTTCCGGCCGAGCGGCTGCGCTTCCTGCTGGCGGACACCGGGGCGGCGCTGGTGGTGGCGGAGCGCTCGCTGGCATGGCCGGCAGGCTTCACCGCCGACATCCCCGCGCTCTACGTCGACGAGGCGACTCCCGGGACGGCGGCGGCGCCCGCTTCCACGCCGGTTTCCGCGCTGGTTTCCGCGCCTGCTTCCGACGCCGCCGCGGAAGAAAACCTGGCGTACCTGATCTACACCTCGGGATCGACCGGGGTTCCCAAGGCCGTGGCGATCCCGCACGGCAGCGCTCTCCGTCTGGTCGAGTGGGCGCTCGCCCGGTACTCCGCGGCGGAGCTCGCGGGGGTGCTGTTCTCGACCTCGACCAGCTTCGACCTGTCGATCTTCGAGATCTTCGTGCCGCTGTCGTCGGGTGGCGCGGTGATCGTGGCGGACAACGCGCTGGCGCTCGCCGGGCTGCCGGCGGCGTCGGAGGTGACGCTGGTCAACACGGTGCCATCGGCGCTGGCGGGCTTGCTCGACCTCGGCCCGCTGCCGGCGGCGGTACGAACGGTGAACCTGGCGGGCGAGCCGCTGCGCGGCGCCTTGGCGGAGCGGATCCACGGGGCTTCTGTGGCGCGGCTGTGGAATCTCTATGGACCGTCGGAGGACACGACGTACTCGACGGGAACGGAGGTGGCGCCGGGTCGCTCCCATCCAACGAAGCACCGCGGTGACAGCACGACGTACTCGACGGGAACGGAGGTGGCGCCGGGGATCCCGGGGACCCCGGGGATCACCCGCGAGCCGGACATCGGCCGGCCCCTGGCGGGCTCGACGGCGTTCGTGCTGGACGGGGGCCTCGGCATGCTGCCGGTGGGGGTGCCGGGCGAGCTCTGCCTGGGGGGCGAGGCGCTGGCCCGGGGCTATCTCAACCGGCCGGAGCTGACCGCGGAGCGCTTCGTGCCGGACCCGTTCGGCGGCTTCGGCGGCTTCGGCGGATTGGGCGGCTCCCGTCTCTACCGCACGGGAGACCGGGCGCGTTGGCGCCCCGACGGGGCGCTCGAGCTCCTGGGGCGGATGGACCTCCAGGTGAAGGTGCGGGGCTTCCGCATCGAGCTGGGCGAGATCGAGGCCGTGCTGTCGGGGCATCCGGCGGTGCGGGAGGCGGCGGTGACCGCCCCGGCCGACGCGTCGGGGAACCGGCGGCTGGTGGCGTACGTGTCGGCCGCGGAAGGGGGCGGACCGCTCGACGTGGCGGCGCTCGGCGTCCATCTCGGTTCGCGTCTGCCGTCGTTCATGGTGCCGTCGACGTGGGTGGAGCTGGCGGCGCTGCCGCTGACGCGGACGGGGAAGGTGGACCGTAAGGCGCTGCCCGCACCGGGGGAGGCGGCGGCGGGCGCGGCGTACGAGGCACCGCGCACGGCGGCGGAGGAGATGCTGGCGGGGATCTGGGGCGACCTGCTGAGCCGCGAGCGGGTGGGGGTGCACGACAACTTCTTCGCCCTGGGGGGGCACTCGCTGCTCGCCACCCAGGTGGTCTCCCGGCTGCGCGACCGGCTGGGGGTCGAGCTGCCGGTGCGCGCGCTCTTCGAGCAGCCCACGGTCGCTGGTCTGGCGGGGCTCCTCGCCGGCCACTACGAGGGAGGGGGCGAGGGGGTTGCCCCGGGGCCGATCGTTGCCCTGCCGCGGGACGCGGAGGGCGGCGGCACGTTCCCGGCGTCGTTCGCGCAGAGACGTCTGTGGCTCCTCGATCGGCTCGAGCCGGGGAGCGCGGTGTACAACATGCCGCTCGCCCTGTTGCTCGAGGGCGAACCGATCGAGGGCGAATCGCTCGCGGGCGAGCTGGCCGAAGAGCAGCTCGCGGCGGTGTTCGGCGAGCTGGCGCGGCGCCACGAGACGCTGCGCACGACGTTCGTCGCGGGGACCGACGGACCGCTGCAGGTGGTGCACCCGATGCACCCGATGCCCTCGGACATCGCGCGGCCGTTCACGCTCGCGTCGATCGACCTGTCGGCGCTGGGTGAAGAGGAGCGCCGGCGGGAGCTGACGCGGCGGGTGGCGGAGGAGTCGCTGCGCCCGTTCGATCTCGCTCGCGGTCCACTGCTGCGGGGGACGCTGGTGCGGCTGGCCGCCCGGGAGAACGCGCTGCTGCTCACCCTGCACCATGTGATCTCGGACGGCTGGTCGATGGGAGTGCTGGTGCGGGAGGTGACGGCGCTCTACGCGGCGGCGATGGCTGGATGGCGGGGACGGCCGCTGGGAGAAGCGCTGCCGCCGCTGCCGGTGCAGTACGCGGACTTCTCGGTGTGGCAGAGCCGCCGGCTGTCGGGGGAGACGTTGCGGCGCGAGCTCGAGCACTGGCGGGAGAAGCTCGCGGGAGTGCCGCCGTTCCTCGAGCTGCCGACGGACCGGCCGCGTCCGCCGGTGCAGACGTTCGGTGGACGGAGCCTGCCGCTCTGGCTCGAGCCGGCGCTGACGGGCCGTCTGTCGGCGCTGGCGCTCGAGACGGGGACGACGCTGTTCATGGTGCTGCTGGCGGGCTTCGAGACGCTCCTGGGGATTTACTCGGGGGCGCAGGACCTGGCGGTGGGGACGCCGATCGCGGGCCGCAACCGGGTGGAGCTCGAGGGATTGATCGGGTTTTTCGTCAACTCGCTGGTGCTGCGCGGTGACCTGTCGGGGGATCCGTCGTTCGTCGATCTCCTGGGCCGGGTCCGCGAGGACACGCTGTCGGGGTACACGCACCAGGACCTGCCGTTCGAGAAGCTGGTGGAGGAGGTCAGGCCGGAGCGCAGTCGGGCGCACTCGCCGATTTTCCAGGTGATGTTCGCGTTGCAGAACGCGCCGATGGACGGGGGGAGCGAGCTCCCGGGCCTGACGATGCGGCCGCTGGCGGGGAGCGAGACGGCGGCGAAGTACGACCTGACGCTGGCGTTGACCGAAGAGAGCGGCGGGATCGGCGGCACCCTCGAGTACAACGTCGATCTGTTCGACGCGCCGACGATGGTCCGGATGCTCGATCATTGGCGGGCGTTGCTCGCGGGGGTGGTGGCGGACTCCGGATCACGGCTGTCGGCGCTCTCCCTGCTGGGGACGGTGGAGCGGCAGCAGCTTCTCCGCGAGTGGAGCGATGCGGCGCCCGTCGCCGGCGGGGCAACCCCCGTGCACGAGCTCTTCGCGGCGCAGGCGGCGCGGCGTCCGGACGCGGTGGCGCTGGTTTGCGGTCACCAGGCTCTGACCTACGGCGAGCTCGCGCGCAGGTCGAGCCGGATGGCGCGCCGGCTGGCGGATCTCGGGGTCGGGCCGGGCATGCTGGTAGGGCTCTGCGCCGAGCGCTCCCCCGAGCTCGTCCTGGGGGTGCTGGCGATCCTCGCGGCCGGCGGGGCCTATCTGCCGCTCGACCCCTCCCATCCCATGGAGCGCCTGGCGTACACGCTCGCCGACGCGGGGGCGCCGATCCTCCTGGCCGAGGAGCATCTGCACGAGCGCCTGCCGGCGGGCGCCGCGCGGGTGGTCGGTCTGCACGCGCTCGTTGGCCTCGCCGGTGGGCAGGAGGTCGCCGGCGAGGTCCCACCTCCCGCCGCGCGCGTCGATCCGGGCGATCCCGGCGACCTCGCCTACGTCATTTACACCTCGGGATCGACCGGCCGGCCGAAGGGGGTCGAGGTCAGCCACGCGAACGCCGCGCGTCTCTTCGCCGTCATCCGCCAAGCCTTCGCCTTCGGACCCGACGACGTCTGGACGCTCTTTCACTCGATCGCCTTCGACTTCTCAGTGTGGGAGCTGTGGGGGGCGCTCGCCTTCGGGGGGCGGCTCGTCGTCGTGCCGGCAGAGACGGTCCGCGCGCCCGAGGCGTTCTACGAGCTGCTGCGCCGGGAGCGGGTGACGGTGCTCAGCCAGACGCCCTCGGCCTTCCGGCAGCTCCTCTGGGCCGAGGAATCGGCCCTCGCGCGAGGTGAGGAGATGGTCTCGGACCTGCGCCTGGTGGTCTTCGGCGGCGAGGCGCTGGATCCCGCGTCGCTTAGCCCCTGGTTCGAGCGCCACGGCGAGGAGCGGCCGCTGCTGGTCAACATGTACGGCATCACCGAGACGACGGTGCACACGACCTGGCGGCGGCTGCGGCAGAGCGACCTGGCGCAGCCGGGGAGCGTCATCGGCCGGCCGCTCTCCGACCTCTCGCTCCACCTGCTCGACGGTGGCGGCCGGCCGGTGCCGATCGGCGTGCCGGGGGAGATCCACGTCGGCGGCGCCGGGGTGGCGCGGGGGTATCTCGCCCGCCCCGCCCTCACCGCCGAGCGGTTCGTGCCCGATCCGTTCGTCGGCGGAACGGCCGGCGGGATGGGCGGGCAGCGGCTCTACCGCTCCGGCGACCTGGCGCGCTGGCGCCGGGATGGCGATCTCGAATACCTCGGGCGGATCGACCGCCAGGTGAAGGTGCGCGGCTTCCGCATCGAGCTCGGCGAGATCGAGGCGGCGCTCGCCGAGCACCCGGGGGTGCGGGAGGTGGCGGTGGTGGCGCGCGAGGACCGCCCGGGCGACGTGCGGCTGGTCGGCTACGTGAGCTCGGCGGCCGGGCCCGATCCTTCGCCGCAGGCGCTCGCCGCCTTCCTCGCCGAGCGGCTGCCCGGCTACATGGTGCCGGCGGCCTGGGTGCTGCTCGATCGGCTGCCGCTCACCGCCAACGGCAAGGCGGACCGCGCGGCCCTGCCGGCCCCCGTGGAGCGCGGGGAGGGCGGCGCGTACGTGGCGCCGCGGAGCCCGGTCGAGGAGGTGCTCGCCGGGATCTGGGAGGAGGTGCTCGCGCTGCAGCGGGTGGGAGTCGAGGACGACTTCTTCGCTCTGGGCGGCCACTCGCTCGGCGGGGCCCAGGTGATCTCGCGGGTGCTCAAGGCGTTCTCCGTCGAGCTGCCGCTGCGCCTCCTCTTCGAGCACCCGACCGTGGCGGCGTTGGCCGCGGAGGTCGAGCGGCTGCGGGGAAGCGGCGGGGCCGCCGCGGCACCGCCGCTCGTGCGGGCGCCCCGCGGCACCGAGGCGCCGCTGTCGTTCCGCCAGGAGTGGCGGTGGCTGATCGACCAGCTCTCGCCGGACAGCATTGGCAACAGGGGCCACAACGTGCCGCTCGCGCTGAAGCTCCGCGGCGCGGTGTCGGTGCCGGCGCTCGTCGCGGCGCTCGCCGCGGAGGTCGAGCGCCACGAGTCTCTCCGTACGCGCTTCGTCGCGGTCGGGGGCAGGCCCGTGCAGCGGATCGACCCACCCTGGCGGCCGCCTCTGCCGTTCGTGGACCTGGGCGGCCTGCCGCCCGCCGCGGCGGAGCGCGAGGCGGCACGCCTCGCCGAGGCGGAGTGGACCTTCCCCTTCGACGTCGCGCGCGGGCCCCTCCTGCACTCGTTCCTCCTGCGCCTCGAGGAGGAGGTCTTCGTCCTCCTCCTGACCCTCCACCACATCATCTCGGACGGCTGGTCGATGCTCGTCCTGGGGCGCGAGCTGCCGGCGCTCTACAGGGCTGCGCGGGCCGGCCTCCCCTCGCCGCTCCCCGAGCTGCCCATCCAGTTTCGCGACTTCGCCATCTGGCAGCGCGAGTGGCTCCAGGGCGAGGCGCTCGAGCGTCTCCTCGGCGCCGCGGTCGCGCGGCTCGCCGGCATGCCACGCCTCGACCTGCCCCTCGACCGGCCGTATTCTGCGCAACGCCACTCCAGCTCCAGCTCGGGCCTCCTGCCGTTCGGGCTCGACGTCGCCTTGACCGACAGCTTGAGCGCCCTCTCGCGCCGCCAGGGGGCGAGCCTCTTCATGACGGTCCTCGCCGCCTTCACGGGCCTCCTGCGCCGGCACACCGGCCGGGGCGACTTCCCCGTGGCGATCATCAGCGCCGGCCGGACCCGCGCCGAGCTCGAGCCGATGGTCGGCTACTTCACCAACACCCTGGTCATCCGCGCCGCGGCGGAGGGCGACCCCAGCTTCGGCGAGCTCCTCGCACGGACGCGCGGGGCGACCCTCGCCGCCTACGACCACCAGGACTTGCCGTTCTCCTTCCTCGTCGAGGCGTTGCGCGCGGAGGGGCCGGGGGGACCGCCCCGCTTCGAGGTTCTCTTTCTCCTGCAACCGCAGGGGGCGGAGGTCGCGGCCGCCGACGCCGAGATTGCGGCGTTCCCGGTCGTGGGGACCCAGGCCCAGGACTTCCCCCTCGTCCTCGACCTGGTCGAAGCCGGCGGCGGCCTGATCGGGACCTTTTCCCACAACCAGGCGCTCTTCGACTCCACGACGGCCCTGCGCTGGCGGGGCCATCTCGAGGCGCTCCTCGCGGGTGTGGCGGCGGACCCGACGCGGCCGCTCACCGAGCTGCCGCTGCTCTCGGCAGGCGAGCGCCATCAGGTGACGTTCGAGTGGGGGGAGGTCGTGCACGTCGACGGCGGCCCGGCGCCGATCGGGATCTGGGGCGAATTGGCGGGCGCGCCGGCAGGCCGGCGCGCCCGCCGCCTCGCCGACGGCACCCTGGAGGTGAGCGCGCCGGCGCCCGCCGGTCTTGCCGAGCCCGCCTTCGCGGCCCCCGCGCCGATCGCGCCCTCCGAGCCGGCCCGGAGCCTCGATTCTCTCTCGGCCGCCAAACGGAAGCTCCTCGCGAAGCGCATCCGCGGCGAGAGGTGAAAGCTCCCGTCGGAGATCACTTCCTCCGAAGGATCGTGGCGATGTTGTGCTTACGGCGTGGCCTTCCCGCGAGTTGATCGTGGCGGGCCGACAGCAGCTCAGAGCGCCTAACAAAACCGGTTGCCGGCCCAACAGGCCGGGAGAATCTAGCCCAGGGCTGAGGCCGAAGGCCGATGCCCTGGGTCAACGGGCACCACCTCCGGGCGGCCTGAAAGGCCGCGAGAGCTCCCGCTTGACAGCTCCACAGACAGGTGCTGGAGTCACCGGCGTCATGGCTCAGTCCCTCTCCAAAATCTACGTCCACCTGATCTTCTCGACGAAAGATCGCGAACGAACCCTGCCTGACGAGATTCGCCCCGATCTCCATGCCTACTTGGGCGGCACGCTCAAAGGCCTCGGTTGTCTCCCGATCGCACGGACCGAGGCGCTGAGCGACGTAGTCGGCCACCTCAAGAAAAGCTCGAACGACTGGCTTCGGGCCCGAGGCCCGCAGTTTGCGAGCTTCTTTTGGCAGGCGGGATTCGGTGCATTCTCGGTGAGCCAATCGCAGGTCGAAGACGTTCGAGCCTACATCCGCAACCAGCGCGAGCATCATAGAGTCAAGTCGTTTCAAGAGGAGCTCCGCGCGTTCCTCAAGGCGTATGAAATCGCATTTGACGAGCGCTACGTGTGGGACTGAAGACTCTCGCGGCCTTTCAGGCCGCCGGGAGGTAGCGCCCGTGAACCCAGGGCATCGGCCTTCGGCCTCAGCCCTGGGCTATGCTCTCCCGGCCCGTTGGGCCGGTTTTGTTAGGCGCTCTAACCTACGAGTGGTGGAACCGGCGCCAGCTGATGAACCACAAAGCCCGTGGGTGGATCCGATCGTCGCCGAGGTCCGGGCGGCGCGCGAACGAATCGTAGAAGCGGTCGGTGGAGATCTCCACCTCCTATGTGAGCAGCTACGCGCTCGTCAGGCCGCCGCAGGAAGGATTCCCGTGCGACACGCTCCAAGACCACCGAGATTGGAAACCGGCCAAGCGGAATAGCAAGGGGGAGCGACAGGTCCGGCCGGCAAATCGCCACGGCCTCGATCTCAGCTCTCCCTCCTCTCCTGACGGCGAACGTCGGGCGCTTCATCGGCGGCTTCAGCCGGCCGGTGCAAGCGTGTGTTATGCGTTCATTTTCCCTCAAGCCTTCTCAGTACATTTGATGAATGCCGAGTCTCTCGCTCCTCATCGAGTATCGCTTTTAAAAGCTTGGTCTCCCGTGGGTCCATGACTAAGGCTAGGAAGGAGCCGTCTTCTTTGAGGGCCGTGCTAATGATGCGTTCTTGCGAAACATTGCCCGAAGCGAGGAACCAAATCTGCACAGTCGTTAAGATGAGATGGTACATCAGGTGACCGTTAACGCGCTGCCGTATGGGCCGCACAATGACGCCGGGCTTCTTATAGAGAAAGATTATACAGGGAAAATCATATCTTGTACCAGGAGCACGCTCTAGAAGCATCCGGCGAATTGGCTCTTCATAGCGGCCAAGTTGCACAGCCTGAAATTCCGGCAGTGTGGAAATACTTGAACGCCAAAGAATTGACAGCAAGAAGAGCTTGAATGAGGCGTAGTCGATCTTCTCTACTAGTACGCACGCATCTCCAGAGGGAGTAGTGAAGGGCGTCCAATTGGGAGCAATGCCTTCCTCATGGGCTGCTAGACGCCTCCAGAGTTCTATGCTGGGCTGCTCGTAGTCGTGATTGAGGAGTTGCTCGCAGTCAGCGCATAGGAGAGGTTCACGGAGCCCCTTTTGCAGAAGTTGGCTCCTAGTACCTTCCTCTCCAAACCGAAAGCCAATCATCTTGCCGCCCTCATCGTATAGAGGAGCGTAGATGAACTCGGGAATGATATGGGAGTTACATAGTTCCCGCACCCGTTGGCAGAGCTTACATGTCATGCCGATACTCATGCTTCTCCCTCACTGCAACCCGTTGTTCGCATAACGCTGTGGCGGCTCAGCGCGCGGCGCCAGCCGTCCGCTGGAGCCGCTTGGTTGGCCGAACCATGATTTCCTCCTCGCAGGCTATGCTCCACTGCGCTGCCTTTCTTCATTCTACAACGGACCTGCAGTTGGTGGACAGGAGACCTCCAGTCAATTATAGAGCGACTTGAAGGAAACTCTTCAGAGCTTCGCCGCCCGATACAGGGAAGTTCGACTGCATGGCTGAATGGCTCATGAAGAGTACAGTTTGGCCTGCTGCGGTTAGCAGCGTCACCGACTTCACATACGCAGGTGTGTAGATATGGTAGAGGATCCCGGCTAAGCGAAGATCGGGCAGGTCGTAGAGATCCGCGGAATTATCTTTGTGAATCTGGAGAAGATCATTCGCCAAGTTCTGAAGAGCGTTGGGGGCATCGGCAACGAATAGGCGAGAGCCAGGGTTTATAGCGCGGGAGACAGATATAGCCACCAGCCCGATGCATAGCGGATGAGTATCCACGTTTAGCCGCCTTTGGAGTTGCTTACGAGCCTCCTCGATGTTCGCCCTGATCGTCGATGGGATGTACGGTCGCTTGCACTCGACATATACACGGACTCCAGCATGGTCAAGGATAAGATCGGCTTGCTGCCCTAGGTGCACTTGTGCGCCAGCCTTGCGAAGGCCGGAGGCAAGTCGAAGCTCGAAAGCGGTGTTGCGGCCAATGTTGGATTTATAGGCGGTCTCGCGGCCCGGGTGCAGAGTACCCTGCAGAGCTTTGCGCCAAAGAGGCTTCATCACATCAAGTGGTTCGTCTTTGAGGCCCTCGTAAATCTTGATGAATTCCTGAGCATCAACAAGCGACCACACAAGATCCTCGACGTCTTTGCGTTTCTCGAGTGAGTCTAAAGTACCCGCCTTCAGTGCCGCGTCAATGATGGCAACATTCTTGGCTAGTTGTCGGAGTCGGTCTGGCCCCTTATGGAGGCCGAGGCCACGCAGAAAGGTCTCAAGAGCCGCGAGATCAGCGATTATCTCCGGGTACTGACGCTGTGAGAGAGACATTGATTCCTCGACGGCCTAGCTTCGACGCCTCAACCACCTCACCGCCAGCCCGCGATGCCTCCCCCTCGGGAGTAGCAATGGCGAACGTGGAGCCCCTAAAGCGTCATAGGGCTTCAACTTACGGCTTTTCAGAGTCCGTGTCAACGATGTCGGCCAACGAGCTCCGGAGAGTTGTCGGCTTACTTGCCGGAGGTGTTCCTTCCAGGGCCTGGAATGCTGAGAGCGCCTAACAAAACCGGTTGCCGGCCCAACGGGCCGGGAGAATCTAGCCCAGGGCTGAGGCCGAAGGCCGATGCCCTGGGCCAACGGGCACCACCTCCGGGCGGCCTGAAAGGCCGCGAGAGCTCCCGCTTGACAGATCCGCAGACAGGTGCTGGAGTCACCGCGTCGTGGCTCAATCCCTCTCCAAAATCTACGTCCATCTCATCTTCTCGACGAAGGATCGCGAACGAACCCTGCCTGACGAGATTCGCCCCGATCTCCATGCCTACATGGGCGGCACGCTCAAAGGCCTCGGCTGTCTCCCGATCGAAATCAACACCGAGCCCGACCCTTTGCACGGTCTGTTTCTCCTCGCACGGACCGAGGCGCTGAGCGACGTTGTCGGCCACCTCAAGAAAAGCTCGAACGACTGGCTCCGGGGCCGAGGCCCGCAGTTTGCGAGCTTCTTTTGGCAGGCGGGATTCGGTGCATTCTCGGTGAGCCAATCGCAGGTCGAAGACGTTCGAGCCTACATCCGCAGCCAGCGCGAGCATCATCGAGTCAAGTCGTTTCAAGAGGAGCTCCGTGCGTTCCTCAAGGCTTATGAAATCGAATTTGACGAGCGCTACGTGTGGGACTGAAGACTCTCGCGGCCTTTCAGGCCGCCGGGAGGTAGCGCCCGTGAACCCAGGGCATCGGCCTTCGGCCTCAGCCCTGGGCTATGCTCTCCCGGCCCGTTGGGCCGGCAACCCAGGCCACCGCGACCGCCCCCCCCCTCGCCGGGATCGATCTGATTCTCGGGCGGCATGATGAAATAGTATCGCCCGTATGGGCCTTCTCACCTTCGGCATCAACATTACCCTCGACGGCTGCATCGATCATCGCGAGGGCCTCGCGGACGACGAGCTTCACCGGTACTGGACGGCGCTGATGGATGGCGGAGCGGCGATGCTCTGGGGCCGGGTCACGTACGAGATGATGGAGGGCGCATGGCCCGCCGTCGCCCGCGATACCCAGGCACCCGCCGCGATGCGCGAGTGGGCGGTCAAGCTCGACGCCAAACCGAAGTACGTCGTGTCGACCTCGCGCCGCGACTATTCGTGGTCCAACACGCACCTCGTCGAAG
>DATBAW010000101.1:0-4505 GCA_036271335.1 Thermoanaerobaculia bacterium
CGCGCGCGCTTCCGCTCTGGCGGGGGAGCTGCGGGTGCTGCTGGGCAAGCTGAGCCGGCGGCTGCGGGAACAGGCGCATCCGGGAGATTTCACCGGGTCTCAGAAATCAGTCCTCCTCTGCCTGGAGCGCGAGGGGTCCGCGACGGTGACGAGCCTGGCGCGGGCGGAGGGGGTGCGGCCGCAGTCGATGGGAGCCACGGTGGCTACCCTGGAGGCGGCCGGGCTGGTCTCTGGCGCACCCGACCCGGCCGACCGGCGCCAGACCCTCCTGTCGCTCACGCCGGCCTGCCGGGAGTGGATCGCGGCGAGCCGGGCGGCGCGGGAGGACTGGCTGTTCCGGGCGATTCAGGCCCAGCTCGCTCTGGAGGAGCACGACGCGCTCGCGGCCGCCGTCGAGCTGCTCAAACGCCTCGCCGACTCGGAACCCCTGGAAAGAAGGGACCCTTGAACATGGAATGGATTCACTACGTCAGCTACTTCCTGGGCGGCGCGGTGCTCGCCAACGCGGTGCCGCATTTCGTGAACGGCGTCTCGGGACGCCCCTTTCAAAGCCCGTTCGCCAAACCCCACGGCGTCGGGCTCTCGTCGTCGCGGGTGAACGTGGCCTGGGGAGCGTTCAACCTGGTCGTGGCCTATCTGCTGATCCTCCGGGTCGGGTCCTTCGATCTGCGCTCGACGGCGGATGCCGTTGCCCTGGGCGCGGGTGCTCTGCTGATCGGCTTGTGGTCGGCGTGGGCGTTCGGACGGTTTCACGGCGGTAACGCTCCGGAGAGCTCTCCAGCCCCGCGATGAAAGGCACCTTCCGTTCGCTGCGAAGCTTCAACTATCGGGTGTGGGCGGCCGGGGCGATCGTCTCCAACATCGGGACCTGGATGCAGCGTACCGCCCAGGACTGGCTCGTCCTCACCCAGCTGACCCATAGGAACGCGACCGCCGTCGGCGTGGTCATGGCGCTCCAGTTCGCGCCGCCGCTGCTGTTCCTCCCTTTCACCGGTTTCGCCGCCGATCATCTCGACCGGCGCAAGCTCCTGGCCGTCACGCAAGGAGCGATGGGCGCGCTGGCCCTGGGCCTGGGGCTGCTCACGCTCTCCGGGCGCGTCCAGCTCTGGCACGTCTACGGGTTCGCCTTCCTGCTCGGGTGCGCCACCGCCTTCGACACGCCGGCGCGCATGACCTTCGTCTCGGATCTGGTCGGCGAGGAGGACCTGTCGAACGCGGTGGCCCTGAACTCCACCTCGTTCAACGCCGCGCGGATGATCGGTCCCGCCCTCGCCGGGATCCTCATCGCCGGCATCGGCACCGGCTGGGTCTTCCTGGCCAATGCGGTCTCGTTCGCGGCCATCCTCGGGTCGCTGGGCCTGTTGCGCGTCCATGAGCTGCACCCCAGGAACCGGGCGCTCCCCACCCGCGGCAGCCTCGCAGAGGGGTTCCGCTACGTCTGGCGGCGGCCTGATCTGAAGGCCGTGCTGCTCATGTTGTTCCTGATCTGCACGTTCGGGCTCAATTTCCCGATTTTCATCTCGACCATGGCGGTCACCGTCTTCCACGCCGGCGCGGGCCAGTACGGCGTGCTGTCGTCGATCATGGCGATCGGATCGGTCAGCGGCGCGCTCCTTGCCGCCCGGCGGGAGAAGCCCCACGTCATGCTGCTTCTCGTGGGCGCGGCCGTCTTCGGATTCGGCTTCGCGCTGGCCGCGGTGATGCCCGATTTCTGGTTTTTCGGCCTCGCTCTGGTGATCATCGGCGTGTCCGCGCAGACCTTCACGACCTCCGCGAACAGCACGGTGCAGCTCGCGACCGAGCCGGCCATGCGCGGGCGGGTGATGGCGATCCTGGTCGCCATCGCCCTGGGCGGTACGCCCATCGGCGCGCCGTTCGTCGGTTGGGTTGCGGATACGTTCGGTCCGCGCTGGGCGCTCGGCGTCGGCGCCGCCTCGGGGTTGGCGGCGGCGGTCGTCGGCGTCCGCTACCTGGCGAAGAACCGCCACCTGCGCGTGCGCCTGGAGGCGGGACGCTTCCGCTTCACGCTCGACGATCTGGACACCGAGCCCGCGTCGCCTCTCTGAAGTCTGGCCCTCAGGCCGGCACGAGCACGGTGGAGGGCCGCCAGCTCGCGGCGCGCTCGCGGAGCGTCTCCATCTCCTGCCAGTAGCTCGCGAGCCCGCCTTGCCCGGCGTCGGTCAGCCGCGCGAGGGTCTGCGTCTTCTTGCCCACGAAGCGCTTTTCGATCTCCACCAGCCCCGCCTCCTCGAGCTTCGAGAGATGGGAGGAGAGGTTCCCCTTGGTGAGGCCGGTGATCCGCAGCAGGAACAGGAAGTCGGCGCGCTCGCAGGCCGAGAGCGCCGTCAGGATGGCGAGCCGCGCCGGATCGTGCACCAGCCGGTCCAGGTTGGCGAGCTGCTCGAAGGGGGCGCTCACAGCGAGGGCTCCTCGACGGCCGGTTTCAAGGCGCGAACGAGCTGCCGGTGGTCCAGCAGGCCGGCCAGCAGGCACGAGGCGCCGCAGAGCAGCAAATTCAACCTCGTGTCGTCCGCGGCAGGCAGCACGAATCTCGCCATCCGGATCAGCCCATGATCCCAGAGGGCCGGCAAGAGGAATCCCTGGGAGGCGCCGAGCGCCGGAATCCCCAGCATCAGGAGGGCGAGGGCCAGATAATATCCTTGGGACAGACGGCGTCCACGCCAGATCCAGGTGCTGAGAAAGAGGGCGCCCAGGAAGATGTCGATCACTTGCTGGAGGGTCGCGAAAATCTGTGGCTTTTCCGACATCGAAGACATGCTGACGTCGACGGGGGGGCTGACCATCCGCAGCCCCACGTAGACGATGACGCCGAGACCCCCGAGCAGCAGCATGCGACGGATCATCAGGACGTTGAAGTCCGTATTGGCGTCGCCTGCCCGCGGCACGGCGCCGGGACCGTCAAGGGTGAGCGCCTCCTGGCGGGGAAGCGCTTTCCGCCGCGCCAGCACCTCGCCGAACGTGTTCTGGTAATACGTCTTGGCGTAGAGCGTCAGGGCGAGCGAGCCGAAGATCAACGCGAACTGGAGGCAGGCGACGACCACGGAGTGGCCCCGGCCGATATAAGCGCCGCCCAGCCCCAGGAACAGCAGGCCCGAGGCCGCCAGGCTCAATCCCTTCAGCTCGTTGAAATGAAGGGTGACGAAGCGGATGCGATCGAGATCGGGTGACGTCACGGGAGCTCCCTTGATCATTCTGATGGAGGTGCTCATACCGGCTCCGCCGCTGCGGAGTGTCCCAGGACGCGGACGAGCTGCCAATGGTCGAGCAGGCCGGCGACCAGCAGGCAGGCACCGCAGACGAGCGCACCCATCTTCATGTCGTACACGGGCGGCAGCAGGAGCTTCAGCATTCGGACCCGCTCAGGATGCCCCCAGACTTCCGGCATGACGAATCCCAGGGTGGCGCCGAGAGCTGGAAGCGCCAGCATCACGAGGCCTAGCACCAGATAGTAGCTTTGGGAGAGCCTCCGTCCACGCCGAATCCAGGTGCAGAGAAAGAGCGTGCCCAAGAGAAGGTCGATCATCTGCTGGCAGGTCGCGAAAAAAGGTCGCCCTGAGATCGTAGGCATGTGGATGGAGACGGTAGGGCCTATCGTTCTCAATGCCACATAAGCGCCAACGCCGAGCCCCCCGATCAGCAGCATCCGGCGAAACAGCCAGACTTTCTCTTCCCTCTCGGTGTTGCCCACCCATGGCACTGCGCCGGGGCTGTAAACGGAAAGCGCCTCCTGGCGGCGAACGGGCGTGCGCAGGGATTGCACCTCGCCGATCCTCTGGTAATACGCCTTGGCGTAGCGCGCCAGAACGAAGCCTCCAGCCACCAACGCCATCCGAAAGCCGAAGACCGACAAAACGTCCACGATGGAGTTTCCCCTCAAGAAGGGGACTCCCGAGCTCATGATGAGCAGACCGACAGACGCCAAGGTCAACCCCTTCAGCTCGTTGAAATGACGGGTGACGAAGCGGATGCGGTCGAGGTCGGGTGGCTTCACAAAGGCTCCTTGGTGAGACCGGTCTGCGTTGCAGACCGATTCTGCTCCAGGCGACTCATGGAAGTCAACCCATCCGCTCAACAGACGTGCGAGGATACGTCCAACTGGGGCCCGCCGCTTCCCGGCGCCAACCGCCAACGGCCGTATGACCCAAGGAGACAAGGACATGGCTACAAACCTTGATGGAGCGCCCCGCGGCAAGGGGCTGCACTACACGCTGTGGACGTTTCAGGCGCTGCTCGCGCTCCTCTTCCTGTTCGCTGGCGTCACGAAGCTGGTGGCGCCGGCCGACAAGCTGGCCGCGATGGCGCCGCAGTTCTCGGTCAACTTCATGCGCTTCATCGGCGTGGTCGAGACCCTGGGGGGCCTCGGCATGGTCCTCCCCGGCCTGCTCAAGATCAAGACCGGCCTGACCCCTCTCGCCGCCGCCGGCCTGGTGATCGTGATGATCGGCGCCGTGGTGGTCACATATCCGATGGGCGTGAAAGGCATG
>DATBAW010000102.1:0-7163 GCA_036271335.1 Thermoanaerobaculia bacterium
GCCCACCCCAGACGTCCTCGCCGCCACCCGACACTGGCTCGAAGCCGCCGTCATCGGCCTCGACCTCTGCCCGTTCGCCCGCGCCCCGTTCGTCAAGGACAGGATCCGCTACGCCGTCAGCGGCGCACGAGAGCCCGAGGCGCTGCTGGCGGAGCTGATCGGCGAGCTCCGGGCGCTGGCGGCGGCAGCGCCGGAGGAGGTGGAGACCACGCTGCTGATCCATCCGCACGCGCTGCCCGATTTCCTGGACTACAACGACTTCCTCGGAGTCGCCGAGGCGGCGGTCGCCGATCTCGGCCTCGAAGGGGTGATCCAGATCGCCAGCTTCCACCCGCGCTACCAGTTCGCCGGCACCGGGGTGGACGACGTCGAGAACTACACCAACCGCTCGCCCTACCCGATGCTCCATCTGCTGCGCGAGGCGAGCGTCGAGCGCGCGGTGGCCGCCTTTCCTGACGCCGCCGGGATCTACGAGAAGAACATCGCCACGATGCGCACCCTTGGGATCGAAGGCTGGCGCCGGCTGGGAATCGACGACGACTAAAGGCTCTTCAAAAACTCGATCAACTCCCACTTCTCAGCATCGGTCAGCTTCGTGCCGTACGGATGCCCGGCGTTGGAATTGCCGGGCAGGGTGGCGTCGAATTCGAAGCTGCCGGTGGACGGCGCGGTGTCGAAGCCGACGTTCACCGGGTCGAAGGTGAGGCCGATGTAGAACGATTTGATCCGCTGATCCTCCGGCTGGAGCAACTGCCAGAGGTTGGGGACGGAGCCGTTGTGGAGGTAGGGAGCGGTCGCCCAGATGCCGTCCAGCGGGCGCGCCTTGTAGGCTTCGCGGGCTTTCGGGAGCTGGAGCTTGACGTTTTCGAAGTCCTCGATGGTCGCTGCCGCCGATTTCAACGGCTGCGCCAGCATCGCGCCGACGATGACGTGATCGATCAGATCCGTCGCCGGAGCCGTCGCTCCCAAGGGCTCCCCGGTCAGGACGTACGCCTTGGAACCCTGGAGGATGCCGCTTTTGGCGGTGCGGGTGGCGGCGTTGTGCGCCATCCGGGGATCGGTGCCGATGTCCAGGACCGGCGTCATGACGACGTTGACGGGGTGCGGATGGGTGCGCGGGATCAGGGCGTGGCAGCCCGCGCAGTGCTGGCGGTAGAGCGCGCCACCCCTCTTCACCTTGACGGTGTCGATGGCGGGCAGGACCTGCCGCGGCCATTGCGGAGACCGGAGATGCTTCAGCGTCTCCTCCAGTTTTTCCAAAGACGGAAGGTTTGCGGAGGATGGATAACGGGTCTGCCCGGCCTTGATCTCGAGGGTGCCGAAGACGCCCAGGATCTCGCCGAGGTCGCGCGCCAGGGGGCCGGAACCGGAGTTGGGCGCGATGCCGTTCCATTGGACCCGATCGAGATCGGGCGTATCCCAGAGGAACGAGACCGAGACCGGCGCGTCGGCGAGCTGGTAGTTGGCGGGCTCTTTCAGATCGGTGCCAAGAACCTGATTGGAAATGGCTCCGAAAGCGTCGAGGCGGCCGTTGCCGTAGGGGTGCGGCGGCGTGTCGACGGTGAACCGTTTGGCGAGCGCGTCCGTCTGCGCGATGAGCTCGTGGCGCAGAGACTCCGCGCTCGCCTTGTCGCAACCCCCGCCCAGGATCCTGTGGGCGAACCGATCGAATTTCCCGTCGTCGGCGTTGGTCTGCCGCATCGTCCGGACGAGCTCGTACTGGAAGGTGGTGAGATCGGCGATCATCGGGCCGCCGTCGATGCGCAGGGTGGTCCCCTGGTATTCGATCTGGCCGGTGTGGCAGGCGGCGCAGGACCATCCCACCCAGCTCTGTCCCGTCTTCCGGTCACGGTCGCGGGCAAAGCCGACCGGCAGGCCGTCCGGATTGCCGGAGGTCGGCGGGGAGAGCAGGAAGCGGAACCTCCCCAGGCTCTCGCGGGAGGCGAAGGCCCGAGTCTGTCCATTGGAGGTCTGTTCGAGCGCCAGGAACCAGCCGTAGGGCAGGATGCGCGAGCCTTGCGAGCCGTACCAGAAGAACGTCTGCTCCGCCTCGCTCCAGCCCTGATCGAGGCTCACCACGTGGCCGGCCGCTCCCGGCACCGGCGCGCCGTCATGGATGCCGGGGCCATGCCCGGCGGTGCAATCGCTCACGGCGAGCGCCAGGCAGGCGGCCGCGCCCAGCCAAGCCAGCTTGTGGTTCGACATGCTCGCTCTCTCCTCGGTCCGGCACCCGCCGCGGATCGCCAGCGGCGTCGAGATCTTTACACGGTACCGTCCCTTGATCCACGTTAGAATGCCAGCCCGCATGCCTGATCCCGAAAACGATCCCGAGGACACCGCCCACGTTCTGGAGCAGGGGCGCCGCCTCTCCGAGTCGCTCCTCTGGCGGCTCCAGCAGGGCTTCTACGATGTCCAGGGCGCGCGGGCGTGGTCCGCCGGGCTCGTCCCCCACTACATCACCAGCAATCCCTGGATCGCCGACGCCTACGCCAAGGTGATGGTCGGCTGGCTGCGCGACTGCGCGGCAACGGCTCCCCGCGAGGCGGGCTCCTTCCCGCCGCTCGACCTGCGCCATCCGGTCCATATCGTCGAGCTCGGCTGCGGCTCGGGACGGTTCGGCTTCCAGTTCCTCCAGCGCCTCCTCGACCTCCTCGGCCGCTCGCCGCTGCGCCACGTGACGGTCCGTTACGTGATGACCGATTTCACTGACAGCACCCTGGAGCCCCTGCGCCGCAACCCGGCGTTCCAGCCCTGGATCGAGCAGGGGGTGCTCACCTTCGCCCGCTATGACGCGTCAGAGGATGGGGAGATCCGGCTCGACGGTGCCGGCGAAGCGCTCTCTTCCCAGCTCTCTTCCATGCGCAATCCGCTGGTGGTGATCGCCAACTACGTCTTCGACGGCATCCCGCAGGACGCCTTCGCCGCGCGCGGCGGCCGGCTCTTCGAGCTCCTCCCCGTGCTGACCGTGCCGGACGAGGAAGAGGACCTCGCGGAGCCGACGATCCTCCAGCGGCTGGAGGTCACCTGGGAGGAGAGGCCGGCGACCACCGAGCACTACGGCGATCCGGAGCTCGACGCCCTCCTCCGGGAGTACGCGGCGCGGCTGAAGGATTCGACCCTGCTGGTGCCCCTCGCCGCCATCCGCTGCCTGCGCCGGCTGGCGGAGATCGCCGACGGCCGGATCCTGCTCCTCTCCGGGGACAAGGGCTATTGCCGCGAGGAGCTGATCGACGGCCGCGGCGAGCCCGCCGTGACCGTCCACGGCAGCTTCTCGATGATGGTCGATTACCATGCGATCGGCCGCTGGTTCGTCCACCAGGGGGGCGAATTCCTCGCCACCTCTCACCTGCGGACCAGCCTGAACGTGGTCGCCGGGCTCCTGGGCACGCCGCCGGGCGGCTCGGTCGAGACGCGGCTGGCGTTCGACGACGCCGTCGAGGAGCGAGGGCCGGACGACTTCTTCGACGTCAAGGGGGGCTTCGGACAGGCCTGGGACGACCTCACCCTGGAGCACCTCCTCGCCTGGGTGCGCCTCTCCGGCTGGGACGCCAACGTCCTGCTCGACGCCTGGCCTGCCCTGATGAAGCATGCGGGCTCGGCGGCGGGGATCTTCCGGGTCGACATCTACCGGGCTGTCCACGAGGTCTGGCAGCGCTACTTCCCCCTCCACGAGGCGCGCGACCTCGCCTTCCATCTCGGCGTCCTGCTCTGCGAGATCGACTGCCACGAGGACGCCCTCCCCTTCTTCCACGAATCCCTGGCCGCCTACGGGCCGAACGCGGCGACCCTGTTCAACATCGGCCTCTGCCTCTACGAGCGGGGGGATCTCGAGGCGGCGCTCGCGCAGGTGGACTTGGCCTTGGCCGAGGCGCCGGAGTTCGAGCCGGCCGTGGAGCTGCGGCGGGACCTCGCCGCCGCGATCCGGGCGGCGCGGCCACGGAAAAAGCGGCGGACTCCCCTGGGACCGCCGGCGTCACGCTGAGCTGGAAGCGCGGCCTCCCCCAGCTTTCGACCAGCCCGATCCGGCGGCCGAGGTCGCGTTGCGCGGTGTCCTCCATCCGCTGCACTGTCTGCCGCCGGAAGTCGAACAGGGCCGGCCAGGCGGGCTCGCCCGGCGCCGGCGGCGACGGCGCCAGGGAGACCACCAGGAGGTCCTTCCGGCTCAGGCGGTCGCTCTGCTGCGACCGCTCGAACAGGAAGCCGGGGAGACGCCCGAGGTTCCGCACCAGATCCCCTACCAATAGAGGAAGGAGGCGCGACGGCGGCCGGGGGGCGCTCACCGGGCTCGACGAATCGACGATCAGCACCTGATCCGCCGAGACCTTCAGCGCCACGTCCACCGGGACGTTGTTGGAGTAGCCACCGTCGACCAGCGCCTCCTCCCCTTCCGGCAGCTTGAGCAGGTGCGCCGGAAAGATCGGGAACGGCGAGCCGGAGGCGAAGATCGCGTCGTGCAGGAATTCCCGGTCGGGGATCGGCGGACAGGAGCCGGTGGCGGCGCCGGCCCGGTAGACGAGCCACCTGGCGCCGCTGGCGGTCTGCCCCGGCACGGCCGGGCACTCGTCGCCGGCGGGCACGAAGAGGAAGTAGCGGGTGCCGTCCTTCTCCAGGAGGTTCGCCGGCGCGATGAAACGCGTCGTGGGCCGGTAGTCCACGCCGTCGCCCCGTTCCCCGGTCCGCTGCTCGAAGCGGGCGATCGCCCCTTCCAGGTAGTGATGCGCCGCGCCGTTGCCGTAGAGGGCTGGCGCCACCACCAGATTCCACCAGACCAGGGCGAAGACGGCGAACGCCGCCATGCGCAGGAACCGGCGGGTCACGAAGTCGCCGTTCGGGTGGTGCGAGCAGAGGAGCTCGAAGCTGTCGCGGAGATAGCGCACCAGATGGCTCCGCCCGCCCCCCAACCGGCCGAGGGCGGCGAGCAGCAGGAGGATTCCCAGGGCCGCGCTGGTCAGCAGGAGCCAGAGCCAGAACTCCCGGGTCAATTCGAGCAGCGACAGCCAGTCGGGAAGGAAGCGGAGGACGCCGACCAGCACGCCGTAGACCGCCAGCGCGTGCAGGAGGACGACGACGTAGGCGAAGAGGAAGTCCTGCAGCCGCAGGTGGTACTGGCGGTGCGCGGCATAGATCCACGAGACGCCGCCGATCATCAGGAAAAGCAGCCCGACGCAGACCAGGAAGGTGCCCCCCGTGACGTCGAGCGTGTGCTTGCCGAAGCTGGCCCAAGGCTGGAACGGGTCCACCTCGCCCGGCCAGCAGAGATTCAACAGCAGGAGCGCCGAGAGCAGCAGCGCCCCGTAATAGCCCAGCCGCCGGGGCCAGCCCTCGGCCGTTACGAACCGCCCCAGGAAGAAATTGGTGCCCAGGCTCACCAGGACGAGGAGGAAGCCGGAGAGGAAGAACGGCATCTTCAGATCGTCCAGCCAGCGGGCCGGCAACAGGACGTAGAGGGCGAGCGCCACGCCGGCCGGCACCAGCAACTCCAGCGCCACGCGGAAGCCCCCACGCCACCCAGCCTCGCCGCCGCCGGAGCGGAGAGGGAGGATCAGGCCACCGAGGAGGACGAGCGGCGCCAGCACCACGAAGGCGGGCCCGAAGGTGACCGGATCGATCAGGAACCGGAAGCGGGCGCCCGTCGCCTGGGCCGCCAGCGGCAGGATCACCAGGAGCGCCCCGGCCACCGTCAGCAGGGACGGCGGGAGCCAGGGGCCGCCATGCCCCTCCCAGCGCTCGTCGCGCTCGTGGACGATCGACTGATCGGCGAACATGGCGATCATCGCGAGGAGCGCGTAGATCATCCCTTCGAATTCCGGGATCTGCTCCTTGGGGACCGAGCCGTTGGCCAGACGCACCAGGAAGGGGGCCACCAGGAGCAGGAAGATCATGATCGGCATCAGCCAGGGCCGCATCCGCGTCGCACCCTCTTCCCGCGGCGGCCGGAGCGGCGCCCGCTCGGGGACGGAGACGGCGGCCAGCAGGAGGCAGAGGACGAGGAAGCTCGCGATCGCACTTGCGTAGCGCAGCAGGTCGGTCCAGTTGAAGATGTCCGTGCTCTCGAGGAACCGGTCCGCCGTCTGGAAGCGGTCCCGCGTCTTCCAGAGGATCTCGGAGAGGTCCCAGGGCCCCGTCTCGCCGAGTTGCGAGACGAAGAATCCCAGCAGCGCGCCGCCGCTGGTGCCGATCACGTACTGCACGTCCAGCGGCTCGCCGCCGGCCGCTTGTGGTGTCTGTACGTTCTTCAGATACCGCCGCCGGTAGAGCTCGTCGATGATCCGCGACTGGTAGGCCGCCTTGACTCCGCCGCCCGGCAGGACGAGGGCGAGGCTCTTCCGGCCCGAGGTCTCCTGGTCCTGGCGCAGCAGCCGCAGGGCCTCGTCGACGGTGAAGCCGAACGTGCGGACGCCGAACGTGGGCTCCGGCTCCAGCATCCCCAGAAAGGGAGTTGGCGCGGCCTTGCCGGTCGCGGCGGCGTCCCGCGCCTTGAACAGCACTTCCAGGGGTTTGGGGATTTGCACGGCCGCGACCGGCAGCCCCGGCGCGAAAATCGCTTCGGCGGCCCGCGAGGCGATCACCAGATGCTCGCGCTCCAGGGGCCCCGCGGCGCTCGCCGGCGCTGTCCCCTGAGCCGCACGCGCCAGCACCCCCTCGCCCGGGAAGAGGATGTCCACCAGCCCTTCCCGCTCGCCCGTCTCCTCCGGCGGGAGCTGCCAGCAGCTCCGCAATCCCGCCGCGGGAGTCCTCTCCAGCGAGTCGCAGTCGACGGCGAAACGGGTGCCAGCGAAGAACGCCTGCCAGAAGAGCTCCGTCCGCCGGTCCTTCTCGTCCCCTTCCGCCAAGCCCCGCTCACGGCCCGCCAGCCAGCCGGCGGCGCGGGCGACCGGATCGAGGAAGCCGGGGGTCGAAAGATGGGAGGCGAGGATGAGCCGGTGCCTGGGCGTCTGAGGCGCGGACGGGTGTCCCCCCCGGTTCCAAGCCTCCTCGAGGAACGCGTCGAAATCCTTCCAGGCGTCCCCCTGCCTCTCCCACTGTCCGGAAGAGAACCGTTCGGAGAGCGGCTGGGAGCGGACGGCCGGCAGCAGCAGCCTCCCCACCGGCCGGTCGCCGACCGGCATCTCCAGCAGCGGCACGGAATCGTGCTGGGTCAGGAGATAAAGGGTCAGATCGGG
>DATBAW010000103.1:0-14413 GCA_036271335.1 Thermoanaerobaculia bacterium
AAAGGAGATCTCCGCATGGCCCGGAACCGGAGCTTTCAGAATGAGATCCCGCCCTCGCGGGTGAACATCCGTTACGTCAAGAAAACGGACGGCGCCCAGGAGAAGATCGAGCTCCCCCTCAAGCTCCTCCTGCTGGGCGACTACAACCTGCGCCCCGACTCGACGCCGCTCGACGAGCGCAAGAAGATCAGCGTCAACAAGGATAATTTCGAGGACGTCCTGCGCGAGCAGAAGCTCAAGCTCTCGATGCTGGTGCCCAACCGGCTGACCGGCAAGGAGGACGACGAGCTGAAGGTCGAGCTCGAGCTCGACTCGCTGAAGGCCTTCAATCCGGACGAGGTGGTGCGCAAGGTGCCCGAGCTGGCCCGCATGCTGGAGATCCGCGAGCTGCTCACCGACCTCAAGGCGCGGGTGATCACCAACCGCGATTTCCGTCAGGCGCTCGACAAGATCGTCAAGGACAAGGACCAGCTGAGCGCCATCACCGCCGAGCTCGACCGCATCGCTCCGCTCCCCGACGTGATCTCGGGCCAGGGCGGCGAGGGGCGCTGAGCCGCGCGCCCGGAAGCCGTTCTCACACCCTCAACAGACGACAGGCTTTGAAAAGGTAGACCCATGGCCGAGCAAGAGGCAGTCAAAGCGGCGCCGCAGAGCGTGACCGAGGAGCCTTCCACCCTCGATTCCCTGCTTTCGAAGGTCGATCTGTCGCACGCGGCGGAGTCGGGCGTCGGGCAGGAGGCCGAGATCAAGTCGCGGCTCTCCCAGGCGCTGGGGACGCTGATCCACATGGCGATCAAGCCGGGCGAGGTGCAGCGCGTCGACAAGGTGCTGGTCGACAGCGCCATCGCCGAGCTCGACCGCCGGATCAGCGACCAGGTCAACGCCATCCTCCACCAGCCGGACTTCCAGAAGCTGGAGGCGGCGTGGCGGGGCTTGAAGTTCCTGGTCGACCGCACCGAGTTCCGGCGCAACATCAAGCTGGAGATCCTCAACGTCTCCAAGGAAGATCTCTCGGACGACTTCGAGAACGTGCCGGAGCCGATCCAGTCGGGGCTGTTCAAGCACGTCTACGTGCAGGAGTACGACCAGCCGGGCGGCCAGCCGATCGGCGCCATCATCGGCAACTACGAGTTCGAGAACCGTCCTCCGGACCTCGGCCTGCTGCGCAACCTGTCGAAGATCGCCGCCGCCTGTCACGCGCCGTTCATCGGCGGCGTCGGCCAGAAGTTCTTCGGTCATGACATCGAGGAGATCCCGCGCCTGCCCGACATGGCGCCGATCTTCGACCAGGCCGAGTTCACCTCCTGGCGCTCGTTCCGCGACTCCGAGGACTCGCGCTACGTCGGCCTGACCTTCCCCCGCTTCCTGCTCCGCCTCCCCTACGGGCAGGACACGGTACCGGTGAAGAGCTTCCACTTCGAGGAGGAGGCCGGCGGCGAGAGCCACCGCAACTACCTCTGGGGCAACGCCACCTTCGCCTTCGCCTCGACGCTGACCCGCAGCTTCTCCGACCACGGCTGGTGCGTGAACATCCGCGGCCCGCAGTCGGGCGGCATCATCGAGGACCTGCCGCTCCACCACTACGAGGCGGCCGGCGAGACGGCGACCAAGATCCCCACCGAGATCCTGATCTCCGACCGCCGCGAGTTCGAGCTCTCCGAGCTGGGCTTCATCCCGCTGTCGTTCTACAAGAACAACGACTTCGCCTGCTTCTTCTCCGCCAACTCGGTGCAGAAGCCGAAGAAATACCTCACCGACGACGCCACCGCCAACAGCCGGCTCTCCGCCCGTCTCCCCTATCTCTTCCTGGTCAGCCGCCTGGCCCACTACCTGAAGGTGATCCAGCGCGAGAACATCGGCGCCGCCAAGGAGAAGGACGACCTGCAGCGGGAGCTGGAGGACTGGATCAACACCCTGGTGACGGAGATGAAGGACCCCGGCGCGGAGGCGAAGGCCAAGTACCCGCTCTCGGCCGCCCAGATCAAGGTGACCGACATCGCCGACAACCCCGGCTTCTACAACGTCGAGATGCTGGTCCGGCCGCACTTCCAGATCGAGGGTGTCGACGTCGCGCTCTCTCTCGTTTCCCGTCTGCCGAAAGCGAAAAAGGGAAAATAATCCGTCCGCACCGATCCGCAAGACGATTCATAAGGAGGATTGAAGATGCCGCTTCCAGCGTATATGGACATCAATGGAATCCAGGGCTCCTGCGAGGTGCAGGGGCGCACCGGCAACGTCGAGGTCGTGGGCTTCAACCACGAGGTCTACATGCCGAGCGACCGCAAGGATGGCTCCGCCACCGGCACGCGCGTGCACAAGGACCTGGTGATCATCAAGAACTACGACAAGGCGTCCCCGACGCTCTATCAGTACCTCTGCAACGGCAAGATCATCCCGTCGGCGACGCTCAAGTGGTACCGGATCGACGACCAGGGCGTCGAGAAGGAATACTTCAACCACCAGTTGCAGGACGCCCGGATCACCTCCATCCGCCCCTACATGCCGGACGTCGACAATCCGGCGAACGAGCAGTACAAGCACATGGAGGAGGTCTCCTTCCGCTACGAGAAGATCACCTGGAAGTTCCTCGACGGCAACGTCGAATTCCAGGATTCGTGGAAAGAGGGCCGGTAGAGTAGGGCGGCCCTGTGTGGCCGCCCTGGTACGGAGACGAGATTGGGAACAGGGCGGCCACGTAGGGCCGCCCCTACAATTTTCGGGGTGATGACGTATGGCCTGGCGATCGACGGACGACGGATTCCTCGAAAGGATGCTCGGCCCCCTCCCCGGCCGTCCCGCTTCGCCCGTGCGCTGGGTGGGCGATCCCGTCCGTACCCACCTTGCCCTGCTCCTCAACACCCGTCAGGGGGCGCTCCAGAACCTGCCGGACTATGGCCTGCCCGACGTCTCCTCCTTCTATTCGGACTACCCGGCGTCGCTCGGCGAGCTGCGGTCGTTCCTGGAGAAGCTGGTCAAGAAGTACGAGCCGCGGCTGCTCAACGCCCGGGTGCGGCTGATGGGCTCGGACGCCAAGGAGTTCCGGGCCGCCTTCCTGATCACCGGCGAGATCGAGGAGAACGACGAGCGGACCCGCGTGCAGTACCGGACCACGATCTCCAGCAGTGGCCACGCCGCCGTCGGCGCGGACCTCGACGACCTCTAAGCGGCAGACCCACCGGCATGTCGGAGTCCAACCGCTTCTACGAGGAGGAGCTCAACTACCTGATCGAGGCCGGGCGCGAGTACGCCCGCCTGCATCCGGACCGCGCCCGCTACCTCAACCTCAGCGATCCGCGCTCGCGCGATCCGCACGTCGAGCGGCTGGTCGAATCGTTCGCCTTCCTCACCGGCAACGTCCGCCAGAAGCTCGAGGACGACTTCCCCGAGCTCACCCACTCGCTGCTCGACCTCGTCTGGCCCTATCACCTGCGCCCCATCCCCTCGCTGGCGCTGCTGGAGTTCCAGCCCAAGAAGGGGATGGTCCGCGAGCGGCAGGTGATCCCCCGCGGCTTCGTGGTCGACTCGGCGCGCACCTCGCAGGAGGTCTCCTGCCGCTTCCGCACCGCCTACGCCGTCGATCTCCACCCGATCCACCTCGCCGAGGCGGGGATGGTCGCCGATCAGGCCGGCCGGCCGCGCCTCCGCTTCCGCTTCGAGATCATCGAGGGCGCCGACCTCAACAAGCTGCGGATCGACCGCCTGCGCTTCCATCTCGCGGGCGAGACCGCCGCCGCCTTCGGCCTCTACCAGATCCTCCGCCGGCAGGTCGACTCGATCGTGCTGAGCTGGGGGAAGGACGGCAAGCGGCTGCTTCCCGAGGGCGCCGTGCGGCCGGTGGGCTTCGGCGAGGACGAGGACGTCCTCCCCTATCCCACCACCAGCTTCCCCGGCTTCCGCCTGCTCTCCGAGTACTTCTGCTTCCCCGAGAAGTTCCTCTTCCTCGACATCGTGGGCCTCGGCGCGATCCCGCTGACTCCCCGCGACGCCGGGTTCGAGCTGGAGATCCGCTTCCGGGGCGCGGTGCCGGACACTTTCCACCCCACCGCCGAGAACTTCCGCCTCCACACCACGCCGATCGTCAACGCCTTCCCGCGCGACGGCGAGCCGATCGCCGTGACACAGCTCAAGGTCAAGCACCGGGTGCTCGGCGACTACACCCATCCGGAGGCCTACGAGATCCTGGCGGTCGACGGCGTCGAATCGCTCCGCACCCGGGACAGCGCCCGCTTCCGCCGCCCCGCCTTCTTCTCGTTCGATCACGACAGCAGCGCCGCGGGCGCCGACGGGGTCTACTACCAGGTCACCCACCGCAAGCCCCCCGCCGGCGCCTGGCTGACCTACCTGTCGCTGATCTCCTCGGCCAGCGGCAAGCTGCCGGGCGAGGAGGTGCTGTCGCTCAGCCTCACCTGCACCAACGGCCGGCTCTGCCGGGAGGTGGGGATCGGCGACATTCGCGGCTACGGCGGCGAGAAGCTCGATTTCGCCACCTTCCGCAACCTGACGCGGCCGACCGAGCCGATCTACCCCCGCCTCGGCGCCGGCACCGAGTGGCGCTTCGTGTCGCAGATGGCCCTCAACCTGGTCTCGCTCTCCGACCCGGCGGCCTTCCGCGCCCTGCTCGCCCTCTACGACGCCGGCGAGCAGCCGGCCAACCGGCGGCGGATCGAGAGCGTCCGCGAGGCGAAGCTGACCCCCCGCGAGACCCTCGACCGCGGCGCCCCCATCCGTGGCACCGCTCTCACCCTGACCGTCGACGAGACCCACTTCGACGACTTCGGCGACCTCCTGCTGTTCAGCGAGGTGCTGAGCGAGTTCCTCTCCCTCTACAGCGGCGTCAACTCGTTCACCGAGCTGACCGTGATCCAGACCCCCTCGGGAGCCATCCTGCGATGCCCGGCGACGCGCGGCAAGCAGACCTCGATCTGAAGCGGAAGATGCTCGAGGAGGGGTACCTCTTCGACTTCTTCCAGCTCGTCCATCTGCTGGAGACCTGGCTCGGCCGGCCGGTGCCGATCGGACGCGGCGGCCCCTTCCGCGCCGAGGGTCTCCGCCTGCGTCCCGACCCCTCGCTGGTCTTCTCCCCCGCCGACGTGCGCCGGGTCGAGGAGCCTTCCGAGGACGACCGCGGCGACGATCCCCAGCGGCCGGTCTCCTGGGACTACCGGATCACCGTCAACTTCATGGGCCTCTACGGCGTCGCCTCCCCCAGCCCGGTCTATCTGACCGAGCTGATCGGCTTCACCGACGTCGACGCCAACGAGCTGACCCAGTTCCTCGACCTGTTCAACCACCGCATCCTGTCGCTCTTCTACCGCGCCTGGCTCAAGTACCGCTATCCCTGGCGCTACGAGCCGGGCGGGCAGGACGAGGTCTCGGGATACCTGCTCTCCTTCATCGGCCTCGGCGACGCGGACGCCCGCGCCCGCACCGGCCTGCCGGCCGCGCGCCTGCTCCGCTACCTTGGCCTGCTGGCGCTGCGCACCCGGCCGCCGGTGGGGCTGAAGCTGATGGTCGCGGACCACTTCGGCGGCGTCCCCACCCGCGTCGAGGAGCGGATCTTCCGCTGGGTGACGATCCCCCCCGAGAGCCGCAACCGCCTGGGCGAGGCGAACTCGACCCTCGGCGTCGACCTCTCGGTCGGCGAGAAGGTGCCCGACCGGGCGGGGAAGTTCCGGCTGTCGATGGGGCCGCTCGGCTTCGCCGAATACCTCTCCTTCCTCCCCGACCAAGCGAAGTTCCGCGAGACCTCCTCGCTCTCGAAGCTCTGGGTTGGCGACCGCTTCGACTACGATGTCGAGCTGGTGGTCAAGCGCGAGGAGATCCCGGAGATGCGGCTGGAGGAAGGCTCGATGGCCCGGCTCGGCTGGACGAGCTGGGTCACCTCCGCCCCCGGCCTGGCGGCCGACCCCAACATCATCTTTGCCGGCGCCCGGCTGGGAGGAGAATCCGCGGCATGATCACCACCGACGTCCGTTCGCTGCTGGGCAAGGCCCACCCCTATCTCACCCGTCAACTCGAGGGCGCGGCGGGCTTCACCATCGCCCGCGGCCAGTACGAGGTGACTCTGGAACACCTCTTCCTCAAGCTGCTGGAGGACGGCAACGGCGACCTGCCGCGCATCCTCCGCCATTTCGACGTCGACGCCGGCGCCTTCCAGGACCGGCTGCTCGCGGCCCTCGAGGACTTCCGCGCCGGCAATTCCGGCCGTCCCGTCTTCTCGCCACTGATGCTCGACGCGCTGGAGCGCGCCTTCCTGGTCGGCGCCGTCGAATACGGCCAGGAGCAGATCCGCTCCGGCACCCTCTTCGCCTCCGTGCTCGCCAACCGCGGCAATTCGCCGCTGAGGTCCTATCTCGACCTTCTCGGCGCCCTTCCCGCGGAGGAGCTGCGCCGCGACTTCGCGTCGATCGTCGCCGGCTCCGCCGAGGACAAGCCCCCCACCGGCCGCTTCTCTGCTCCGCGCGCCAGCAGCTCTACCGACGGCGCCCCAGCGGGCCCGAAATCCGACAGCGCGCTCGCCCAGTTCACCCTCGACTTCACCGCCGAGGCGCGCTCCGGCAAGATCGACCCGATCTACGGCCGCGACGACGAGATCCGGCAGGTGATCGACATCCTCACCCGGCGGCGGAAGAACAACCCGATCCTGGTCGGCGAGGCGGGCGTCGGCAAGACCGCGCTCGTCGAGGGCCTGGCCCTGCGGGTAGTGGCCGGCGACGTTCCCGAATCGCTGCGCGACGTCGAGATCCGCGGCCTCGACCTCGGCCTCCTCCAGGCCGGCGCCGGCGTCAAGGGGGAGTTCGAGAACCGCCTGAAGTCGGTGATCGCCGAGATCAAGGAGTCCGCGACGCCGATCATCACCTTCATCGATGAGGCGCACACGCTGATCGGCGCCGGCGGCTCGGCCGGCCAGAGCGACGCCGCCAACCTGCTCAAGCCCGCCCTGGCCCGCGGCGAGCTGCGTACCATCGCCGCCACCACTTGGTCCGAGTACAAGAAGTACTTCGAGAAGGACCCCGCCCTCGCCCGCCGCTTCCAGCTCGTCAAGGTCGAGGAGCCGGCCGAGGAGAAGGCGGCCACCATGCTGCGCGGCGTCAAGGAGAAGTTCGAGGAGGCCCATGGCGTGCGCATCCTCGACACCGCCGTGCTCGCCGCCGTCCGCCTCTCCGAGCGCTTCATCTCCGGCCGCCAGCTCCCCGACAAGGCCGTCGACCTCCTCGACACCTCGGCCGCCCGCGTCCGTATCGGCCTCACCGGCCGCCCCGCCGCCCTCGAAGGGCTCGACCGCCGCATCCAGCACGCCGAGCTGGCCGTGAAGGCCAAGCAGCGCGACGTCGAGGGGGGGAGCGTCCAGGACGACGGCGAGATCGCGCGCCTCACCGCCGAGATCGCGGAGCACCGCTCCGACCTCGCCATCCTCCAGACCCGCTGGGAGACCGAGCGCAAGGCGGTGGACGCGGTCCTCGCGGCCCGGAATGGAAAGATCGACAAGGAGGCCCAGGACAAGGCCACCGACGAGGGCATGGACGAGGCCAAGCCGACCGCCGCGGCTACCGCCGATCCCGAGCAGTTGCCGAAGGCGCTCGCCGCCCTCGCGGAGATCCAGGGCAAGCAGCCGTTGATCCCCCTGGAGGTCACCCCCGACGTGGTGGCCGCCGTGGTCTCCGACTGGACCGGCATCCCCGCCGGCAAGATGATGCGCGACCAGGCGCGGCTGGCCCTGGAGCTGGAGGGCGCCCTCTCGGCGCGGGTGATGGGCCAGATCCACGGCCTCGGCGCCATCGCCCAGCGGCTGCGGGCGGAGCGCGCCGGGCTCGGCAACCCCACCACGCCGCAGGGGGTGTTCCTCCTCGTCGGCCCCTCCGGCGTCGGCAAGACCGAGACCGCCCTCGCCCTGGCCGACCTCCTCTACGGCGGCGAGCGCTTCCTCACCACCATCAACATGTCGGAATACATGGAAGCGCACACCGTCTCACGCCTGATCGGCTCACCCCCCGGCTACGTCGGCTTCGGCGAGGGGGGCATCCTCACCGAGGCGGTCCGCCAGCGCCCCTACAGCGTCGTGCTCCTCGACGAGGTCGAGAAATCTCACCCCGACGTGATGAACCTCTTCTATCAGGTCTTCGACAAGGGCTCGCTCGCCGACGGCGAGGGGCGCGAGATCGATTTCAAGAACACCGTCGTGATCATGACCAGCAACCTCGGCGACGAGGACATCGTGGCCATGTGCTCGCAGCCCGACGTCACCCCCGAGCCCGACGAGCTCGTCGAGGCCCTGCGCCCCCGGCTGCGCGAGCGCTTCAAGCCGGCCCTGCTGGCCCGTATGACGATCGTCCCCTTCGTGCCGCTGTCGCCCGACACCCTGCGCGGCATCGTCGACCTCAAGCTCAACAAGATTGTCCGCCGCATGGCCGCCAATGCCCGCATCGAGTTCACCTACACCCCCGCCGTCGCCGACTGGATCGCCGCCCGCTGCACCGTCGAGGAGACCGGCGCCCGCAACATCGATCACGTCATCCAGGCCGCCGTGCTGACCAACGTCTCCACCGAGATCCTCGGCCGCATGGCGCGCGAGGAGCCCATCCGCTCCGTCCGCCTCGACGTCGGCGAGGCCGGGGATCTGATGCATGCGATCGAGTAGCTCGGCGGCTCCAGATTCACCTGGGTTGAGGCGTTGGAGCCCTCATCACCCCAACCCTCTTCTCCCATCCTCCCCCCCTTCCCAACGGGAGAAGAGGGAGTGGTTAGCTGAAGGAAAGTCTGAAACCCCTCTGTTCCCACCAACTTCTCCCTCTTCTCCCGTCAGGCGGGGGGGAGGCCGGGAGAAGAGGGCCGGGGTGATGAGGGCGCTTCTTTCCGGAGAGCCGCCATGGCCCAGGTAAAAGCCGATACCGCTCAATATGCCGTGGTCATCAACGGCATCACCTTCCAGGTGCTGACGTTCCACGCCCACGAGGAGATGTCGCACCTGTCGCGCTACAGCCTCACCCTGCGCTGCGACGATCCGCAAGTCGACATCAAATCCCTCGTCCGCGAGCGGGCCGAGATCCACCTCGACTGGGAAGGCAAGATCAAGCGCTGGTACGGCATGGTGGCGAGCGTCTCGCAGGTTAACGCCGGCATCCCCAGCATCACCCAGGAGGAAGGGGAATACGGCGAGTACGCCATCGAGGTCGTCCCCCACTTCTGGATGCTGACCCAGAAGACCAATTGCAAGATCTTTCAGTGGATCGGCACGCCGGACATCCTGCGCATGGTGCTCGACGCTCGCGGCATGGCCGGCAAGTACAAGATGAAGCTCACCCAGTCTTACGGGCTGCGCGAGTTCTGCCTGCAATACCGGGAGACCGACTTCGCCTTCCTCTCGCGGCTGATGGAAGAGGAAGGGATGTTCTATTACTTCTACCACGACCCGGACGACCCGCTCGACCTCCTGGTGATCAGCGACGACGCCAGCGGCTACGACGGCTGTTATCCGGACGACTCCGTGATCTTCAAGAAGGCGACCGGTATCCTCTCGACCGACGAGGAGTACCTCTCCTCCCTCACCTACGAGGAGAGCGCTTACACCGGCCAGGTGGCCTACCGCGATTTCAACTATCGCGAGCCCAAGAAGCCGCCAGACAAGCTGATCCAGAACGCCCCCGACAATCCGGACTACGCCGTCTACGACTACCATCTCGAACGCTACCTCGACGATGGCCGCGGCATTTTCCTGGCCAAGATGGCGGTGCAGGCGCAGGCGGCGATGCGCAAGACGCTCTCGGCCTCGGGCAATTTCCGCTCGATCGGCGCCGGCATGGTCTTCACCCTGGATAAGGCGTACCGCGACGACCTCAACATCTCCTGGGTGGTGGTCTCGGCGAGCTTCAGCGCCAGCCAGCAGGAGGGGGGCGTGGACTACGCCGTCTCCTTCACCGCCATCCCGGCCGACCACACCTTCCGCCCCCTGCCGCGCACCCCGCGGCCGTCGCTGAACCTGCAGACCGCCTACGTCGTCGGCCCTCCCGGCGCGCCGATCTACATGGACGACTACGGCCGCGCCAAGGTCCATTTCCACTGGGATCTGGTCTACCCCTACGACCCCACCGCCTCCTGCTGGATCCGCGTCGCCCAGCCCTACGCCGGCATGGACCAGGAGACCGGCAACAAGCACGGCTTCCAGTGGCACCCTCTGGTGGGCGACGAGGTCGTCGTCGACTTCTTCGAGGGCGATCCCGACCATCCGATCATCGTCGGCAGCGTCTACAACTTCCAGAACCTGCCGTTGGTCAAGCCCGACCAGCTCATCCGCAGCGAGATCCGCTCGCCCTACCAGCACCTGCTGGCCTTCGACGACCAGCATCAGTACATCCAGATCAACACGCCCTATCCGCACACCTTGCGGATGGACGATCCGGGGAAGTACACCAAGCTGAGCACGCAGTACAACAACGCCTTGACGCTCCAGGACCCGCACAAGAACTACGACAACATTCCGTTCGTCACCCTGGAGACCGGCGGCGCCGAAACCCTCAAGATGCAGGACGGCGATCCCAGCTTCGGCAGCAACATCAAGGTCTCGACCGCCGACGGCCATTACCTTCATCTCGCCGAAGGCCCCTCGGCCCAGGGAATCCTTGCCTCGTCCCGCAAAGAGAACCTGGTCCATCTCGACGATCAGAAGCAGAACATCACCATTCAGACCACCAATGGACATATCGTGAAGATGGATGACGCGAACCAGAACATCGTCGTCGTCACCAAGGACCGGCACCGGATCGAGATCAGCGACGCGGACAAGTTCATCGAAATCGCGGACTCCACGGGCCAGCACCACTTCACCATCGACATGGCGGGCAAGCAGCTGACCATCTCCACGGCCACGGGATCGATCGACATCCTGGCGCCGGAGGGTCAGGTAAAGATCGACGCGAGGAAGATCGTCGTCAAATCCGATACCTCCGTAGACGTCGAGTGTAACGACATGTCTACCAAGGCCTCTAACAACGTCCAGGTGAAGGCCTCATCCGTCAAGACCCAAGCCGACTCGATCAGCGAGGAAGCCTCGTCCAACATCAAGATGGAAGCGATGAACATCAGCTCCGAGGCTTCGATGAACAATAAAATGGAAGGAGCCATCGTCAACTCCGAGGCGAGCGGGATCAACACCATCAAGGGAAGCATCGTCAAGATCAATTAGCAATTGCCGGCGCCGCGCCATGCAACCTCTCATTGTCGAATCCCGCTTCTGCCGTTTCCATGCGCCCTGGAATTGGACTCCGGCCCCCGGGCTTGGTGCAATCCATGAACGCAAGCCCGGCGCGGCGCGCTCGGCTCTTGTGGTCGAAAACTGGCTGGAGAAGCCGAAGACAGCGGCGGAGTATGCGGCGGTTCAGCAGGAGATGCTCCTGACGCACGATCCCAGAATCCAGCTTCTCGACCAGCGGCCGGTCGCCTCTCGCGATTGGGGGGACGCTCATTTCTGCATCTTCAAGATACCCGGCGAGGCGAAGGCCGACCTCCGACAGGAGCAACTCACGGTCACGAATGGACCGCTCGTCTGTTCCCTCACTTTGACGGCGAGCGCGAGCGACAGCGAAGCTTGGGAAGAGATCTTCCCCGAGACGCTGAGATCTTTTGAAGTCCCGGCCCGCTCCTGGGCCGCCGTGATCCGCCGGGAGCCGCTGGCGATGGTGCCTCCGACGAGGCTGGAAGGAAAAGCCGAGGCGCTCCAACTCGCGTACCCGGTGCGCCCAGGATGGACCTTCGACGCTGACCAGAATTGCTTGCGTCATGCTTCGGGGTCCGAAATCACGCTGCGCCGGTCCGGTCTTTCTTCGGACGCTCCGGACGCTCTCTTTGCAGAGGCTCTCGCCAGAGTTGGAAAGACTTCCTCCTACGTGCCAAGGGCCTGGGACAAGGGCGTGACTCCCACCAGCTTCCCCTTTTATGCGCTCGAATCCACCTCGACGACCCGGAAGACCTGGGGACAGCCGGAGATCATGATCCTGCGCGAGGCCTTCCTGCGGGACGAGTCTGTTCTGAAAATCCAGTTGACGTGCCGCGACGGTGATGCCGAAGCACTGGCCGCGTTCGGCGAATTGGTCCTGTCCTATACGCTGCTTCCGCCGGAGCAGCGCAAGTTGCGCGTCCAATCGCCTTGGATCGACCTCCATCTCCAGGGTCCCTGGACGGAAGTGACGCCTGGTGCCTACCTGCGCCAATTGGACTCCATCCTTTTCCTCACCGTGAGGTCACTGCAGAATACGCAGGGCCGGCTCCGTCACGGCCAGTCCGCGATCGAACGGGTAAAGGCCCGTCCTGACCTGCGACAGATCTCCAAGGAAGAGTCGGCGGACGGGCAATGGAAGGGATGGGACGCGTATCGTCACGCGATCGATTTCACCGCGAGCAACGAGCGCGCGAGCTCCTATCGGGCTTCCTGGTTCGAGTTGGGCAAGGATCTTCACGAGATCACACTTCTGGGACCTACCGCCCGGGAGACAGAGGAAATCTTCCTTGAGGCCTTGCAGGCCGTGCGACCGAGCGGAACCCCGCCCAAGCCGGGCAGGAGCTGAGGCGGACGATGGGACAACCGGCGGCACGTATCCTCGATCCCACCGTGCACGGCGGGATCGTCTCCGTCGGCGCTCCGACGACGATTATTGGCAGCATGCCCGCCGCGAGGCTGGGCGACATGCATGTCTGCCCTCAAGTGACGGTTCTTGTACCTCACGTTGGCGGACCGATCGTATTTGGAGCCCTGAACGTCCTGGTCGGCGGCGTGCCGGCGGCCAGGGTCATGGACCCGTGTATCTGTGTCGGCCCTCCGGACATGATCGAAGAGGGCGAGATGACGGCCCTCATCGGGATGGAAGGGGCGTTCGCCGGCGGGCTCGGTGGGTTTCTCGCGCTCCTCCTGGGAGGTGCGCTGGCGGGCGTCAAGAACTTCGTCAGCCCATACCCTAGTGCGGTAGCAGATACAGATGATCCCAACAAGTACTACACGCAATACAGCAAAGGAGTTCAGGTCCGCGGCACCCCCGAATTTCAGGCCCGCACCATGGAAAATCTCCAGACCATCGAGTCCACGAACACAGGTAGCGCTACCCTGGGGCAGATCGACGACAGCGGTAAGACCGTTTCGATTTACGAGACCTCATCGGGGAATGAAACAAATAATTTCTCGAAAGATGCGTGGCGAAAATCGGTGGGAGGGAAAAATGGAGCTGGCTCCAATTCGGACGTACATTTCAACCCGGACTTAGAGACACTGGGCGATGACGCAGACTGGCAGACGCGTCCGCCTGACGTCGGCTTGTTGCATGAGCTTCGGCACTCTTCTGACGCGGCGCAAGGAGGGCTTGATCCAGGTTCGAGAGACATTGATGGTCGTAAGACCCTGAATGCCGAAGCCCAGGCAGTCGGCTTGGGACCCTACTCTGGCGACTCTAACACGGAAAACACATATCGTAGTGATCGTGGCTTGATCCCGAGGACGTACTACTAATATGGAAACTGGCGATTCGCTTAAGCTACTCGTGGAGTATCGGCCGCTCACGGAAGGGCAGCTCTCTCTCTCATACATCGCTCGCAACATGTCGGGCAAGAAGATTTATCTTTTCAATCGCCTTTTCCGTGCAGATAAGACAGGCAAGAGAAGTATTGATAAAAACAGGATCTATTGCAACGTTGACGGTGATGTTGCCTATGTTTCAAAACGGTTGATCAGGGTGCCAGATGGGGTTTTGGTGGAATCCCCGGAAGTCCCCTATCTGACGCAACTAGATCCTGGTGCGTCATTTGAAGAAAATCTGACGCTTGCTACACCGCTGCCATTGGATGTTCCCTACCTGCGCCCGACAGGCCCGGTAGATAAGCCCGTGCTCTGTCGCACTCTAATTTTCACCCTCGGTTATTTTGTCGCGAGAGAGCATGGCTGGGTAAGGACTATCACCAAGAACGGAGAAAATATCCTGGCCACTGACTATGGCTTCGCGGTGCAGGCAGATCAGGTGGAAACGGCTTCAATTCCAGGGGTGAGAATCCCGTGCCTGACGAGTTGAGATCATCGAGGAGTTCTCCCTTCCCTCCCCCCTCCCCTTATATTTCCGCCAGAATCGCAGCGATCTCTGACATAGCACTGCTTTAAGACGGAACCCGCCCGCGAGGTTGGAACAGTCGGCATTCCGCGGAGGGGTGGGGCGGATCGGCCATGGCGGAGGTGCTGGGCGCGGCGGGGTTCGGCCGATCGGCCATGGGGTTCGGCGGTTGGGCTTCCGTCTGGGCCTGGATCGCGGCCGTGTTCGGCGTTTCGACGGACCCGGTTTGGGGTTGCGCGATCGCCTGAGTCGGTTGCGCCCACGTCTGGGCCCGTCGGCCCTGGTCGTGGGGCCATTGCCCCTTTGTGAGGGGGCGGCTGCCCTGCGCGCAG
>DATBAW010000104.1:0-3692 GCA_036271335.1 Thermoanaerobaculia bacterium
TGATCGCCGAGGTCGAGAAGCTCCTCTACGTGCGCCTCGCCAAGCCGGACAGCGAGCTCTAGACGGGCCCTCCGGAACACGGCTCCCCGGAAGGCCCGTCGCAGAGCCTGCTTCCTTTCCTTCAGTTTTCAAAGAGCCGGCCGCAAAGGGTCCGGGCCTACCTGCCGCTTACGGCGCCGGATCGGGCGCCAGTGGGGACCTTCGAGGACGGCGCAGATCCTAGCTTCAGCGGCTGACCTGTGTCAATGATTTATGCGGACATATTTTTAACTTCCCACTACGATCCTCCAGAATCATCACCCTCTCCTATAGGATGACGCCACTACCTATGCGAGATGACGGCAAAGCGCACGTCCTGAGAAGAAGATCGCAGCCTCGGAAGGCCGGATGTCACCTCAAAATCAATCCCGGTGGCCCGAGACCGGAGGATGGCGCTTTGGGAAGAATGCTCGCGTCTCAAATCGAAAGATGGCCGCTCACGAGGCCAGGATGCCGCCTCAGGAAGAAAGATGCGCGCTCGGGAAAAGAGATCGGCCGTCCGGACGACGAAGAAACCGCCATCCAGGAGAGAAACGCGCCCGGGACGTCAAAAAACGGAGCGGGATCGCAAGTTGGACGTTCGGGAAGCTGGAAAACGGGCCGGACGGGAAAAACGGTGACGGGGAAGAGAAGAATTTGATTCTTGGGCTTCGGCGGACGCCGGATTTACTTGCCCTGGGAGATCTGCCGCCGCAGCAGCTCGTTCTCGAAGGCCATGCCGACCTGGGCGGTGGCCAGCTCCAGGATGTCGATGTCCTCGATCGGCTTCTCGCTGTCGCCGTTGTCCGTGTAGATCACGGAGATCACGCGCTGGGCGCCGAGCACAGGGAAGATCACCACCTGGCCGTTGCGGGGCGGGCCGACCATCGAGCGGAAGGGCTCGGGGAGCTCGGCGCTCTCGAAGGAGATGCTCTGCACCTCGCCGGTGTCGAGGCTGTGGGCTAGGGTGCTGCCGAGGTTGAGGGGGACCTTGAGGCCGCGCGTCACCTCGGCGAGCGGCCGGCCGGCGGCGTCGTTGCCGAAGGCGCCGAGCGACACCAGGTGATCGCGCTTGACCAGGAAGAGCACGGCGCGCTCCACCGACTCCGAGATGATGTGCATCAGGTTGAGCGCCACAGTCGCCGAGATCAGCCCCGAACGGAGGTCGCCGAAGACCCGGCGCAGGCGGGCGACGCCCGACTTGGTGTCCGGACGGGGCGCGCCGCGCACCAGGTCGCGCCGGCTCTCGATGACGTTCTCGACGCAGGCGACCACCGCCTCGACGTCGGCCGGCAGGGCCGCCAGCATGCCCGTCTCGTACACCCGGGCGTAGGGGGTGCCCGGATCGACCAGCGCGACGAAGGAGGCACGCGACCGCGACCGGCGCAGCGCCGCCGCTTCCTCCAGGGTGACGCCGCCACGCCGCAGGTCGACCAGCACGATCGGCGGCGGCTCGCCGGGCTCGGCGATGCCGGCCTCGGCGAGGGGGACCAGCTCCGTCCCCGCCACCTCGCGTTGCAGGGCGTCAGCCAGCAGCTCGCCGAACGGCTCGTCCACGGACACGATCTGCAGGCGCAGCCGTTCGGCGGCGTGCGTGGGCGCCTCGCGGAAGTCGAGCTCGTCCGGCAGGGCCACGGCGAGCGCCGTCACCGGGGGCTCGACGTCGAGCATCGCCGGATGGGTCGAATCGCCCGCCTCGTAGCTGCCCCGCGCGACGACCGGGCGCCCGTCGGGGCCGACGGCGGCGTGGGCGCTGTCCCGGTTGCGCTCGTCGAAGATCCGCGCCGCCTCCAGCAGCACCATCTGGGTGTTGATGTCGGCGTCCGGCAGCACGTCGCTGGGATAGAGGGCGATGTCGTCGATCGGCCGCAGGTCGTCGATCGCGAACTCGAAGGTGCCGGTGTCCCAGACCATCACCTCGGACACCGCCTGCTCAATCTGCTCGGCGATCATCCGCCGCAGCCCCTCGGCGTCGATCGAGCCCGAGGTGACCAGGATCTGGCCGAGCGAGCGGCGCTCGAGCTCCTCGTTCTGGGCACGGATGGCGCCGTCGAGGATGCCCCGGTCGATCATCCCGGAGGAGACCAGCAGGTCCCCGAGCTTCGGCGTACGCGGTGCCTGCGCGGAGACCAGGCGGCCGCCGTGGAAGCCGATCATCGACCGCTCGCTGCCGCGGGAGAGCAGCAGGGTGCCGGTCCGCCGGCCGAGGTGAATGAACTGCATCACGTCGGCGACGGAGACGTCTTTGAGGCTGCCGGAGATTCCCATTTGGTTGAGATTCGGACGCGGTTTCAGAGAGAGCCTGCGCCCGGTCCTCGAAGTATCGGTGCCGCTCCCTATTCGCCGCGAGCCAGCTTGACCAGGCTCTCGAGCGTACGGAGCTTGCGATCCTTGGTGGCGAACAGCCGCGCGGCGAACATCGCCGACGCGGCGTGGGCGGACAGCAGGTCGAGCAGGTCGCGGTCCTCGGCCCGCAGGATCGGCTTGTGATCGAGCAGCTTCAGCACCACGAGAGCCCCGACGATATCGTTCTGCACCCGTAGCGGCACCGCCGCGAGCGCCGCCGAGTCGGCGGTCGGACCCAGCCGGAGCACGCCGTCCTTGAGCGTCGTGTCCACCATCGGGTCGCCCCCCTTGTAGCTGTCGCCGTCGTAGAGGGGGAGGACGCCGTCGTACATCCCTTCCAGCAGGGCGATCTCGTACCCCACCCCCTCGTCGCGGCGCAACAGGAGCACGAACTGATCGGCGCCGAGCAGGTTGATGGCGATCTCGGCGATCGTCGCCTGCACCTCGGCCGGATCGAGCGTGGCGTGGAGCTGGTAGGTGGCGACGTAAAGGTTCATCAGCCGGCCGCCCTGGTGCTCGGAGTCGACCAGCCGGGAGGCGAGCTCCTTGACGTCCGACTCGGCGGTGGCGAGCCGCTGCTCCAGGTCGCCGATGCGCTCCGCCGCATCGGCGGTCTCGCCCCCCTCGGAGGCACCGCGGAGGCTCGACTCGACGGCGCGCGCCAGCTCGCCCGCGCGCTCGAGGGTCGAGCGCAGCTCGCTGACCGGATCGAGCCCCGCGGCCGGAGCCTCCGGCCGCGCTGCGGGCGTGCCCATGGCACTCCGCTCGCTCAAGCGGCGGAACCCTTCGCTTCCAGGCGCCCGATGACGTCGAGGATCTCCTCGCTGTGAAACGGCTTCTTGATGTAAGCGTCGGCGCCCGCCTCGATGCCGCGGGCGGTGTCCTCCTCGCGACCCTCGGTGCTGATGATGACCACCGTGACGTCCGGACGCGCGCCGTCCGCACGAAGCTGGGCGAGGAACTCCAGGCCGTTCATGTTGGGCATGTTGATGTCGAGCAGGACGAGATCGACGTCAGGATGCTCCCGCAGCCGCTCGAGCGCCTGACGGCCGTCGAGCGCATAGACCAGGGGGTATTGACGCAACATGACCTCATACATCTTGTGCATCAACTTCGAGTCGTCGACGACGAGAACTTTCCTTGGCTGCACGGCGCTCTCCCGGATGGAATCCCCTAATTTTAGCGCAATTGTGGGAGACACCGAGGTCGCCGCGTTGGTCGCGACACCGGCCCCGGCTGCGCCAAACCCCGCTGCTGGATCTCGATCCCCGCAGGGAGTGTAGCCAAAGGGGCATGGCGTTTCAAGGAAAGGCGCGGCAGGATAGTCT
>DATBAW010000105.1:0-5345 GCA_036271335.1 Thermoanaerobaculia bacterium
CTCGCCATGGAAGGCGTGCGAGGTGGCGGCGACGGTGACCTCCGTCGGCCCGTAGGAGTTGATCACCCGCACCGCGGTGCCGAGCTGACGGCGCAGGCGCGCGACGCGTTCCGGGTGCGCCCGCTCGCCGCCGGTGATGAGGAGGCGGAGGGATGGCGGCCACGCGGCCTCGCCGGCGTCGACCCGGTCGACCAGCTCTTGCCAGAAGACGGTGGGCAGGTCGCAGACGGTCACCCCCCAGCTCGCGCAAGCGCCCAGGAAGGCCGGCGCCCCGGCGAGCATCGCGTCGTTGCGGAGGATCAGCGCCGCGCCGCTCGCCAGGCAGCAGAAGATCTCCTCGGCGCTGGCGTCGAAGGAGAGAGAGGCGAACTGCAGCATGCGATCCCTTGGGGTGAGTGCCAGGTCCCGCCGCGCCGCGAGGACGTAGCTCGCGAGCCCGCCGTGGCGGATCATCACCCCCTTGGGCGCGCCGGTCGAGCCCGAGGTGTAGATGACGTAGGCGAGGCCCTCGCGGCCGGCCCCGAGCGTCGGGTCGCTCGCCGGGTCGCCCGCCGGCTGTCCCGTCGGCGTCGGCTCGGCCTCGAGGGCCGGCCAGATCTCGTCGAGGTCGACGACGGGCAGGCCGGCGAGCCTGGCCGCCTCGCGCGCCGCCGCCTGCCCGCCGCCGCTGCCGCCAGTAACGAGCGCCGCTGCGACGGCGCCGCGCCCACCGCGCCCATCGCTCTCGAGGCTCTGGCCGGTGTCCCGCCCGATGTCGCCGATGTCCCTGAGGATGACGGCCAGGCGCTCGACCGGGCTCGCCGGGTCGAGCGGCACGTAGGCTCCTCCCGCGGTGAGCACGGCAAAGACGGCGGCGACCATGCGCGGCGAGCGCTCGAGGGCGATCGCCACCCGGCTCTCCGGGCCGATCCCCTGGGCGACGAGCCGGCGCGCCAGGCCTCGCGCGAGGCGGGCGAGCTCGCCGTACGAGACCTCCCGACCCTCGGCACCCTCTGCGACGACGGCCGGCGCGCCGGGAGTGCGCGCCGCCTGGGCGAGGAAGGCGTGATGGACCAGCGGCGGCGGGGCCCCGGCTTGGCCGTCCTCGCCGGCCTCGCCACCGTCGCTCCAGGCGAGGAGCTGGCGGCGCTCGGACATCGAGAGGAGGGGGAGCTCGGCGAGCGGCCGCTCCGGCGCGGCGAGCGCGGCGGCGAGGAAGGCCGCCAAGTGGTCGAGGAGGCGCGCCGCCGTCACCTCGGTGAACAGGAGGGCGTCGTAGGCGAGCCGCAGCCCGATGCCGCCACCGCCATCTCCGTCGCCGCGGGGATCGGACCGCTCTTCGGCCTCTTCGGCCGCTTCGGCGATCAGGCCGAGCTCGAAGACCTCCCCCGCCAGGTCCGCCGCGGGATCGGGAGGCGAGACGGCGATCCGGAGGCCCGCGAAGGAGAGCCGCGGCGCCGGCTGGCTCCGGAAGAGGAACAGGACCTGGAACGGCGGCGCGCGGCGCGGGTCGCGCGGCAGGCCCAGGGCCGTGAGGAGCCTCTCGAGCGGCAGGTCCTGGTGCGCGGCGGCGGCCGCCGACTCCCGGACCTCGTCGACGAGCGGGCCGTAACCTCGGTCGAGCCGCGGGCGGGCGCGGAGGACCAGGGTGTTGCGGAAGGGACCGATCAGCCCCTCGGCCTCCGGGCGGCGGCTCTCGATCGGCGTGCCGACGAGGAGGTCCTCCTCGCCGCCGGTGCGCCCGAGGACGGCGGCCCAGGCCGCCAGGAGGGTCGAAGAGAGCGTCGCTCCGCGCCGGCCGCCGAGCTCGCGGAGGGCCGCGGCGAGCGGCGCCGGCAGCACGCGGTAGACCTCGCCGGCGAGGAACCCATGCGCCGAGGCGCGGTCGAAGTCGGCCGGCAATCGCAGGACGGGAAGCGGCGGGGCGAGCTCGCGCCGCCAGGGATCGACCTCGCCGGCGAGCGTATCGCCCGCGAGGTGCAGCCTCTGCCAGAGCGCATCGTCGGCGTACTGCAAGGGGAGCACGGGGAGCGGCGACGGCCGTCCCGCGGCGAAGGCCTCGTAGAGCGCCGCGACCTCTCGCCAGAGAACGAGGCTCGATCCGCCGTCGAAGACTATTGGGTGGGCGGTGAGGAGCCCGGCGTGCCGGCCCGCCGAGAGGCGCACGAGAGCGACGCGGAAGAGAGGCTTCGCCGCGAGGTCGAACGGGAGCCGCCGCTCCTCGGTGGAGAGGCGCGCGACCTCGGGCCTCCACGCCGGCTCCGGAAGGCCGGTGAGGTCGATGAGCGGCAGCGGCCGGCGCGCAGCGGGGGCGACGACGGGCTCCGGCACGCCGCCTGGCGCGGCGAAGGTGGTGCGCAGGATCTGGTGTCGACGGACCACCTCGTCGAGCGAGCGGGCGAGGAGGGCGGGGGCGAGCGGGCCCGAGATGTCGACGGTGTGGAAGAGGTTGCAGGCTGCCGCGCCGGGGTCGATCTGGTCGAGGAGCCACATCCGCTCCTGAGCGAAGGAGAGCGGGCGGACCGTTTCCTCCTGAAGCGCCGTCACACCAGGTCGCACGGTTTGTCGGGGCAGCGTGCAGGGGGGTCGTTGCGCCAGGGTTCCCATGGCGAGAGAGCTTCGCATGGGGGCGGCCCGGCGGGCTACTGTCCGCCCCCAACGGATCAGGCCTCCGGATCTGCGGTTCCTTCGCGGCGCTGCCAGAGGGCGGGAAGATCTCGGCTACCGTGGACGAAGGCGAGGACGGACACTCGGTCGGGAGAAACCTCGTAGATCAGTCTGTAGCTCTTGACGGGGATCTCCCGAACGTTTGAGGAGCGCGCTTCCGGGACGACCCTTCCTCGCTCAGCCAGGGTTCTCAGCGAGCGGGCGACGGCCCGGGCGTCTCGGACCAAGGCGGCGGCGTAGTACCGGGAATCGCGGGCGATGAAGTCGGCGGCCTCCTCCACGTCGTGGGTTGCCGTCTCAGTCCATCTTACGGTTCGAGCCACTTGGCCATCCGTTGGTCAAACTCTTCCTCGGAGAGGGTACGGCCGGCCTCAACGTCCTCCAGGCCGTGGTCGATCTTCTGGCGCACGTAAATGTGGTACTGGATGTCTTCGAGGGAGGCGTCCTCGGGGAGACTTTCCAGGATGTGCAGCACTTCTTCTTTGGCGGCGTTCATAGACGCGAGTTTAGCTCAGGTCGGGGGCCGAGGCGGTTGGCGATCCGCTCCTGGGCGAAGGAGAGCGGCGGACCGTTTCCTCCTGAAGCGCCGTCACATCAGGTCGCACGGTTTGTCGGGGCAGCGTGCAGGTGGGTCGTTCCGCCAGGGTTCCCATGACCAGACAGCTTCGCATGGGGGAGGCCCGGCAGGCTACTGTCCGCCCCCAAGCCGCTGGCGCGACAACCCGCAAAGGCTCCGGCCGGTCCAGATCGAATCCGCGGTCCGCTCCCGCGATCTCCAGGCTCTCAATCTGACCCCGTCCGGCGGCGAGCCGTTGGCGCATCCGGACTTCTTCCTCCTGGGCTCCCGGGCGCGGGACCTCGGCTTCGTGGTGCGGGTGAAGTGAACGGCCATGCTCTCCGTGGCGCTGCGCTGCTCCTGAGCGAGTCCGTCCTTGTGGAGACGGCGTCTGTCCTCTCCTCGGGGTCCAGCCGCCCGGTTGCCTATACGACAGACCGGTTTCGTATAAGCCTCCGGGAGGGAGCGGCGATCTTGCGCCTTAAAGAGCGTATTTTCCGGGGCTTACACCTTCGGGGCTCAGAGTGCATTGCGCGCCATGCCTCTGTCGGCTATGCACTTGGCGCCCCCGCTTCTGCCTGTATATCGCCGCGCGAGTGAGCTCCTCCTGCTTTCGAGAAGCGCAGGATCTCACGCTGTTGATCGGACTTCCGCGTTACTGTAGGACATCGGAAATTTCTTTATTTTGTCGGCTAAGCCACCGACTCAGGCGGCGGGCTTGGAGACGCTTATACGTCAAAGCGAATTGCGTTGACGTGCATTAGGAAGAGGTGTAAGATTCTGTAACTCTCAGATTCAGAAGCGATTAGCCGGAGGGGCTGCCACTTCTTGCCGAGCTTAAGGGGAAGAAAGGTGACGCTAAGACTGTCGGTGATCGGCGCAGCATAATATCGACATAGAGGTTAGTTTAGGCCCGGAGCATTAGGTCCGGAGCATTACGCCAGCTCGCTATTCCGAAGCCTGGAGATTGACCCTTGCAGAGGCCGGTGATTGAAGATGTTCTGGATGTGCTTCAGGAGATCCGGAGGACCCACGCCGGCCACGGAGCTCGGTGGACGGCGTTCAACCTTCGCCAGACCGCTGTGCAGGCGGTTTCAACGCGCGAGCTCGGTAAGGGCAGATTTGCCAACAAGCCCTCGGCAACGCACTCGATCCAGGACGCGTGCTCGCGTCGACTTCACTTGAGAATTGCCGAGTTTGATGAGGCGTTCGGCCGTCTCCTCTCGGGCGATCCTGCCTCCCTGAAGGCCATTCTTGAGCCCATTCCGCAGGATGCGGACCAGCGAGCTGCCGTCGCATTGCTCTTCGCCGCGCCGTCGCGGTCACCTACAAATCCCGAGCCCGACGGACAGCGATCGTTCCCTCAGCTTGCCGTCGACTTCACCGATGCCGTCGAGCCTGAGCGGCGAGAATCGGTCGTCAATCGGATCATTCGCGACACTGCGATGGCGCGATCGCTGAAGCAGCGATATCAGAATCGTTGTCAGATTTGCGACGTTGCCGTGGCACTGGGGCCCGGCCGGACATACTCCGAGGGACATCACATTCGGCCACTTGGGCAACCCCACAATGGCCCGGATACCGACGACAACATCCTCGTGCTCCGTCCGAACCATCACGCCCAGTGTGACTATCGCGCTATCAAGCTAATCCTGGCGTCGCTGCACCGGCTGCCTGACCACGTCATCGATGAGAATCATATTGATTATCACAATGGCCTTTGCACAGAGGCCTAACCAGGCAATGCAGCCGACGGCGCTTCGCGCCGCGGCTGATTGCCGAGGCGTTAGGGGTAATGCAAAATAAGGCGCCCAACACGGCTGCTCCAGGGGACCGAAAAGCTCCGCTTTCCGGCCGCTGAGCCAGCAACTCCGTTGAACGGACGGAGGGGCCAAGTGAGACGAGGCACGGCGGCTATCCTGATCACGATCGTGGCCTCAGCCGTATCTGTGGGCGCTTTCGCAAAACGGCTCCCACCGAAGCCCGTAGCGCCACTGGCAGCAGACGGCGTTCGATACGAGGTTCCCCACTTCGGTGCGTTCCACGGCAAAGAGCAGAACGGTGGATTCGTCCAGGCGTGGGACGCCAGGAAGAATCAGTTGCTCTGGGATCGCATGATCTATCGCATCCGATACGACCGGAA
>DATBAW010000106.1:0-7114 GCA_036271335.1 Thermoanaerobaculia bacterium
ATCCATGAGACCGGCCGGCAGGGGTTCCAGGGGCGATTCCGCGACCTGCTCGCGGGCATCCCCTGGACGTCGCTGCGCGCGGCGGCCGGGCTGGAATCGGTGGTTCTCCTGCGGGCCCCGGTGCGCCGCGCGGTCTGATTCTACGAAGTCGGATTCACCTTGGCTGCGGCGTTGGCCCTCATCACCCCGGCCCTGCTCCCGGCCTCCCCCCCTTCCCGACGGGAGAAGAGGGAGAAACCGAGGAAGGGGAAGATGTAGGGGCGCAGCATGCTGCGCCCCTACGAACAGCAGGCAGGAATTACAATGCCGCCGTCCCCTCTTATGGACGGAGGAGGTCGTGTAAGCTGCGTCCGATTTGAGTCGAGGGAGAGAGGGTTGGTGCGAAAGGGGGGACTCGAACCCCCACGACCTTTCGGCCACAAGCTTCTGAGACTTGCGCGTCTACCAGTTCCGCCACTTTCGCAGGCGGGGTGATTCTAGGGAGAGAAGAGCAGACATGTCAATCGTAGATTCAGGCGACGGTCCGGGAGAGCAGCCGGACGGGCCTTCGAGAGAGTACGCGGGAGCCGATGGGATCCTGCGGGGAGAGATCCTCGCCCGGCTGGAAACGGGCGGGCGGAACGGGATGGTGGAGGAGGGCCTCGGCGTCGCGGCGGACCCGCGGGAGGTCGGCCAGATGCTCCGGCGCCTGGAGCGCGAGGGGAAGGCGGTCGAGATGGACGGCCGCTGGTTCGTGCCCGGCCATTCGGACTGGGCGGTCGGCGTCGTCGAGCTGCTGGAGGAGAAGGACGCGCTGATCCGGCCGAGCGCGACGCCGCGCGGCGAGCCGATCTTCTTCGTCCGCAAGCGCAACCTGAAGCGGGCGCTCGACGGCGACCTCGTGGTGGTGCGGCAGATGGGCAAGGAGCGCCCGTGGAGCGACCGGCCGGCCGAGGGGATGGTCGTCAAGATCCTGGGGACGCGCCGCGAGACGATGGTCGGCTGGCTGGAGACCGACGCGCGGGGGCTGCGCTGGCTCAACCCCTACGATCCCAAGGTCTCGCTGGAGCTGCCGGTGGTCGGCGCCGAGGAGGTGCCGGACGGCTGGTACGTGCTGGTGGCGATCGATCGCATCGGCCGCGCCACCCAGGGGCGTCTGCTGGAGGTGCTGGGGGACCTGGAGGTGCCGGGCGTGGACGTGCTGGTGGTCCTGCGCCATCACGGCATCCCCGACGAGTTCCCCGACGCCACGGTGCAGGCGGCGACCGCGTTTCCGGCCGATCCCACGCCGGCGGACTGGGCGGGACGCGAGGACCTGCGCGGGCGGGTGATCATCACCATCGACGGCGAGAGCGCCCGCGACTTCGACGACGCGGTGTCGATCGAGCGCCTGCCCGGCGGCACCTTCCGTCTCGGCGTCCACATCGCCGACGTCGCCCATTACGTGCGCGAGCGGGACGTGCTCGATCTCGAGGCCTACCGCCGCGGCACCAGCGTCTACTACCCGGAGCGGGCGGTGCCGATGCTGCCGGAGGGGATCTCGAACGGCCTCTGCTCGCTGCGGCCGAAGGTGCCGCGGCTCACCCTCTCGGCATTCCTGGAGATCGACCGCGACGGGGTGATCCACGCCCGGCGCTTCGCGGAGACGGTGATCGAGAGCAGCCGGCGGATGACCTACTCGGAGGTGCGCCGCATCCTGGAGGAGCCGGCGCCGGAGGACGCCGCCGAGTACGGCGCGGTGCTGCCGGTGCTGCGCGAGATGCACCACCTGATGCAGATCCTCAACCACGCGCGCTCCCTGCGGGGCTCGATCGACTTCGACCTTCCCGAGGGGGACGTGGTGCTCAACACGGACGGCGTGATGGTGGGCGTGTTCCCCGAGGAGCGGAACGTGGCGCACCGGATCGTCGAGGAGTTCATGATCGCCGCCAACGAGGCGGTGGCCTACGAGCTGGTGCGGCGCGAGGTGCCGGCGCTCTACCGCGTCCACGAGCAGCCGACGCCGGAGCGGCTGGAGGAGCTGGCGGAGCTGCTCGCCACCTTCGGCCTGAAGCTGCGGGGGGAGCTCGAGAACCTGCCGCCGATGGCGCTCCAGGAGGTGCTGCGGGAGGTGCGCGGCAAGCCGGAGGAGAAGTTCGTCTCGTCGGTGACGTTGCGGACGCTGCAGCGGGCGCACTACGATCCCCAGTGCCTCGGCCACTACGCGCTGGCGTCGCCGTACTACACGCACTTCACCTCGCCGATCCGGCGTTATCCGGACCTCGTGGTGCACCGCCAGCTCAAAGCGCTGCTGGGAGCGCGGCCGCGCGAGTGGGAGGCGTCGCGCCTGATCGAGCGGCTGCCGGCGGTGGCCGAGCACACCAGCAGCACGGAGCGGCGGAGCGAGCAGTCGGAGCGCGACCTGCTGCAATGGAAGAAGGTGCGCTTTCTGGCCGGCCGCGCCGGCGAGACCTTCAAGGGACGGATCACCGGCGTGCAGCCCTTCGGCCTCTTCGTGCAGCTCGACGGCTACTTCGTGGACGGCCTGGTACCGATCCGCACGATGGCGGACGACTTCTATCGCCACGAGCCCGACGCGCACCGGCTGATCGGCGAGCACAACGGCCGGATCTTCCGGCTGGCCGATGCGGTCGAGGTGGTGCTGGTGGGGGCCTCGCCGAAGGCGCGCGGGCTCGATTTCAAGCTGGCGGGGATGCCGGAGCCGGGGGCCTCACGGCCGCCGATGCGGAGAGAGCGGGAGGAGGGGGGGAAGGTGGCGCGGAAGCCGGCGGCGAGGCCGGCGGGGAAAAAAGCGGAGAAGGGGCGGCGGCGGTAGCGCGCTTCTTCGACGCCGGCGCTCCCGGCCGGTTGGCCCCTCATCACCCCGGCCCTCTTCTCCCATCGCACTCCCCCCGACCGGGAGAAGAGGGAGTGGTTAGTCTAAAAGCAACGCAGGACGGGGCGGCGGTTGTTTTAGCCCTCTCTCTCCCGGTTGGGGGGAGTGCGGTGGGAGAGAGAGGGTTGGGAGAGTGAGGGGCTAGCCCCGGAGGGGCGAGCGTTTCGACTCAACCTTTCCGATACACTCCCCACCATGCCGCTAACCCCCACCGTCGCCATCATCGGCCGCCCGAACGTCGGCAAGTCGACCCTGTTCAACCGTCTCCTGGGGCGCCGGCAGGCGATCGTCCACGATCTGCCGGGCATCACCCGCGACCGCATCACCGGCACGGTCGAGCTGGCCGAGGACCGTCCGATCCAGCTCGTCGACACCGGCGGGCTGGTGCCGGGGGACGATCCGCTGGGCTTGAACGAGCAGGTGTTCATGGCCGTCGAGGAGAGCGACCTGCTGCTCTTCGTCGTCGACGGCAAAGTGGGTCTGGTCTCCGCCGACGAGGAGGTCTGGTCGCACTTCCGGCGCTACAACAAGCCCGCCGTGCTGGTGGTCAACAAGGCGGACACCAAGGAGGCGCAGAACCGCTTCTCCGAGTTCTACAAGCTGGGGATCGACCGCCAGCTCCTGATCTCGGCCGAGCACGGCGGCGGCATCGGCGATCTGCGCGAGGCGCTGGCGCTGGCGCTCCCCGAGATCCCGGACATCCCGGTCCCTTCCGACGCTCCGGCGGTCGCCATCGTGGGGCGGCCGAACGTCGGCAAGTCGTCGCTGCTCAACAAGATCTCGGGGCTCAACCGGTCGCTGGTCTCGCCGATGGCCGGCACCACCCGCGATCCGGTCGATACCCTGATCACCCGCGGCGACAAGTCCTACCTGCTGATCGACACCGCCGGCATACGTCGCCGCAGCCAGGTCTCGGGGCAGGCCGAGGAGCTGGCGGTGATGATGGCGCGGCGCCAGATCGAGCGCGCGCAAGTCGCCGTGCTGGTGATCGACGCCGCGGCCGGAGTGACCAGCAGCGACCTGGCGATCGCCGGCAGCATCTGGGAGCTCGGGCGGGGGGCGGTGGTGGCGATCAACAAGTGGGACCTGCTGGACGAGGAGGCGCGCGAGAGGCTGGAGCTCTCCTTCGAGCGGCTCGACGAGCTGCTGGCGACGCCGGGACGGGTCAACGTCTCGGCGTTGAGCGGCCGCGGCGTCGAGAAGCTCTGGGCGCCGATCGACAAGACGCTCGCCGCCTATCGCCTCAAGCTCAGCACCGGCCAGCTCAACCGCCTGTTCGAGGAGTTCATCCGCAAGGTCTCGCCGCCGTCGCTCGGCGGCGCCGCCTGGAAGCTCTACTACACCACCCAGGTCTCGACCGCGCCGCCGACGTTCATGCTGTTCGCCAACCGCGCGCTCCCCCGCAACCACCACTACCGGCGCTACCTGGAGAACCGCCTCCGCGAGTCGCTCGGGCTCGAGGGCGTGCCGGTGCGGCTGGTGGTGCGCCGGCGGACCGACGAGCCGCTGGTACGAACCAAGAAGGCCAGGATCCTGAAATGACGACGACGAACGCCGCGACGACCGCTGACGACCGCTGGGCCCGGCGGCTGGTCTGCTCGAAGACCGGCGTCAGCGCGCCGCTCGACGAGCCCGCCTTCCTCTCGCCGGCCGGCGCGCCCTGGCTGGTCGAGTACGACCTGAATCCCGAGAAGGGGGAGGCGCTGAAGCGCGCGCTTCCCGGCCGTCCGTGGAGCCTCTGGCGCTACCGCGAGCTGCTGCCGGTCGCCGACTTCGAGGGCCGGGTGGACCTCGGCGAGGGCGCGACGCCGCTGGTGCGGATGCGCCGCTTCGGTCCGGACGGCATCGAGCTCTGGGTCAAGGACGAATCGGGGAACCCCACGGGCTCGTTCAAGGCGCGTGGGCTCTCGCTCGCCATCAACCGCGCCCGCGAGCTGGGGGCGCCGGGAGTGCAGCTGGCCAGCGCCGGCAACGCCGCTCTGGCGCTCACCGCCTATGCCGCGGCGGCGGGGCTGCCGGCGCGCGTGGCGCTCCCCGAGGACACCCCGCGCACCGTCTTCGACCGCTGCCGCGAGTACGGCGCGGAGGTGCTCGCCAGCCCCGGGACGCTGGTCGAGGCGGCCAAGCTGCTGGAGGAGGGGAAGGAGCGCTTCTGGACCCTTTCGACGCTGCGCGAACCCTACCGGGCCGAAGGGAAGAAGACGATGGGCTTGGAGCTCGCCGAGCAATTCGGCTGGGAGCTGCCGGACTGGATCGTCTACCCGCTGGGCGGCGGCACCGGGATCGTGGGGATGCGGAAGGCCTTCGCGGAGCTGGAGCAGCTGGGGCTGATCGGTCCGAAACGGCCGCGCTTCGTCGCCGTCCAGGCCGCCGGCTGCGCGCCGATCGTGCGCGCCTGGGAAGCTCATCAGGATTCGGCGCCCCCCTGGGAGCATCCGGACACCAAGGTGTGGGGCCTGCGGGTGCCGCGGGCGCTCGGCGACTTCATCGTCCTCAAGGCGCTGTACGAGACGAACGGCAGGGCGATCGCGGTGGACGAATCGCGGCTCGACGCCATCACCGCCTGGGTCGCCGCGCACGAGGGCCTGCGGATCGGGCCCGAGGGCGCCGCCGCGCTCGCCGCTGTCGAGGATCTGGAGGCCGCCGGAGCGTTCCAGGCCGGCGAACGGGTGGTGGTGTTCCAGACGGGCGATCCCGCCAACTATGTCTGAGAGGCCGTTTCGGCCCTCCTCTGTAGAGACGCCCCGTGGGGCGTCTCCGAGGCGGCGAGGACGGCCCGAGGTTGGGAGACGCCCCACGGGGCGTCTCTACAGAGGAGGGGAGGCACAGGAGAAGATCCGGACCTTTCTCGACGAGCTCATCGGGCAGGGGGTGATGTCCGCCGCCGTGGCCTTGGTGGGAACGGGCGAGGGGATCGAGAGCGAGGAGGCCGTCGGCTTGGCTCGCGACAGCGTACCGGCGACGACCGCGACCCGCTTCGACTATGCCTCGCTGACCAAGCCGTTGATGGCGACGCTCTCCCTCGCGCTCGACGCGGCGGGCGTCCTGCCGCTCGCCACCCGGATCGGCGACGTCTGGCCGGGAGCGCACGCGCGGCTGGCCCGGCGGCCGCTCGCGGATCTCCTGCGCCACCGCTCGGGGCTGGCGGCCTGGACGCCGCTCTACCACCGCTGCCGTTCGTTGGACGAAGCCGTCGCGTTGATCGTACAAGGAGGGCGGGACGGCGATCTGATCGGTGCCCGGCCGGGCACGTACAGCGATCTTGGGTTTATCCTCTGGGGCCGGACCGCCGGGCAGGTCACCGGGACGCCGCTGGCGGCGCTGCTCCGCGCCCGCGTCCTCGACCCGTTGGGGCTGGGTGGAGTGGAGGCGTCGCCCGGCGAGCGGCCGGATCTGGCCGAATCCCGGATGGGCACGGGCCAGGAAGTGAGGCTGGCGGCGAAGCAGGGCTTCACCGTCGCCGACCTCGGACCGCCGCCTTTGGGACGGCCGCAGGACGGCAATGGGCGCTTCCTGGCGGGAACCGGCGAGATCTGCGGGCACGCCGGTCTGTTCGGCGGCGCGCGCGATCTCTGGCGGCTCGGCGCGGAATGGCTGGCACCGGGGCGGTTGTTGCATCCCGAGGGCGTGGCCGCGGCCTTGGGCGGCAGCGGCCGGTTCGCTTTCGGCTGGTGGCGGCGAACGCTCCGCGGCAGCGCGGGGCGGTCGCTCTCGCCCACCGCCTTCGGTCACACCGGTTTCGCAGGCAACAGCTTCTGGATCGACCCGGAACGAGGCAGGATCTTCGTCCTGCTCGGCTCCCGGCTCGATCCCTCGATGGACATGAACCGCTGGCGTCGCCGCTTTCACCGGCTGGCGCTTTTGGAGGGATTCTCTTGATGGAACTTCGTGATCTCGTTCTGGTCGACGGGGTGCGTACCCCGATGGCCGACTACAACGGCTCCTTCGCCGACATCTCCGCGATCGACCTCGGGGCGCACGCGGCGCGCGCCCTCTTTGAGAAGACGGGCATCAGTCCCGAAGAGATCGACCACACCGTGGTCGGCAACGCGCTCCAGACCTCGCCCGACGCCATTTACGGCGCGCGCCACGTGGCGCTCAAGGCCGGCGTGGCGAAGGAGGTGCCGGCGCTGACCGTCAACCGCCTCTGTGGCTCCGGCGTCCAGTCGGTCATCTCGGGCGCGCAGACGATCCTCACCGGCGACGCCACCACCTGCCTGGTGGGCGGCATGGAGAACATGTCGCAGGCGCCGCACGTGA
>DATBAW010000107.1:0-3225 GCA_036271335.1 Thermoanaerobaculia bacterium
GTAATCCTCCGGCACGTCGAGATCCTGGAGCGCCGCTTCCGGCCAGGCGAGCACCTCGGCCTCGTGCTTGTGCCGCTTGACCACCTGCCGGCCGCACCCCTCCCCTTCCATCGCCAGCAGCTCGGCGAACAGGCTCTGGTCGTAGACCATGGGAGGCGCGTTGACCCCCGCGTAGTCCGAGATCGCCAGCGGCGCCATGGAGGCGCGGAAGCGGGCGGCCATCGCGGCGATCATCTCGACGGTGACGAACGGCATGTCGGCCAGCATCACCAGGGCCGCGGTCGCGCCGAGATCCCGGACGGTCCTGATGCCGGCCTTGAGCGAGGAGTTGATCCCCTGCTCGTAGAGCGGATTGAGCACCCACTGGCAGGACAGGCCTTCCAGCTCACGCCGCGCCCGGTCCGCCTCGTGGCCGAGCACCACGACGAGCGGCGACAGGCCGGCCGCCAGCGCGCGGCGGGCGGCGCGCCGCAGCACGCTCTCCCCTTCCAGCTCGAAGAGCATCTTGTTGCTCCCCATCCGGCTCGACAGGCCGGCGGCGAGCAGGATGCCGGCGACGGGGGTGTCACCGCGGTCAGACGGCATGGATGGCCTCCTTGCGCTCGCTGAGATGGCGCGGCTCACGGCCGGCGATGAAGGCGAGCAGCTCGGCGACGATGGCGAGCGCCACCTGCCGCGGCCCGTCGGCGCCGAGGTCGAGGCCGACCGGACCGAAGACCCGACCCTCGCCATCGGTTCCGAGCTCCTGCAGGATGCTCGCCGTGCGCGCCTGCGGCCCCAGCATGCCGACGTAGGGCATGCCCGCCGCCAGCAGCCGGCGAGCCCACTCGCGGTCCTGCGCCAGCGAATGCGTCTTCACCACCGCCAGCGAGCGCGCGGCCGGAGGGAGGACGATCCCCTGCTCCTCGGGACGGGCCAGCACGAGCCTGGACGCTTGCGGGAACCCCTCCGGAGCCAGCAGCGCGGGGCGGTGATCGAGGACGGTGACGCGAAAGCCGGCGTCCGCGGCGTAGGCGACGAGCGGCCGGGCATCGTCGCCGGCGCCGCAGACGAGGAGATGCGGCGGCGGCGGCAGCACCTCGACGAAGACGCCGCGGCCGGCCAGGATCTGCAGCGTCGAGCGCCCCGTCGGCACGAGGTCCACCGCGCGCTCCGCTCCGAGACGATCCAGCTCGGCAGAGCCCAGGGAGCCGCCGATGGTTCCGTCCGGCCCCAGCACCAGCGTCGCGCCGGCGTTCTCGCCGCCGTCCACCATCGTCAGCAACGCGACCGGAGCATCCCCCGCCAGCAGCTCCCGCAGCTCGCCGGCGCGATCGGCAAGCGGCCCCTCGGTCGCCGTCTCCACGAAGACGTCCACCGAACCGTTGCATCCCAGGCCGAGACCCCAGACCATGTCCTCGTCGGCGCCGGTGCTGTAGTGGCGCAGGCTGGGCGCGCCGGTGGCCAGCACTCCCTTGGCGATCTCGCGCACGTCGGCCTCCAGGCAGCCGCCGCTGACGCTGCCGAGGGTGCCGCCGGTCTCTTCGATGAGGAATTTGGCGCCGGGGCGGCGATAGGCCGAGCCGACGATGTGCACCACGGTGGCGAGCGCGGCTCTCCGCCCGGCCGCCTTCAGCTCGGCGAGCCGGGCCAGGATCTCTGCGGTTTCTTTCCAGTGGTTCATTCCCAGCCGTCCAGACGCCCGTCAACGATACGCCCGGACCGGGGCAGCTTCAAGCCGGAGGCGCCGGCCATCACTCCTCGCCCGCGAAGATCTCCCGTCTCGCCCGGATTCTCCCGCCGATCCGGCCGCCACAGCCGGGGCAGACCGTGGCCTCGCCAGGAATCCGCGCATTGCACTCATAGTCCGTACAGGAGAAACGCCGCTCCCTCCAGCCGAGAACGCTCGCGGCAAGAGCTCCCAGACCGGCCGTGCCGAGCAGTTTCACAGTCCCCCCTTGCAGGACGATGAGGCCACCGATCGCGCCGAAAAAAACCCCGAGCGCCGTAGTCAGGATGTGGCGTCCGAACCCCTCCCGTAGAGCAAAGATCGTCCGTTCGGCGTTCGGCTTGCGGTCGTTCACGGCGAAGAGGTCCGGCTCGGACAACACCGCCACCTTTTCATCGCGGCCGTCCAGAGGCCGGGTGAAGCGTTCGAGATCAGGCTCTTCGAGCGCGGTGAGATCCGTCGGCACCCCAAGACGGAACAGCACGTCCGCGCGCCGCGCCTCGAGATGGCGGACGCCGCGGGTCATGTACTCGGCCTGGTTGGTCTCCAGCTGCCGCGCCAGCGCCTTCCGACGGGCCGGCGCCAGATTGCGGGCCAGAACCTGAAGGGCCAGGAGGAAGCTCATGGACTGCGCCGGCAGGTAGCCGACCTGAGTGAACCTCGTCTTGGTGATCGCCAGGTTCCCGCTCAGATAGCTGGTCTTCTCGAATCGATCGGCGGAATTGGCGGTGAGGATTCCGAATCCCAGGTAGACGGTCGTGAGATCGGTGAGCTTCTCTTCCCGATCGACGTCCGCCTGCCGCAGGCCATGGTGCTCACGGTAGGCATGGGCGATCTCGTGGCACAGCGCGGCGATCAGGATCTGGGGATCTCCGAGTTGGGCGACCTCGACTCCAAACTTGCAACGGCCGTCCTCGATGCCTGAGAACCAGGCGATCATGCCTTCGCGGTGGTACAGCGCCTGATCCCGGTCGTAGACGTGCAGGTCGGCATAAAGATCGAGGCCGGCGTACAGCATCAACCGCCGCAGCAACGTCTGGGCGCTGGCTAGGTCGCCGAGCCAGGGATCGGGCAAATACCGCGGATGCGGTAGGACGATGGGAGCGGTCAGAAAGGTCCCAGAGCCCCGGCGAGAGATGATCTCGGCGAGATCGGAGAGCAGTTCCTCCTGCTCGCCGTCAGAAGGAAGATGTCGCGCTCTCAGAAGCGATCTCCTTTGTCATCTGGCAAGGATAACGCGGCCGGCCGCGCCGTTCGACGCCAACCTGCTGGCGACCGCCGCCGAGGCTGGCGCGGGGCAGGTTCAAGCCAGGCCGCCGGCCGAGCTGGGAAGGCGGAGCTTCCGCCTCACGGGGGGCATGGTCGAGCCGAGAAGTCTCAGGCCGATTTGATATCCGTGCGGGGAAAATCGTCGCCGACAAAGAGGAGGGGGTGACCGGCGAGCTTGGCGGTGGCGTAGCTCAAACAGTCTCCGAAGTTGAGCGCGGCTGGATGCCGTCCCTTACCGAAGCGGCGGA
>DATBAW010000108.1:0-14843 GCA_036271335.1 Thermoanaerobaculia bacterium
GCGGCGCTGATCCATTACGAGATGGCGGCCGGCCGGTCCAGGATTCCCGCGTTCGACGTCGTCGCGACCTGCCTCGGCTTCCTGGTCGCGCTCGACACGGCGGCCTGCCTGATCGAGGCGGGGCGGTACCGCCGGGTGCTCATCGTCGCCTCCGACATCGCGTCCTGCGGCGTCGACTTTACGAAGCTGGAGGCGAGCGGCATCTTCGGCGACGGCGCGGCGGCGGCCGTGATCGGTCCCGAGGAAGGCAGCGCCTCAGCCATCCTGGGCAGCGCGTTCGCGACCTACAGCGAGGGCGTGCATTTCTGCGAGATCCCCGGCTGCGGCTCGCGGCAACATCCCAACCGGACCACCGAGCCGATCGTGCCCCTCAGCCTTTTCAAGATGGACGGCAAAGCGGTGTTCCGGCTCGCCGCCGAGCACCTGCCCGGATTTCTCAAAGGTCTTCTGGCGGACTCCGGAATCAGCCTGGACGAGATCGCGGTCGTGGTCCCCCATCAGGCGAGCCGGCACGCGCTGGACTACCTGCGCCGCCTGCTCAAGCTGAAGCGCGAGCGGATGATCGACGTCTACGCAAGCCAGGGCAATCAGGTGGCGGCGTCGCTGCCCAGCGCGCTCGACGCGGCGATCCGCGACGGACGGCTCCGGCGCGGCGAGACGGCCCTGCTGATCGGCAGCGGCGCCGGCCTCTGCCTGGGCGGGATGATTCTTCGATATTAGGAAACTATCAGGAAGAATTTTGGACGTCCCGCGCGTCGAGCTCCATCTGTTGCAGGTCGGGCGCTGCCGCCATCCCGAGTGGGTGACGATCCGGGGCGGCCGCTGGCGAGCCGTCGATTTTCCTTCGCTGGTGGCACTGATCCGCCATCCGGGCTTCGGGACGATCCTCTATGACACCGGCTATGCCGATCATTTCGAGACGGCGACGGCCCCCTTTCCCGAACGCTTCTATCGCTGGCTGACGCCGGTGCATCTGCCCGCGGAGGAACGGCTCGAAGCGCAGCTGGCCCGCCACGGGCTGCGCCTCGACGACGTCGAGCGGGTGCTGATCTCTCACTTTCACGCCGATCACGTCGCCGGGCTGCGCGATCTGCCCCGGGCTCGTTTCATGGCGCTGGAGGCGGACTTCGCGCGGCAGCTCGGAGGAGCGCAGAGCGCGTGGAGACTGTTGCGGCATGGCGTCCTCCCCGCGCTGCTGCCGGCGGATTTCAGCTCGCGACTCGCCCTTGCCGATGGGCGGCCGATCGTCGATCTCGGCCCCGCCTGGAAACCTTTCGAGCGCGGCTACGATCTGCTGGGCGACCGCAGTCTGATCGGAATTCCGCTCCCCGGCCACAGCCCGGCGCAGCTCGGCGTGCTGCTCCGCGATCAACGGGACCGACTGGTGCTGCTCGCCGCGGACGCCTGCTGGTCGACCCGGGCCTGGCGCGAGCAGCGGATGCCATCGATCCTGGCGCGGCCGATCTTCGACGACTGGCACGCGTATCGGCGAACGCTCGGCGGACTGCTCCAGATCGCCGGGCGGCATCCGGATCTCACGATCGTTCCTTCGCACGAAATCCCTTCCCTGGATCAACGGAGCGCTCTTCGGTGACCCTGCCGCTGACCTCGGCCGCCGTCTTCGCCCGCTTCCGCTGGGGTTTGCGCTTCGCCGACCGCGCCGCGCTGTCGCGCTTCCAGGAGCGCCGCCTGGAAAGGTTTTTCCGCCGGACGCTGCCGCGCGCGCCCTTCTATCGGCGCTGGGCCGGCCGGCGGCTGGCGGACCTGCCGATCGTCGACAAGCCGAAAGTGTTGGGCGACTTCGCGTCGTTCAACACGCGCGGCATATCGCTCGACCAGGCCCTGGACGAAGCGCTGCGCGCGGAGCGCAGCCGCGACTTCCGGCCGACGCTCGGCGGCCTGACCGTCGGCCTGTCGAGCGGCACCTCCGGCACCCGCGGCGTGTTTCTGGCCAGCCCCGAAGAGCGCGCCCATTGGGCCGGCGTGCTCCTCGCCCGTGTGCTCAGCGAAGATGCGCTGCGCCAGCTCGTGAACGTCGGGCGCCCTCCCCTGCGCGTCGCCTTCTTCCTGCGCGCCAACAGCAACCTTTACGAGACGGTCGCAAGCCGCCGTCTCGACTTCGCCTATCATGATCTTTTCGAACCGCTCGAAGGTCACCAGGAGCGCTTGAACGCCCGTCCGCCGGACATTCTGGTGGCCCCACCCACGGTGCTCCGCCGGCTCGCCGACGCCGCGACGGCCGGTATCCTTCAGATCGCGCCGCGCCAGATCCTGTCGGTCGCCGAGGTCCTGGAGGCGGACGACGAGCGCGCGATCGCCGCCGCGTTCGGCGTGCCGGTGCGGCAGGTCTATCAATGCACGGAAGGATTCCTCGGCGCGAGCTGTCCGGCCGGCCGGGTGCATCTGAACGAGGAGCTGGTGCACGTGGAGCCCGAGTGGCTGGACGCGGAACGGCGGCGGTTCCAGCCGATCGTCACCGACTTCTCGCGCACGACACAATTGATCGTCCGCTACCGGCTGGACGACGTCCTGCGCGTTGCCGAGGGCCCCTGCCCGTGCGGCCGCGTCACCTTGAGCCTCGACGCGATCGAAGGGCGAGCCGACGACGTACTGTGGGCGTTTCCGGCCGCGGGGGCGCCCCTCGCGCCGATCTTTCCCGATGTCCTCCGCCATGCCTTCGCCCGCGCCGGTCCGGCCGGCGCAGTGCGCGATTATCGTCTGGAGCAGCACGGCGAGGAGTGGCGGATCCGTCTCGATGCGCCCGCGTCCGCTTTGGCGGGAGCTGAGATCGCGGTGCGTGGCGAGCTCACGAAGCTGGCGGATCAGCTCGGGCTCCGGCCGCCGGAGCTTCGTTTCGAGCCCTGGCGGGAGGAGCCGCTGCATCTGAAACGGCGGCGCATTCGCTGCGAGCGAAAGCCATGAAACCTCTCAAGATCCTGGTGACCGGCGCCTCCGGTTTCGTGGGCGGCAGCTTCGTCGCCCGTTTCCGCGGCCGCGCCGATCTGAAGATCCATGGCGTCGGGCGGCGGCCGCTCGAAGATCCCGAGTACACGTCGCGCGATCTGTCCCGCCCGTTCGCGCTGCCGTTCCGGCCCGACGTGGTGATCCATGCCGCGGCGCGCGCCTCCCCCTGGGGCACCGCGGCGGAATACCGCCGCGACAACGTCGAGACGACGGCCCGCGTGATCGACTTCTGCAAGGCGAACGGCCTGCCACGATTGATCTATGTGTCGTCGAGCTCGGTCTTCTATCGGCAAGGCCCCCAGCTCGGCCTCACCGAGGAATCGCCGATCGGGCCGCGCTTCGTCAATCGCTACGCGGCGACGAAATACGAGGGCGAGACGCGGGTGCGCGACTACCCCGGCTCCTGGCTGATCGCGCGCCCGCGCGCCGTCTTCGGGCCGGGCGACACGGTGCTCTTTCCACGCCTTCTCCACGCCGCGCGGCGCGGCCGGCTGCCGCTGTTCACCGGGCTCCGCGAGCCGGCGGTCGGCGATCTGATCTATATCGACACGCTGAGCGAGTACCTGCTGACCGCCGCCACGCGCGCGGACCTCCATGGCGCCTATAATCTGACCAATGCGCAGCCGGTGCCGCTCCAGGAGTTTCTGCTCGCCCTCTTCGCCCAGCTCGGCCTGCCCGCGCCGCGGCGTCGGATCTCGATCCGCTCCGCGATGCTCGCGGCGGGCCTCGCCGAGATCGCATGGCGAACGCTCCGCCTGCGCGGCGAGCCGCCGGTGACCCGCTACGGCGTGGGCGTCTTCGCGTGGTCGAAGACGTTCGACGTCCGTAAGGCGCTGGCCGATTTCGGGCCGCCCGCGGTAGCGCTCGAAGAGGGGGTCGAGGCGTTCGTCCGTTGGCAACGGCGGCAGTTGGAGAGCACGATTTGATCGCGACCGGTCTCGGCCTGCTCTATCTCGCGCTGCTCGCCGGAAAGGCATTCCTCGCGCTGCGGGCGGCGCGGCGCGAGCCGAAGTCCCCTCTCCAGACCACGCCGGGGGCCGGAGTCACCATCGCCCAGGCGATCCTGAGCGGCGATCCACGCCTCGGCGAGGTGCTGGAAGCGAATCTGATCGAATTGCCGGCGGCGCAATTTCTCTGGCTGATCGATTCCGACGACGAGGTGGCCCAGACCGTCTGCGGCGAGCTGGCGGCCCGCTATGCCGGCCGGCGGATCGACCGGCTCGTTCTGCCGCCTCCCGCCGACGGTCACAATCCCAAGCTGCACAAGCTGGCGCTGGCCCGGCCTGCCGTGCGCGAGCCGGTGCTGCTGGTGCTGGACGACGACACCCGCATGCCCGCCGCCACGCTCGCGGCGCTGCTGCGGAAGCTCGACACCTCCGATCTGGCGACCAGCCTGCCCGGCTATCTCGACGACGGCCGCTGGCCCTCGCGGTTGCTGGCGCAGTTCGTCAACAATAACTCGGCGCTGACCTATCTGCCACTGCTCGCGTTCCGCCCGCCGGTCACGATCAACGGCATGGCCTACGCGCTGCGGTGCGAGCTCCTCGACGCCATCGGCGGCTTCGCGCCGCTCCTCGGCTTTCTGGCCGACGACCTCGCCGTCGCCGAACGCGTGCTGGCGGCCGGCGGACGCATCGAGCAGAGCGCCCGGACCCATTGGGTCGAGACCACCGTCCGCGACTTCGGCCACTATCTGCGGATGATGCACCGCTGGTTCCTGTTCGCGCTGCTGTTGCTGCGCAAACAGCCGCTCTCGCTACGCCTGGTGATCGGTTGTCTCCACGCACTGCCGCCGCTGCTCCTCGTCGCGCTCGCCGCCGTCGCGCTGCTGGCGCCGTCTCCGCTCACGATCGGCGTTTTTCTTACCGTGATCGTTCTTCGCGGGCTCGGCCTGACGGCGCTCCAGCGTTCGATCCATGGCCGCCCGCTCCATGCGCCGCTCGCCTCGCTGGCGACCGAGCTGTTCCAGCCCCTGCACCTGCTGCACGCGATCTGCTGGCGGCGCATCGTCTGGCGCAAGCGGCACTACCGCGTGCGGGGCGAGCACGATTTCACGGCCCTGCCATGAGCCTGCCCCTACAGATCGCTTTTCTGACCGGCCAGAGCGACCCGCGCGGATCGGCTCTGTCCCCCGCGCAGGAGAGGTTCCTCGACGTCCTTCCCGTGCCGGACGAGTGGAAAGTGCGAGTCAATTTTCCCTATCCGGCGACGACGCCGGCCCACCGGTCGACGCCGCTTCTGCGCGCCAGCTGGAACAATTCGCGCCAGGTCCTGGCCGCGCGCCGCGCGCCGTTCGCGAGGCGTTTCCAGCCCTCCGTGCTGGCCCTGCTGGACCGCGCCGAGCGGACGTTCCTGCTGGCCGGCAGCTGCGGCCTGGAGCTGCTGGCCAATCTCGATCTGCCGGCGCGGGAGCTGGCGCGGCTCCACGTCTTCGCCTATGGCGCCGTGTCGCGCCGGCGGCCGGCTTGCGATCTCCGGCAGGTGCGGGGGCGGCGCGATTGGGTTGCGAAGGGCCTGTCGCGCCTCGATCTCGGCGCGGACGACGCCTGGGTCGCGGGCGGTCACCTCGACTATCTGGAAAATCCGGAAGTGCTGGCGCTCTGCAATGATTTTCTGAAAGAGGTGATCGGTGCCCGGGAGACCCCGCGATGAGCCGCGCGCGGATCGATCTCGCGACGCCGCCGTTCGCCGGCCACCTGCATCCGCTGCTTGGAATCGGCCGCCGGCTCGCCCGCGAGCACGACGTGCGGGTGATCAGCACGGAGAGCGCCCAGACGCAGATCGCCGCCGCGGGATTGCAGGGCGTGGCCCTTCTCCCCGGGCGCGACGCGGAGGTCTGGACGATCGCCGACGGACCGCAGGCCGTGCGCAGCAATCCCGTGCTGCTCCACGCGCAACTGCGGGCCAACCTGGCGCTTCTCGAAAGCTTTCAAATCCAGATCCGCCAGCTCTGGAACGAGCAGCGGCCCGATCTCCTCATCGCCGACTTCACCCTGCCGGTCGCCGGCAGCGTCGCCCGCCGGCTCGGCATCCCCTGGTGGACCTGCCACTCGTCGCCCTGCGTCATCGAGACGCCGGACGGCCCGCCGGCCTACCTCGGCGGCTGGTCGCCGCATAAGGGCCCGCTGGGCCGCCTGCGCGATGCCGCGGGGCGCGCGCTGATCAGCGGCTTCAAGCTGGCGATCCATCGTCTGTACCGGCGGCAGATGCGGCAGCTCGGCGTGCCGGCGATCTATCGGCCGGACGGCAGCGAGGCGGTCTATTCGGACGAGCGGCTTCTGGCCTTCGGCATTCCCGAGCTCGAATTCCCGCGGCGCTGGCCGGCCGCCGTCGAGCTGGTCGGACCGGTCCTCTACACGCCGCCGCGCGCGCCGGGAGACGCGCCCGAAATCCCTTTCGTTCCCGGACGCCGGCACGTGCTGGTGACCCTGGGGACTCATCTCCGCTGGAGCAAGGAATCCATGGCGGACGCGGTGCGCCAGGCCGCCCGCGCGCTCCCCGATCTCGAATTCCATTTCAGCGACGGCGACGCGCGCAGCGGCCGGCACGAATCGCTCGGCAACTTCCATCGCCTCGGCTACGTGCCCTACGCCACGCACCTGCCGCGCTACGCGCTGATCGTTCACCACGGGGGCACCGGCATCATGTATCACACGCTGAGCGCCGGCAAGCCGGCGCTGGTGTTCCCGGTCGATTACGATCAGTTCGATCACGCCGCCCGTCTCACGGCCGCCGGGCTCGCCCATCGCCTGAAGCGGCCGGACGGGCTGGCACGGCAGGTCGCAAGCGCGCTCGCCGATCGGCAGCTTCTCGCGGCCTGCGCGAGCTTTCAGGAGGTTCTCGCGGGTTTTAAAGCCGAGGAGAGGATCGCGGCGCTGGTGGCTGAAGAAATGAGAAAAGGGACTTCAGGGACTCCAGAGACAACAGGGACAGCAGGATTCTCCTGAAGTCCCTGCTGTCCCTGAAGTCCCTGCCGTCCCTTGTTCCTCAGGCGCCCCGCTCCACGCCCTGCGCTTCCAGCGTCGCGAGCTCCGCGTCGTCGAACACCCGCGAGCGGATCAGGAAGCGAAGGCCCCGGGGCGACTCCAGGGAGAAGCCGCCGCCGCGGCCGGGCACCACGTCGACGGTCAGCTCGGTGTGCTTCCAGTATTCGAACTGATCGCCCCCCATGTAGAACGGGCACTCCTCGATCTCGCCCATGTGCACGTCCCGCTGGCCGATCCGGAACTCTCCCTGCGGGTAGCACATCGGAGAGCTGCCGTCGCAGCAGCCGCCGGACTGGTGGAACATGAGCGGTCCATGCTCCCCGCGGAGCGAGCGGATCAGGTCCGCCGCCGCGGGGGTGAGCTTCACGCGTGACACGGTCTCCATGGGGGGCTCTCCTCAACGATCGATGATCAAAAGAAACCCATCGCCTTCGGGTTGTAGCTGACCAGCAGGTTCTTGGTCTGCTGGTAGTGATCGAGCATCATGCGGTGATTCTCACGGCCGATGCCCGACTGCTTGTAACCGCCGAAGGCGGCGTGCGCCGGATACAGATGATAGCAGTTGGTCCAGACGCGGCCGGCCTCCAGCTCACGGCCGGCGCGGTAGGCGGTCGAGCCGTTGCGCGTCCAGACGCCGGCGCCGAGGCCGTAGAGGGTGTCGTTGGCGATCGCGATCGCGTCGTCGAAATCCTTGAACGTCGTCATCGAGACCACGGGGCCGAAGATCTCTTCCTGGAAGACCCGCATCTTGTTGTTCCCCTCGAAGATCGTCGGTTCGACGTAGAAGCCCCCTTCGAGTCCGCTGTTGAGCTCGGCGCGCTTGCCCCCCACCAGCACCTTGGCGCCCTCCTGCCTGCCGATGTCGAGGTAGGAAAGGATTTTCTCCAGCTGATCGTTCGAGGCCTGGGCGCCGACCGTCGTCTTGGGATCGAGCGGATTGCCCGGCGTGTGGCGCTTCGTCCGCTCGATGGCCCGCTCGCGGAAGTCGCCGTAGATCTTCTCGCTCACCAGGGCGCGGGACGGACAGGTGCAGACCTCTCCCTGGTTGAGCGCGAAGAGGGCGAACCCTTCCATCGCCTTGTCGGCGAAGTCATCGTCCTTGTCGAACACGTCCTCGAAGAAGAGGTTCGGCGACTTGCCGCCGAGCTCGAGAGTCGAGGGGATCAGGTTTTCCGAGGCGTATTGCAGGATGAGCCGGCCGGTGGTGGTCTCGCCGGTGAAGGCGATCTTGGCGATGCGGCGGTTCGAGGCCAGAGGCTTGCCCGCCTCGACCCCGAAGCCGTTGACGACGTTGAGCACGCCGGGCGGAAGGAGGTCGCCGATCAGGTCCATCAGGAGCATGATGCTCGCGGGGGTCTGCTCCGCGGGCTTGAGGACTACGCAGTTGCCGGCGGCGAGCGCCGGCGCCAGCTTCCAGGTCGCCATCAGCAGGGGGAAGTTCCAGGGGATGATCTGGCCGACCACGCCCAGGGGCTCGTGGAAGTGATAGGCGACCGTGTCCGCGTCGATCTCCGAGATCCCGCCCTCCTGCGCGCGGATGCAACCCGCGAAGTAGCGGAAGTGATCGATCGTCAGTGGCAGATCGGCGGCCAGCGTCTCGCGCACCGGCTTGCCGTTGTCCCACGTCTCGGCGACGGCCAGCATCTCTAGGTTCTGCTCGATGCGGTCGGCGATCTTGTTGAGGATCACCGCCCGCTCCGCCGCCGACGTGCGCCCCCAGGCCTTCTTGGCGCCGTGCGCCGCGTCGAGGGCGGTCTCGATGTCCTCGGCGCTCGAACGCGCGATCTCGCAGAAGGGCTTGCCCGTGACCGGCGTGACGTTCTCGAAATATTGTCCCTTGTGCGGCTTCTTCCAGTCGCCGCCGATGTAGTTCTCATAGCGGGAGCGATACTGGACTTTCGAGCCTTCCTGATTGGGTGCGGCATAGACCATGGATCGAGTCTCCTTTTGCTGTTTCTCTCCAGAGGCTGCATGGGACATGCCGCACGGAATCCCTGGGAAAACGCGCGGGAAAGTGCGTCAGAGGTGTCGCGGACTGTCCCAGAATGGGACACATCCGCGGGACAGCTCAAGGCCTGAAACCCTTGTGATACCCTCGACGGGTGGACGCGCGCTCGATGCTCCGCCTGCTGCCTCCCATTGCCTCGCGGCGCGAGGATTTTCATTCCGGCCGCATGGCCGCGGGCGAGGTGACGCGGGATCCGGTGCTGTCGCGCTGGCGTCGCGTCGCCTCCCGCGGCCTCCCCACGGCCGGCGCCGCCCATCCCGAGGGGGTGACCCGCGCGGAGCTGGCCGACCGCCGCGCCCGGGTCGAATGGGCACTCGCCGAATCCCTTGGCGAGCATGGCGATCTGAGCGGTACCCTCGTGCAGAGCCTCGCGGCGCGCCCGGCGATGGTCCTCCTGGCCGACGCCGACGGCGTCATCGTCTGGTCGTCCCCCGGACGGTTCGCGGAGCGCGCGGTCGAGGCGCGGCTGGTCGAGGGCGCCAGCTGGCACGAGGAGACCCGCGGCACCAACGCGATCGGCACCGCGCTCCACGAACGGCGGAGCGTCGCGGTCATCGGCGCCGCGCACTACGAGCTGATGAATCACGGCCTCTTCTGCTATGCGACGCCGATCCTCGATCCCTACGGCGACCTCCTCGGCGTGTTCGACGTCACCGGTTCGGTCGAGAGCGACGATCCGATGCTGGCGACGGCCGTCCAATGCATGGGCGCGGCGCTCGAACGGGCGCTCCGCACGCGCGCCTACGCCACGGCGGTCGCGGGTGGGATCGCCCCTCTCGAGCGCATGCTCGACCGCTGCGCCATGCCGGCCCTGCTCGTCGAGGCGCCCGGCCGGGTGCGCAGGCTGAACGATCCCGCGCGCCGTGAGCTGGGAGCGTCGGCCGAATCGTCGACGACCGCGCAGCTCTTCGGCGTCGGCTGGGACGAGCTGGTGCAGGCGGCGCTCCTGGCACGCGGCGCGCCGGCGCTGGAGGCGCGGTCGCCGCACCGGTCGCTCACGCTCGATCCCATCCTGGGCCCGGGGGGGCGCGTGCTGTCGATCCTCGCCTACATCGATCCGGCGCGGACGCGGCCGGCGCGGCTCGACCCGCCGGCCCCGGTCTCTTTGCCTCGCCCACGGCCGGCCGCCGACGCGCACCCCGCCTTCGCGGCGCTCTCCGGAAGCGATCCCGCGGTGCTGCGCGCCAAGACCCTCGCCGCGCGCCTGGCGCCGACGGACGTGCCGATCCTGCTCCTGGCGGAGACCGGCACCGGCAAGGAGCTGATGGCGCGCGCCATCCACGCCGCGAGCCGCCGGGCGCGCGGACCTTTCGTTTCGATCAACTGCGGCTCCCTCTCGCCACAGCTGCTCGAAAGCGAGCTGTTCGGCTTCGCTCCCGGCGCCTTCACCGGCGCGCGTCCGGGGGGCTCGGAAGGGAAGATCGCCGCCGCCGCGGGCGGCACGCTCTTCCTCGACGAGATCGGCGAAATGCCGGCCGCGCTCCAGGCGCTCCTCCTGCGCGTCCTCGAGGATGGAACGTATTACCGGATCGGCGAGAGCGTCCCGCGCAAAGCCGCGTTCCGGCTGCTCTGCGCGACGTGCCGGGATCTGCCGGCGATGGTGGCGAGCCAGCAGTTCCGCGACGATCTGTTCTATCGGATTTACGGCGCCACCGTCACCCTGCCGCCGCTGCGCGCGCGCGGCGACCGGCTCCAGCTTTCCGAAGCCCTTCTCGCCGATCTCGCGGCGCACGAATCGCTCCCCTGCCCCACCCTGGCCGCGGACGCCGTTCGCCACATCGAAAGGGAAAACTGGCCCGGCAACGTGCGCGAGCTCAAGAACGCCCTGCGCTACGCGCTGCTGATCGCCGCGCCGGCGGACGAGATCCACGCCGAGGACTTCCCCCCCGTGCTCGTGCGCGCCGAAGCCCCTCCCGCGGCGGCGGCGGCGCGCTCGCTCCGCGAAACCGAGGTGGACGCCATCGAATCCGCCCTCCGCGCCGCCAACGGCAACATGAGCCGGGCCGCGCGCGATCTCGGCGTCTCGCGCAGCACGCTGTACCGGATGATGGACCGGATGCGAAGATGATCGCCAAAACAGTTTTTTCCTGCGCTCTCGCCGTCCTCCTCGCCGCCGCGCTCTACGGCCAGGAGAAATCCCTCCACCTCGCGATCGGCGATCCGGCCCGCAAGGACAAGGAAACGCCGGTGGTGCTCGACGGCATCACGGACACGCGGACCGGCGAGGTCCTCACGCCGGCCGCGCTGCCGAAGCGGCTGGCGGCAACGCGCCTGTTGCTGGTGGGCGAGAGCCATACGGACATGGACTTCCACCGCTCCGAGCTCCGTGTTCTCCAGGAGCTGGTGCGCGCCGGCCGGCTGGTGCTCGTGGGGCTGGAGATGTACCCCTACACCGAGCAGCGATCCCTCGACGGCTGGGTGGACGGCCAGCTCAGCGAGGAGGCGTTTCTCCAGGCCTCGCGCTGGTATGAGAACTGGGGCTACAACTGGCTCTATTACCGCGACATCTTTCTCTTCGCCCGCGATCACAAGCTGCGGATGTTCGCCGTCAACGCACCCCGCGAGGTCGTCACCGCGGTGCGAAAGAAAGGTTTCAAGAACCTGACGCCCGAAGAGGCGGCCCACATCCCCACCGACATCGACACTTCGAGCGCCGAGCACCGCACGCTGTTCAAATCCTTCTTCGATGCCGGCGGCGATTCGCTGCATTCGGGCATGGACGACGCGCAATGGGACGCGATGATCGCCGCGCAGTCCACCTGGGACGCCACCATGGCGTTCAACTCCGTCAAGGCGCTCAAGGAGCACGGCGGGCCGGACACGATCATGGTCGTCCTCGTCGGCTCCGGCCACGTGGCCTACGGGCTGGGCATCCAGCGTCAGGCCGCCCGCAACTTCGACGGCCGGATCGCGACCGTCGTGCCCGTCAACGTCCGCGACGAGGAGGGGCACGAGGTCAAGGCCGTGCAGGCGTCCTACGCCGATTTCGTCTGGGGCCTGCCGGCGCAGAGCGACGCGATCTATCCCTCGCTCGGCCTCTCCACCACGCCCCTGGAGAAGGAGAAGGCGCTGAAGGTCATCCTCGTCTCCGGCAAGACTCCCGCCGAGAAAGCGGGCGTCCAGACCGGCGACGTGATCGTCGGCCTCGACGGCACGGCCGTTCCGGACAAGGAGACGCTGAATCGTCTCGTCGCCGCCAAGCGCTGGGGGGACGAGGCGGTGCTGACGGTCCGGCGGGGAGGCGAGACGAAGGAGCTGCGGCTGGCCCTGCGGCGCCAGGACGCCGGCTCTTGAGCCCGCTTCACTTCCGCGCGGTCGGCGGAATCTTCGCGCGAAGCGGGCTCCGAGTTGCGTCAAATCTGGATCAAACGCTTTGCCTCCACCGGAAACGGCGCAACCCAACCACATACGAAGCATCGAAGCCGCATATGGCGCAACGTAAGCTTACGACGGCGCATCGCAAGCAGCGGAGACGCAGAGCAACCTCCCGCGATGCATCGTCTCGTCAGATTGGCGCAACTCAACCTCCAGACGCGCCGTTTGGCCGAAAAGATGAGCCACCGTGCCGGCGATTGGCGCAGCCACTTTTTCTTTGAAGCGTCGCCTCGGCATTTGAAGCAACCTATCTCTACAATGACTCGACTCGCGGAAATGATGAAGCGACATAGGATCATCTGATGCACCCATGACTTCCTTGACGCATCCAGGCAGCACCTTGCGCCAATCCAGGATAGAAGGGATCAAGCGAGCGGTCCGCCGCTCACTTTAACCCGGATATGACGCAACGCAAAGCCTAACGGGCCCGAGAGACCTGCAAGGAGGGCCCTCGGACGTCTTTGTTGCAGCCTTCCCTTCCGGCGACGCAGAAGTCCTTTATTGACGCCATTGGCCCCGCTTTTGCTTCAACCCCTTCCTGCTCATGGCTCCGCCCTGAGCGCCTTTTGAGTCCGCAACAAGTACGTCCGCAACAGCAACGGAGGTCAAGTCATCATGGAAAATCAGCGGAAGTCCGTCGCTCTCATCACGGGTGGATCGAGCGGGATCGGCCTCGAGCTCGCGAAGCTCTTCGTGGCGGATGGCCACGACGTCATCCTCGCCGCCGACGATCGGGCGAAGCTCGACGAGGCGGCGCAGCTCCTGAAAGGGGCTGGGAATGCGGCGCGCGTCGAGGTCCTCGAGGCCGACCTCGCTCGTCCCGAGGGAGCGGAGAAGCTCTACAAAGCCGTGCAGGGTCTCGGCCTGCAGGTCGACGTGCTGGTCAACAACGCCGGCGTCGGCGTCTATGGCGATTTCGCCCGCGAGACGAGCCTGGAGGCCGAGGTGGAGATGATCCAGCTCAACGCCGTTTCGGTCGTCCAGCTCACCAAGCTGTTCGTCAAGGACATGGTGGGCCGGGGCTCGGGGAAGATCCTGTTCACCGCCTCGCTCGCCTCCCTCGCGGCGACGCCGTTCCTGACGGTCTACGCCGCGACCAAGGCGTTCGTCTATTCCTTCGCGGAAGGGATCCGGGAGGAGCTCAAGGAGACCGGCGTGACGGTGACGGCCCTCCTGCCGGGCGCCACCGACACCGAGTTCTTCGAGCGCGCCGGAGCCCAGAACACCAAGACCGCCCAGGGAAACATCGCCGATCCCGCCGTGGTGGCCAAGGCCGGCTACGAGGCCCTGAACAAGGGGGACGACCACGTCGTGGCGCCCTGGAAGAACAAGGTCGTCGCCGTGCTCACCAAGCTGGTGCCGGACCAGATGGCGGCCAAGAACGCGCGCGTGGAAGAGGTCGAGGACAAGAAGAAGACGCCCGTGGCCCAGCATCGCTGAGCACCCTGCGCCAGTCAGGCCGCCTTGCGCCTCGTCTCGAAGGCGCGGGGCGGCCCGTTCCCGCAAAGATCGTTTTTATTCTGAATCTTGCAAAGCGTTGCGGCAGGGGCCATGGACGCCCGTGGGTTCTGCCCGTGCGCGGCCTTGCCGAGAAGGGCCAGGCCGGCGAACAGCAGGAGCACCAGCAGGAATCCGACGCGAAGGTCGCGGGGAAGCACCGCCTTGTCGTCCGGAGCGGGAGCCTGCGATCCTGCCGCGGAGAGGGGACGGGTGCGGAGCCAAGGCTCCGGCGGTCCGGATGAGCGCATGAATGAATCTCCCTGGCAGCGACCCACGAGTCGCCGCTCGGTTTCAGGGCCGGGAATCCTCGTCCGGCCCGCTTGTTGAGACCGCATCTCAACCTGTCGGATAGATCCTGGACCATTGCGGTCCTCTTTGTCAACGGCCCAAGGCAAGGTCTCCGCAAGGGATATGATTCGGCCCATGCGACACCCTGCCGGCATTGAGAGCGAGCCGACCGCCTTCGAGGAGGTTTTCGCCGCGCTGCCGCTGCTCCACCCCACCCCGCGCTCGTGGGCGGAGCTGGCGGCGGCGAGCCTCCCCGAGTTTCTGGCCGATCACGCGGTCTGCGAGCAGCAGGTGGCGATGTATGCCCTGTCGCTCGCCGGCTACTACCCCGACGACGCCGAGCTGGTCGAGCGCGCGGCGGCGCTCGCGGCCGAGGAGGTGCAGCATTTCCGACGGGTGGTGGCGATCCTGCGGCAGCGGGGGTGGCCGCTCGGGGGACGGCGGAAGAACCCGTGGGCGCAGGCCTTACGGTCGCAGATCGTCGCCGGCCGCGAGCCCTGGACGAAGGTCGACCGCCTTCTGTTCGGCGCCATGATCGAGGCGCGGAGCTGTGAGCGGTTCACCCGGCTGCTCGAGGTGGTCGAAGACGCGGAGGTCGCGCGCCTCCTCGCCGATCTCGGCCCGGCGGAGCGGCGCCACTGGCAGCTCTTCCATCAGCTCGCCGGCCGCGAGATCGACGCGGCGGCGCTGGCGGCCCGTTTCCAGCACTGGCGGGAGTTCGA
>DATBAW010000109.1:0-9456 GCA_036271335.1 Thermoanaerobaculia bacterium
GAACTGACACGAAAGCGGAGTTTGAACGAAAGCGGAGTTAGAGCCGGCGGGACGCCGGCGGTCCCAGGAGGGTGCCTTTCTCCGCTAAGCTCAGCCCGTGTCCGCCCCCTCCTTCTCGCTGGAGACGCTGGGCCAGCTCGCCGCCCTCGGCACGGCGGGCTGCTGGGCGGTCTCCGCCCTCGCCTTCGCCGCCGCCGGCCGGCGGATGGGCGTGCTGCCGCTCAACCTGATCCGGCTGGCGATGGCCCTCGGCTTCCTGATCCTGGCGGCGTGGGGCCTGCGCGGCCTGCCGCTGCCGCTCGACGCCTCGCCGCGCGCCTGGGGGTGGCTGGCGGTGTCGGGGCTGGTCGGCTTCCTGTTCGGCGATCTCTGCCTGTTCCGCTCCTACGTGCTGATCGGCCCGCGGCTCGCCTCGCTGATGATGGCGCTGGCGCCGCTGCTGACGGCGCTGATCGGCTGGCGGGTGCTCGGCGAGCGGCTGACCGGCCGCGACGGCCTGGGGATGGCGCTCACCGTCGGCGGCATCGCCTGGGCGGTCCTCGACGAGCGCGATCCGGTGATTTCCGCGGCGGAGATGGGGGAGCCGGCGGAAGAGCCGGCGCCGCCGGCCTCCCGGCGCCTGGCCGCCGGCCTCGTCCTCGGTTTTCTCGGCGCGCTGGGGCAGGCGGGCGGGCTGGTCCTCAGCAAGCTCGGGATGGGCGGCTACGACGCCGTCGCCGCCACCCAGGTGCGGGTGATCGCCGCCATCGCCGGCTATGCCCTGTTCGTCGCCGCCGTGCGCGCCTGGCCGCGGGTGACGGCGGCGCTGCGCGACCGCCGCGCCCTCGCCTTCACCGCCGTGGGCGCCTTCTTCGGGCCGTTCCTCGGCGTCTCCCTGTCGCTCTTCGCCGTCCGCCACACGGTCTCCGGCGTGGCGGCCAGCATCATGGCGCTGCAGCCGGTGCTGATCATCCCCCTGGTCGTGCTCCTGCACCGGGAGCGGGTGGGGATCGGCGGCATCGCGGGCGCGCTGGTGGCGGTGGCGGGCGTGGCGCTGCTGTTCCTCTAGCTGTTCGCCTAAAAGAATGACCTCGAACCGGTAACCATTCTGTAAATTTGACAGAGTTTCTGGCCGGCTCTAAAATAGTTTTCACCCGCGGTTCGGGGTTCTGTCCATTCCAATGAAGGAGAAGGCGATGAAAATGAAGCCGATGCTCTGGCTCGCAACGCTCGCCCTGTTGCCCGCGATGCCGGCGCTGGCTCAGCCCCAGCCTCTGGGGTCCGAGTTCAGCGTCAACGGGAAAACCCAGTCCAGACAGCACAATCCGGTCGCCGCGTTCAACGCCGCCGGCTCGTCCGCGATCGTCTGGGAGGACGAGCAGACCGGCCTCCGCGGCCGCTTCTACGACGCCAACGGCGTGGCGCTGACCGCCGAGCTCAGCTTGGTGGCCAACCGTAAGCTCGCCACCATCCCGGCCCACGGCATCGAGCTGATCCGCCACGACCCGGCCGCCGCCTTCCTCCCCTCCGGCGAGCTCCTCCTCGCCTGGACCGAGGAGCGCGACGACGTCAGCGTCGACATCTTCCTCGAGCACCGCACGGTGATCGACAAGGACGTCTTCGTGCAGAAGTTCACCGCCGCCGGCGCGCCCGAGGGGGCCCCGATCCGCCTCAGCACCACCGCCGGCTTCCAGAGCCTCCCGAAGATCCTCGCCCGTTCGACCGGCGACGTCGTGGTGGTCTGGCAGAGCGACGGCCAGACGACCGACGCCACGGGCGACGGCATCTACGGCCGCATGGTGCGCGCCACGACCGGCCAGCCGAGCGGCGCCGAGATGAAGCTCAGCCTGACGCCGGGGCTGGCGTACAACGCGGCGATCACGGGGAGCCCGAACGGTGGCTTCGCCGTCGCCTGGTCCGCCGCCGACGCGAGCTCGCAGGGCGTCTTCGTCCGCCTGTTCAGCAAGGCGGCGGCGCCGCAGGCGCAGGGCGCCGAGCTGCGCGTCAACACCACCGTCGCCGGCCCGCAGATCCGGCCGGCCGTCGCCGCCGACCCCAACACCGGCGGCTACCTGGTGGTCTGGCAGTCGCAGCCGGGGAGCGACGTTCAGGTCTCCCACGTCTACGGCCAGTTCGTGGGCCCCGGCGGCAGCCTGATCGGTCCGGAGTTCCAGGCGGCCCATGGCGTCGCCAAGGCTCAGATCTCGCCGTCGCTCGCCGGCGTCGCCGGCAATCACTTCCTGCTGACCTGGCTCGATTACCAGACCTGGTTCCCGGTCGGCCTCTACAGCGTCGAGATGGACAAGCTGGGCCACGCCGTCGGCGCCGAGGTGCAGGTCAACACGAAGGGGATCGGCGCGCAGACGCGAACCTCGATCGCCGTCAGCCCCCTCGGCAGCGTGCTGCTTCCCTGGGAGGGCTACACCTCGGGTCCGAACTCGCCGGTGATCTCGGCGCGCCGGATCGACTTCTAGGAATCCAGGGACAGAAGGGACGACAGGGACATCAGGGACGGCAGAGACGAGGAGAGTCCCTGAAGTCCCTGCAGTCCCTGCGGTCCCTGAAGCCTCTCCTCGCTTTCTCTCTCTTCCATGCCTCCGACTCCGCCGAGCGCCCCTCCCTCGTCTCCCCGCGTGCCCGGCTGGAAGAGCCTGGACGTCCTGCGCGCCACCGCGCTGGTCCTCGGCGTCTACCTCCTGCTTCAGCTCCTCTGGCTGGCGCACGACCTGCTCTTCATCACCTTCCTCGGCGTCCTCTTCGGCCTCGCCGTGGGACGCGGCGCGGACTTCCTGGAGCGCTTCCGGATCCCTCGCGGGATCGGCGCCGTGGCCGTGGTCGCCGCCTTTCTGAGCGTGATCGTCGGCCTGGGCGCTTGGTCGGCGCCGACCCTGCGCGCCCAGACGGGCGAGCTCCAGACGCTGCTGCCGCAGGCCCTCGACCGCATCGGCGGCTGGATGGACGAGCACCGCGCCGGTTTCCTCGGGCAGTTCATGCCCGCCCGTCCCGCCGCCGCGCCGGCCGCTCCTGGCGCCGCTGCCGGCGCTCCTGGCGAGGTGCCGCCGGCAAGGACGCACGCCCGGCCCGGCGAGGCCACGGACCTCTCCGGCCAGCTCGGCGCGATGACGCGCTATCTCTTCTCCTTCCTCTCCTCGACCGTGGCCGTGCTGGGGGGCCTGCTGCTGATCCTCTTCACCGCCATCTACATCGGCGCCGAGCCCGACCTCTACCAGAAGGGGCTGCTGCACCTCTTCCCCCACGCGGCGCGGCCGCGGGCGTCGGAGGTGCTCAAGGCGATCGGCGTCACCCTGCGCAAGTGGCTGGTGGCGCAGCTGATCATGATGGTGGTGATCGGCGTCATCGACGCCGTCGGGCTCTCGCTGCTGGGCGTCAAGGCGGCGCTGGCGCTGGGGCTGATCGCCGGGGTGCTCGAGTTCATCCCGATGCTGGGGCCGATCCTGAGCGCCGTCCCGGCGATCGCCATGGCCTTCCTCGACTCGCCGCAGAAGGCCCTCTTCGTGGCCCTCCTCTGCTGGGCGGTGCAGTTCCTCGAAGGGCACATCCTGGCGCCGCTGCTGATGAAGCGGGGGGTCGACCTGCCGCCGGTGGTCACCCTGATCGGCCTGTCGCTGATGGCGATCGTCTTCGGCTTCCTGGGCATGATGGTCGCCGTCCCCGTCCTCGCCGTCGTGATGGTGACGGTCCGCATGCTCTACGTCCAGGACGTGGTGGGAGACGAGGTCGGAGCCGTCGATACCGCTCCCGCTCACCCGGTCGGCTAGCCGGTCCGGCGCGGAACGGCTCGGTAAGCTGCCAAAAACCGATGGGAGCTTCCAAAAGCGAATGGGAGCTTCCGTGGCGCTTGGTAAGCTGCCAATTTCAAAATGAAGCTCCCATTGGGAATCCGGAAGCTTCCAAACGCCGCTGGAAGCTTCCGTGGCATTCTGTAAGCTCCCAAAAGCTGACGGGAGCTCCCATCGGGATTTGTAAGCTCCCAAACTGCAATGTCAGCTTCCGCGGCGTTTTGTAAGCTGCCAATCGCCGATGGAAGCTCCCATCGGCAATTTGCAAGCTGCCAAATCCCAAGAGAAGCTTCCGCGGCGTTTGGTAAGCTTCCAAATGCGGATGGAAGCTTCCATTGGCAATTTCAAGCTCACAATCGCCGATGGGACCTTCCAAACGGAAATGGGAGCTTCCGTGGTGAATAGGAAGCTCCCAGAGACAGCCTGAACGCGAAACCAGGAGGGAGGCTTGGAAAGCCAGTCGCTTACGGCGTACGGCGCCTTGCCGGCGGTCAATTCCCGGAGGACGGCCTCAGGGACGACGACCTGGCCGTAGAAGCGGTGTAGAAGCTCCGCCTGCTCGAGAAGAATGAGGTAGTGAAGAGGGCCGCTGTCCGCGACAACGATCATCGATCAGAAAGGATTCCAAGACTCCGTTGAGCTGCGAGATCCTCTTCCAGGTCGGCTTGCGCATAGCGAAGAGAAACCTTATGGTCCTTCAGCAGCGCGTGAACCTCGAACCGCGTCTCCAGTCCCAGCAGGCGCCTGACCTGCGTTTCGCTCAAGGCATTTGTGCGGTAGCCCTCGACGGCAAGGGTCTCCAGGGCATGGCGCGGCACATTTCCCCACTGACCGCGGAGAGATTCGGAGATGTCTTCCGGCAAGCTGATCGTAACTTCCATGGCATGCGCTCCAGATCATCTCGATCTTAGCGTAGGCCAGCCGTTTCGCCTAGGAGCCTTGCATCCTTCACCTCTCCTCCAGAGCCGCCACCAGCGCCCCGATCTCGTTCGGGATCTCCCTTGTCAGCAGAGGCCTGTCGAGCAGCGCGCCGAGCGACTCCGGGATCGGCACGTCGATCCCCATCGCCTCGTAGACAGGGAGGAACTTGGCGGGGTGGGCGGTGCCGAGGAAGACGCCGGTCTCGCCGGGTTCGAGGCGCTCGGCGAGGACGCCGCAGGCGACGGCGGCGTGGGGGTCGGCGAGGTAGCCGTGGGCATTGAGGTCGCGGATCGTCGCCTCGGTTTCGGCGTCGGTGCGGACCCCCCAGCGCAGGATCCGGCGGAGGGCCTCCAGATCGCCCTGGAAGAGGTGCTCGATGCGCTCCCAGTTGTTCGGAGCGCCCACGTCCATCGCGTTCGAGATCGTGGCGACCGAGGGGCGGGGATGGTAGGTGCCCGTGTCGAGGTACTCGGGGACGGTGTCGTTGGCGTTGGTGGCGGCGATGAAAGCCTTCACAGGCAGGCCCATGGCGCGCGCCAGCAGGCCGGCGCAGAGGTTGCCGAAGTTGCCGCTCGGCACGGCGATCACCGGCGGCTCGTCGATCCCGAGGCGGCGGAGCTGCGCCACCGCTTCCGCGTAGTAGAGCGTCTGCGGCAGCAGGCGGGCGACGTTGATCGAATTCGCCGAGGTCAGGCCGTGGCGGGCCGACAGCTCGGAGTCCGCGAAGGCGGCCTTCACCAGCGCCTGGCAGTCGTCGAAGGCGCCGTCGACCGCGAGGGCGGTGACGTTCCCGCCGAGGGTGGCGAACTGGCGCTCCTGCAGAGCGCTGACGCGGCCGCGCGGGTAGAGCACCACGGCGCGCACCCCCCGCCGCTGCCAGAACGCCTGCGCCACCGCCGCGCCGGTGTCGCCGCTGGTGGCGGTGAGGATGGTGACCGGATGCTCAGGATCGCGGACGAGGTCGAGCACGGCGGCGAAGAAGCGGGCGCCGACGTCCTTGAACGCCAGGGTCGGCCCGTGGAACAGCTCGAGGGCGAAGACGCCGGGACGGACCGCGACCAGCGGGATGGGGAAGTCGAGCGCCTGCCGCACGGCGCGGGCGACCGGATCAGGACCCAGCTCGCCGGCCAGCAGGCGGTCCATCAGGACCTCGCAGCGGCGGCTCCAGTCGAGCGCGAGCAGATCCTGCCAGTCGTCGAAGCGGGGGAGCGGATCGGGGAGCCAGAGGCCGCCGCCGGGAGCGACCCCGGCGAGGACGGCCTCGCGGAAGGTGGCGGTCGTTCCCGCGTCGCGGGTGCTGATCAGTCTCACGCGATGGTCCCCTTGAAAAGACTTGGGAAGAAGAACCGGCTTCAGAGCAGCCGGGCGCCCTGGCGGTCGAGGCCGCAGAGGCGAACGGTCGAGTCGAGCCCGGCGCCGCGCAAGCCCGCCTGGAGCGCCGCGGCCACGCGATCGGCCTGCGCCGGCGAGTCGGCGACGGCGAACAGGGCGGGGCCGGAGCCGGAAAGCGAGCACCCCCAGGCGCCGGCCGCCAGCGCCGCGGCCTGGGCGGCGCGGAAACCGGGGACCAGCGGCGCGCGATAGGGCTCGGCCAGTGGATCGCGCAGGCAGCGGCGGAGGAGATCGCGGTCGCCGGTGGTGAGCGCGAGCACGAAGGCGGTCAGGTTCTCGGCGAAGGCGAGAGTGTCCTTGAGGTCGAAGCGGTGGGGGAGGACCCGCCGGCTGTGCTCGGTCGCCAGCTCGAAGCCGGGCGAGACCACCACCAGGATCAGATCGTCCGGCCAGGGGAGCGACCGCGGATCGGGACGGCCGTCGCGTTCCGGCACCAGGAGCTGGAGGCCGCCGGCGAGGCAGGGGACGACGTTGTCGAGATGCGCCGAGCCCGAGACCAGCGCCTCGGCCCGGCCGGCGAGGATCCAGACCTCGTGCGCCGGGAGGGGAGACGCGGTCAGTGCCTGGCAGGCGGCGAGCGTGGCGGCCACGGAGGCCGCGCTCGATCCCAGGCCGCTCGCGCGAGGGAGGTTCTTCTCCAGGTGAAAGGCGACCGCCGGCATCTCGGCCCCCTTGGCGCGCAGCGCCTCGCGGAAGAGGCCGTAGGTCCGCATCACCAGGTTCCGCCAGGGGTCCACGGGGAGCAGCGCGGCGAAGGGTCCGGAGACGCTCAGCGCGGGCTCGTCGGCGAGCTCCGCCGTCACCACGTCCCCCCAGAGGGAGCCGTCGAGTGGGGCGAGCGCGGCGCCCATCAGGTCGAAACCGGCGGCGAAGTTGCCGATGCTGGCCGGGGCGTAGGCGCGGACTTTCATCGCGATCGGCACGATAGCCCTCAAGCGACGATCCTGAGCAGATCCGCCAGGGCTCCGGCCGCCGTGACCTCGCCGCCGGCGCCGTAGCCGCGCACTACGAGCGGGGTGGGCTGGTAGTGCTCGGTGAGGAACGAGAAGGCGTTCTCGCCGCCCCGCACGGCGTAGAGGGGGTGGTCGGGGCCGACGGCCTCCAGGCCGACGCGGCAGCGGTAGCCGCCGTCGACCGCCTCGATCACCCCGGCGTGGCGGAGCACCTTGCCGTCCGCCACGAGCTGCTCCCGGCGGTCCGCGAACAGCGCGTCCAGGCGGGGCAGACCGGCGAGGAAGGAGTCGATGTCCCCCGAGGGATCGAAGTCCGGCGGCAGCACCCCTTCGACCTGGACGTCGGCCAGCTCGATGGCGGCGCCCAGCTCGCGGGCCAGGATGAGGAGCTTGCGGGCGACGTCGAGCCCGGAGAGGTCGTCGCGCGGATCGGGCTCGGTGAAGCCGCGGTCGCGGGCGATCCGCACCGCCTCGGAGAACGGCACGCCGTCCTCCAGCGCGCCGAGCAGGAAGGAGAGCGAGCCGGAGAGGATCGCCTCCAGCCGCACCACCCGGTCGCCCCCCTTCAGCAGGCTCTGGAGGGTGCCGATCACCGGCAGGCCGGCGCCGACGTTGGTCTCGTAGAAGAAGCGGCGCTTGAGCAGGTCGCTGGTCGCGTGCATCCGCACGTAGTCGCCGTAGGGGGCGCTGTTGGCCTTCTTGTTCACCGTCACCACGTGCAGGCCGGCCTCGAACAGGCGGCCGTAGAGGGCCGCCACCTGGCCGTCCGAGGTGCAGTCGACGAAGACCGGGTTGACCAGCCGGGCGGACCCGAGCTCCGTCAGCAGGGCGTCGACGCAGGAGGGGAGGGCGGCGGCGTCGAGGCCCGCCTTCCAGTCCGCCGGATCGAGCCCCTCGGGATCGAAGGCGCAGCGCTTCGAGTTGGCGACGCCACAGAGCTTGAGATCCACCCGGCGGCCTGCCCGTTCCTGGTGCTCGCCGATCTTCCGCAGCAGCTTCGAGCCGACGTTGCCCACCCCCCAGACGACGAGCTGCAGCTCGCTGCGGCGCTCGAACAGTTGGGCGTGGATGTGGCGCACGGCCCGGCGGGCGTCCGTCGCCGCCACCACGGCCGAGATGTTGCGCTCGGTGGACCCCTGGGCGAGGGCGACGATGTTGACGCCGACGTCCGCCAGCGCGCCGGCGAAGGTGCCGACGACGCCCAGGCGGTCCTGCATGCCGTCGCCGACCAGCGAGACGATGGCGCAGTCGGCGCGGCTCTGGACCGGATCGAGAGTGCCGGCGGTGAGCTCGGCCGCGAAGGCTTGGCGCAGCGCCGAGAGGGCGTGCGGGCCGTCGGCGTCGGCGACCGCGAAGGAGATCGCGCACTCGCTGGAGCTCTGGGTGATCAGGATGACCGAGATGCCGGCCGCGGCCATCGTCTGGAACACCCGGGCGGCGACGCCGGGCACGCCGGCCATGCCGGAGCCGGTGACGTCCACCAGCGAGACGCCGGGCAGGAAGGTGAGGCCGCGGGCGCCGCTGGCGGCCGGCGCGGCGGCGCCGTGCACGAGGCTGCCGGGGTGGTCGGGCGAGAAGCTGTTGCGCACCCGGACCGGGATCCCCTTCTCGCGCACCGGCTGGATCGTCTTCGGGTGGAGCACCTTGGCGCCGAAGAACGACAGCTCCATGGCCTCCTCGTAGCTCACCTCGGGGAGCACGGCGGCGCGGGGGATCAGCCGCGGATCGGCGCTGTAGATGCCGTCGACGTCGGTCCAGATCTCCAGCAGCTCGGCGTCGAGGGCCCAGGCGGCGATGGCGCCGGAGTAGTCGGAGCCCCCCCGTCCCAGCAGGTTGACGCGGCCGCTGGCGTCGCCGCCGAAGAACCCGGGCAGCACGGCGACCGCCGGCGGCGCCGCGCGCAGGGCGGAGAAGGCCTCGCGGGTGGCCGGCCAGTCGGGGGACGACGACAGCGGCGTGCCGAAGGTGCGGATCAGCGCCTTCGGATCGAGCAGCCGCGCGTCGAGCCCGCGGGACGCCAGCAGGGGGTGGACCAGGACGGAAGAGGCGCGCTCACCGAGCGAGGAGAGGAGGGCGAGGGCGGTGGGCGGGCACTCGCGGAGGAGGCCGAAGCCGCGCAGCAGGTTCTCCATCTCCTGCTCCAGCTCGCCGAGGCTCGCCGCCGCTTCGGCGGCGCGGGCGGCGCCGAGCTCGGGGCGGAGGCTGTCGAGGATCTCGCGATGGATCGAGTGGAAGCGCGCCAGGGCCGGCACCACCGATTCGCCCGCCGCCGCCTGCTCGGCGCCGCGCAGGAGCCCGTCGGTCACCCCGCCGACCGCCGAGATCACCGCCAACAGCGGACCGTCGGCCGCCTGGCCGCCGATGATGTCCGCCACACTGCGGATCCGCTCCGCGTTGCCGACCGAGGTGCC
>DATBAW010000110.1:0-1578 GCA_036271335.1 Thermoanaerobaculia bacterium
GACGCTGGTGAGGATCTGGTGCAGGTAGCGGCTGAATCCCAGGCTGGCGAAGACGCCGACCGGCCCCGGCACGCGCAGGGAGTCGTAGCCGGCATCCTCCAGCGCCGCCCAGGCGCATTCGAGGAAGATGCGCTGCTGGGGATCCAGCAGCTCGGCTTCGCGCGGGTTGTAGCCGAAGAAGCCGGCGTCGAACAGCTCCACCCCGTCGAGCACCCCGGCGGCCGGCACGTAGCGGGGGTCGCGCCGCAGCTCGGGAGGGACGCCGGCGGCGGCGAGATCCTCGTCGCTGAAGCGGGCGATCGAGGCGACGCCGTCGCGCAGATTGGCCCATAGTCCCTCGACGCCGGAGGCCCCGGGGAACCGGCCGGAGAGGCCCACGATGGCGATGGCACCACTGCGGGGACCGCCGGACGGCACCGCGGTAGCACGGAGCGAGGGGCTCGCCACCGCCAGATCGGCCAAGCCGGTCTCCAGGTGGCGCGCCAGGGCGCGGACCGTGGTGTGGGTGAGGAGATCCAGCAGGCTGACCTCCCGTCCCAGCCGGTCGCGCAGCCGCGCCTGCACCTGGGGGAGCAGTAGCGAGTGGCCGCCGAGGTCGAAGAAGTTCTCCTCCGCGCCGACCCGCGGCACCTCCAGGACCTCGCACCAGACGGCGGCGATGGCGTCCTCGAGCGTGCCGCGGTCCGCCTCGGGCGGCAGATCGCGAGAGACGGGGACGGGCGCCGGCAGGGCCTTGCGGTCCACCTTGCCGTTGGGCGTCAGCGGTAGCGCCGCGAGCGGCACGATCGCCGAGGGCACCATGGCGCTGGGCAACCGCTCGCGCAGCTGCTCCTGGAGAGAGCGGCCAGCGGTATCGCCCACCGCGCCCACCACGTAGGCGACCAGCTGCCGGTCTCGTACGACGACCACCGCCTCGCGGACTCCGGGCAGCGCCAGCAATGCCGCCTCGACCTCCCCGGGCTCGATGCGCTGGCCGCGGATCTTGACCTGATGGTCCGCCCGGCCGAGGAACTCGATCTCGCCGTCGTTTCGGTAGCGGCAGAGATCTCCCGTACGATAGAGCCGGTCACCGGTGCCCCAGGGGTCGGGCAGGAACCGTTCCGCCGTACGGCCAGGGTCTCCCAGGTAGCCGCGAGCCAGGGAGGGGCCGCCTACCCACAGCTCGCCCGCTACTCTCGCCGGCACCGGCTGCAGCGCTCGGTCCAGCAGATGTACCCGTAGTCCGTCGATGGAGCGGCCCAGGGTGACGCCCTCGCTGCGGTCGCGCGGTGACACCGGGCCGGCGCTGGTCACCACCGACGCCTCCGCCGGGCCGTAGTGGTTGATCAGGCTGAAGGCGCTTCCCGGCTGTGGCCGGCCGAGCAGGCGGTCGCCGCCTACCAGCAGCCGGCGCAGGGTGGGGATCTCCGGCGCCCCATCGGCGAGGAGCGCCTCGGTCAGCGGCGTGGGCAGGAAGGAGACGGTGATGCCGCGCTCGGCCATCCAGGTGGCCAGCCGCGGCGGGTCGAGCCGCAGCTCGTCCGCGGGCAGGTGGAGGGTCGCGCCGGAGGCCAGGCAGGCCCAGATCTCCCAGACCGA
>DATBAW010000111.1:0-2802 GCA_036271335.1 Thermoanaerobaculia bacterium
CCACCCGAAATCGCTCTACGGGAGTCCCGGCGGTTTCTCCGCCGCCGGCGGCTCCGGCGGCGTACCCTCCGGCTTCTCCCCGTTCTCCTCCTCGCCTCCGAACAGGCCGCCGAAACGGCGCTTGAAGAAGTCGCCCAGGCGCTGGCCGAAGTTGCGCTGGGCCTCCTCGAAGCGCGGCTCGTGCTGGAGGTCGCAGACCTTCGTCGGCTTCTGGCCGGGGAGGAAGACCTCGTTGATCTGCGACGGGCAGATCGGCCGCGCCAGGAGGCCGCTCTGGCGGCAGATCAGGGCGTGCTCCAGGCCGGCCGGCTCGGCGAACGTGCCGCGCGGCGTATTGCCCAGCGCGGCCTTCATGTAGAGCCCCCAGATCGGCAGGGCGGCGCGCGAGCCGGAGAGCGTGGTGGCGCCGGGGTTGTCCCGGCCCACCCAGACGATGGTCACGCGGTCGGGACGGTAGCCGGAGAACCAGCTGTCGCGCGCCTCGTTGGTCGTTCCCGTCTTGCCGGCGAGGGGGCCCGGGATGTCGTAGCGCTGCACTCCTCGCGCCGTTCCCCGCTGCACCACCCCTTCGAGCACCGAGGTGGTGATGAACGCCACCTGCGGGTTGAGCACCGCCTCCGCCTTCTTCGGCTTCGACTCGGAGATCGGCTTGCCCGCCGCGTCGAGCACGCTGGCGATGCCGTGCAGCACGGGGCGGGCGCCGCCGTTGGCGAGGGTCGCATAGACCGTCGCCACCTCGCGCGGGGTCACCGCCGCGGATCCCAGCGCCATGGCGGGCACCTGCTCGAGGTCCGAATCGATCCCCAGCCGGTGCGCGGTGGCGGCCACCTTGTCCAGACCCACGGCCATGGCGAGGCGGATCAGCGGCACGTTGCGGCTCTGCTCGAGGGCGGTGCGGACGGTGATCTCCCCCAGGAACTCGCCGTCGGCGTTCCTCGGCGTCCAGCTCTTGCCGCCGGCCTTGAGGGTGAGCGGCTCGTCCTGGAGCTTCGAGGCCGGCGAGAACTTGCCGCTCTCCAGCGCCGCCACGAACACGATCGGCTTGAAGCAGCTTCCGGCCTGCCGGTGCGCCTGTGAGACGCGGTCGAACTCGCTCTTCGCGAAATCCCGGCCGCCGACGTAGGCGAGGATGGCGCCGGAGTGGGGATCGACCGAGATCAGCGCCGCTTCGAGCGGCTCCTCGCCGTGGCGGCTCTGGCGGTCGAGGTTGCGCAAGGTGTCCGAGACCGCCTGCCGCGCCAGCCCCTGATCGCGCAGCGCGAGGGTCGAAAAGAGGTGGGCGCCGCGGTTGCCGAGGCGGCGCAGGCCGAAGCGGTCGCGGGCCTCGGTGGCCATGGCGTCCGCGAAGTGCGGTGCCGGGCGGTCGCCGAGGCGCATGGGAGAGGTCTCCACCGGCGTCGCCAGCGCGCCCGCGAGGGTGGCGGCGTCGATCCAGCCGAGCTCGGCCATGCGGCGGAGCACCTCGTCCCGCCGCATGCGCGCGTGGTCGGGATGGGCGATCGGCGAATAGAAGCCGGGGGACTTGATCATGCCGGCGATCGCCGCCGCCTCCGGCAGGGTCAGCTCGCTGGCGTCCTTGCCGAAGTAGGCGCGCGCCGCGGTGCCGAGGCCGTAGAACTGGATGCCGTTGGCGCCGCCGAGATAGATGCCGTTGAGGTACCCCTGAAGAATTGTCTTCTTGCGGTGCTGGACCTCCACGGCGACGGCGATGAACGCCTCGCGGACCTTGCGGAAGTAGCTCCGCTCGGAGGTCAGGAAGACGTTCTTGACCAGCTGCTGGGTGAGCGTGCTCCCCCCCTGCGTCACCCCGCCGTGCCGGAGGTTGACGAACAGGGCGCGGAGGATGCCGGTGGGCGAGACGCCGGGGTGCCAGTAGAACGAATCGTCCTCGGCGGCGAGCACCGCCCGCACAACGTGCTCGGGGAGGTCCTTGACCTGCACCGGCCATTTTTCGCGCGACGCGTCGCCGTAGTAGGTGGCGATCACCGGCGCCTCGAGCTCGGCCGCGGCGACCGGCCGGCCGTCGACGCCGATCCCGGCGACCTTCCCATCGTTGAACTGGACGAGCAGCGTCTCCCCGGCGACGCTCCCTTGCGGCGTCATCCGCCGGCGCAGGCGGACGGAGACCCTGTCGTCCTCCGAGCGATACCGGCCGCTGGGGAGCGTGTCGCCTTCGCCTTCAGTATTGCCTCCATAGACGCGGTAGCTCAGCGCCTGGAGCACGGCGTCGAGATCGTCGGGGTCCATGGCATCGCCCACCCGCAACGTGGCGGCCTGACCATAGAGGCGCGACGGCGCGTTCTCGGGACCGGCCCCGATGTCACCGAACGTCCGGAGATAGGGGAAGAGCAGCCAGCCGACGAAGACGGAAAAGAGGACGCAGACGGAGGCGAGGGCGATCAGCGTCCACCGGAGGCGCGGATGGGCCCGGAGCAGGCGGCGGAGGACCGCGAGACGCACGATGCGGAGCTTGAAGGGCATGACGGAGAGGGAATGATGCCACAGCCGCGCGTCGGCGGCAGGCCGGCGGCGATTTGACTCCCCCGCCGGCCTGCCTTACACTGTGCCGCCTGCGCGTATCCGTCGGGGCGTAGCGCAGCCTGGTAGCGCACCTGCCTTGGGCGCAGGGGGTCCCCAGTTCAAATCTGGGCGCCCCGATACCGACGGCGCTTTTTTGAGGGGTCGGGAACCGGACGCGCACGAAGCCACGGCTGCCTGTAGCTCAGTTGGATAGAGCGGCGGCCTTCTAAGCCGCGGGTCGGGGGTTCGAATCCCTCCAGGCAGGCCACTACCGGTTCTCAC
>DATBAW010000112.1:0-11558 GCA_036271335.1 Thermoanaerobaculia bacterium
CATGTATCTCGGCCGCGCCGACGCGCAGGTGAAGATCCGCGGCCATCGCATCGAGCTCTCCGCCGTCGAATCCGAGCTCTGCGCCTTCCCCGGCGTGCAGGCCGCAGCCTGCAAGGTCCAGACGCTCGGCGGCATCCAGGAGCTGATCGCGTACCTGGTCCTCGACGACCCTGCGGCGCCCCCTGACCTCGACCGCCTGCGCGACGCGCTACGCACCCGTTTGCCGGAGCCGATGGTGCCGTCGCGCTTCGGTTTCCTGACCGACCTGCCGGTGAAGGCGACCAGCGGCAAGCTCGACCGCTCGGTCCTCCCCGACCTCGTGCCCGAGACGACGCCGGACCGCGAGCTGATGCCGCCGCGGAGCGAGGCCGAGCGCCTCGTCGCCCGCGCCTTTTCAGATCACCTGTGGCATGGCGCGCCGGTCTCGATCGAGGACGACTTCTTCCTCGACCTCGGCGGCAACTCGCTGCTCGCTGCGCAGACCGTCTCCAGTCTGCGCAAGCACGCCCTCACCGCGCCGCTGACCGTGCGCGACGTCTACGAGGCGCGCACGGTCGCGGGCCTCGCCGCGCTCGCCGACGGCGCGACCGCCACTGCGCCCCGCGAGGATCGCCGCGACCGCAAGGATGAAGCGTCGAAGATCGGCAAACACCCCAACCTCGTCGCCCTGGCGCAGCTCGCCTGCATCCTCGGCAAGCTGCTCGTCGGCTCCGCGATCGCCTACATCGTCGCCTTCAAGCTGCTGCCGGTGGCCGCGGACAACGTCGGCGTCACCACCTTCCTGCTGCTGATCCCCGGCCTCGCGATCGCCGCGCTGGCGGTCTACGCGCCGCTCGCCGTGATGGCCACCCTGGCGGCCAAGCGGCTGTTGATCGGCCGCTTCCAGGTCGGCCGCCACCCCTATCTCGGCAGCTACTACCTGCGGAGCTGGATCGTCCTGCAGCTCGCCCGCGCCATCCCCTGGGAGCTGACGGAAGGCACGGTGTTCAAGAACGTCATCCTGCGCGCGCTCGGCGCCCGCATCGGCCGCGGCGTCTACATCCATCGCGGCGTCGACCTGCGCGCCGGCGGCTGGGATCTGCTGGAGATCGGCGACGGCGCCACCCTCGGCCGCGACGTCTCGCTGGGGCTGATCGAATACCAGGACCAGGAGATGATCCTCGGCACCGTCACCATCGGCGCCGGCGCCACCCTCGACACCCGCGCCCGCATGGCCCCGCACAGCGCGATGGAGGCGGACGCCGTCCTCACCAGCCTCTCGATGCTCCCCTCCGGCGCCACCATCCCCGCCGGCGAGATGTGGCACGGCGTGCCGGCGACCTTGCAGGCGGCCGCGCCGACGCGGCCCGCGCTGACCTCCGGCGCCAGACCCTGGCCGGCGGCGCTGCACGGCGGCGCGCTGATGCTGGCGCGCTTCCTGGTCGCCCAGCTCGCCTATCTGCCGCTGCTGATCCTGGCCGTGGTCCTCGACCAGATCTGGCGGATCGACTGGATGGACGTGCTCTACGGTCCGTCGTTCGAGGCCTGGCCGATCCTCGCCGCGCTCGGCATCACCCTGCTCGGCTTCGCGCTGACCCTGCCGGTGGAGGCCGCCGCCGTGCGCCTGCTCGGCGCCATCCGCCCCGGCACCTACCCGCTCTACGGCTGGACCTCGCTCGCCGTCTTCGTTAAGGAGCGGATGGTGGAGGCGGCGGGGAACTCGCTGAGCGGCACGCTCCTCTGGCCGCGCTGGCTGCGGGGAGCGGGGATGAAGGTCGGCCGCAAGTGCGAGATCAGCACCATCATGGACGTGATCCCCGAGCTGATCGAGATCGGCGACGAGTGCTTCTTCGCCGACGGCATCTACCTCGGCGGCCCCTGGCTGCACCGCGGCACGCTCACCGCCGCGCGCACCACCTTCTCCTCCAACACTTTCCTCGGCAACCACGTCGTGATCCCCGCCGGCGCCCGGCTGCCGACCGACATCCTGATCGGCATCTCGACGGTGGCCGACGCCGACAAGATCCGCCCCGGCACCTCCTGGTTCGGCCATCCCTCCTTCGAGCTGCCGCGGCGCGAGGTGATCGCCAGCGACCGCAGCGTGACGCACGACCCGTCGTTCGCACGCTACGTGACGCGCGTCTTCTGGGAGTACCTGCGGCTGTTGATCCCGGTGATCCCGGCGCTGCTCGGCATCCTCTGGTTCAAGGCGCTGCCGCTCTGGCGCACCGGGCAGAGCCGGCTGACCTTCTTCGCCCTGACCCTCCCCGCTTCCTCGCTGGCTCTGGGAGCCAGCTTGGTCGCGCTCGTCCTCGCCGCCAAGTGGCTGCTGCTGGGGCGCGTCCGCGCGGGGCAGCATCCGCTCTGGTCCTGCTGGTGCAGCCGCTGGGATTTTCTCTACGTGGTGTGGGCCGCCTACGTGCGCGGCAGCCTGGCCAGCTTCGAGGGGACCCCGTTCATGGCCTGGTGGCTGCGCGCCACCGGCTCGAAGGTCGGCAAGCGCGTAGTGCTGGGGACCTCGTTCGCGCAGGTCGTCGACCCCGACATGCTGGAGATCGGCGACGACGCCACCGTGTCCTGCCTCCTCCAGCTCCACAGCTTCGAGGACCGCGTCCTCAAGATCGCCCCCGCCCGCATCGGCGCCCGCTGCACGGTGGGAAGCGGCACCGTCCTCCTCTACGGCGCCAACATCGGAGATGGCGCCCGCGTCGAGGACGGCAGCGTGGTGATGAAACAGGAGACGCTGTTGCCCGATCAGTATTACGTCGGCTGCCCGACCCGGGCGGGCCGGGCGCCGGAGTAGGAAGAGCCTGGGGAGCCGCGAGGCTCTCCAGGCTGAATAGCTCAACCGGCGAGAATCTTTTGCATCAGCTGGCCGGCCTCTGCACCGTCGATGGACGCGCTCATTTCCGCGTACAAGGCCAGCGCTCCGTTGTTGGCCAGCAACTCGGCCCGACTGATGGACGGATGGAGCGGCAGCAGATCCGCGGGAAGAGTCTGTTGCAACAAGTCCGGATTGAGGGCGCGGTCCAGCAGTGCCTTCGCCTGGCTGCTGAGGTCCACCCCGGCAATCTTGAGGATTCCCGCCGTGACGCCTCCTAGCGCGCCGCCAAGGTTGAGGGTGGGATCTCCCAGTTGCACCCCGACGGTCCGGGGATTGACCACCGCCACGCTGAAGGGAATCGTGGCATCGAACGGCTGGCTGACGAGCCGATTGTTGACCGGCGGATTGCAATCGTAAAACACCGTCCGGGGGACCCGGATGACGGCTCCGAATACCTTCGTTTCGTCCCATTCGATCTTCGTGCAGGGAACAGGGTTCTTGATACAGGCCCAGACGTCGACGTCTCCCTTGAGCGCGAGAGTCGCGACGTTGCCATCGATCGTGAGGTTCTTGCCCCAGATTCGGGCGACCGTATTGTCGACACCGAAATGATCACAGGTGTTGGTCGGCAGGGGGATCGTATCGATCAGGGTGCCGATTTTGGCTTGAAGGTCCGACAGGTCAGCCACCGCGCGCACGCCGATCTGAACCTGGGTGCCGTCCGGCGCAAGCGAAAGAAAGCAAGTGACCGGTATGGTCAGAGAAACACCCTGAACGGTCGGCCTGAAAGAAAGCGTTGGAGCAGCCAATTCCTCTGGCCGTCGCTGGAGAAGTCCCGGCGGTACCGTGGACGCCGCGCTCTCCGGTGTGGGCGTTGCTGATGCATCAGGCATGACTTCCTCCTCGACTTGGTCTTAGTGAGCTCCCACCGGGCTGGCGGCCACGGCATCTGCGGGTGCGGCGGATTCCTGGCTGTTATCTTCCAGGGCGGTCCAGATCCGGATATTCTCGGGTTGGATCGGGCTCTTGAGGCTCTGTGCCGTCGCCCGCATGCACGCCATCAGTCCCTGATCGAAGATCTCGAAGGGGGTGGGCTGTCGATGGAATGCGGCAGCGATACTGTTTTGCAGGTCTCGGAGCCTGTCGGCCCGATTGCCCATGCAGATGACGGCGAAATTCTTCAGAGCCTTGTTGCCCAGCACGGTGACCATCGTCTTCGTCGGATCCGCGATCTTCGTGCCGAGGATCGTCCCCGACTTCAGGATCTCGGCAAGAAAAGGCTTCAGAATCGCCGCCAGGTTTCCCAGATCGCCCACGGCACTAAAGACGTCCTCGGCTGCGATCTTGAGATCGGCGATGCTCGCCTGAAAGAGGACGTCCTGGTCCTGGGCGAAGAAAGGAGCCTCGCTGTTCGCGATGCCATCCTTCAGCTCAAGTACCGTCACCTTGGCGGTCTGCTCGTCCACGTGGAGCTTGGCCTGGGCCACCTTGAAAACCGCGCCGAAGTGAGGGCCATCCTTGAATGGAATATCCTCCTGACCCTGAAAGATTGTCGGACTGCTGATACCCGGTATGGCAAGGTCGAGCTGGTAGCTCCACCCCTCGGTGATATCCCAATCGTGATTGTTGCGATGAGTCCTGCCGTTGGAGACCAGAAGCACGAGCTGGTTGTCACCGGCGTCCAGGCGCAGGCTTTTCGCCGTCTCTTGCGACGTTTCCAAAACCAGGTCTCCATTGAGGAATACAAGGAGGGTGCTGTGTCCACCGGGAATCATGGCCTGGATGGAGACCGGATCGCGGAAGAAGAATCCTTCGGGCAATTGCGCGGCCTGGATGATCGGTTGCTGAGGTCGATGGACCTCCGAGTTGACTTTGTCGAAGAACGCCTGAAGGCCGAGGCCCGGTTGGGGAAGATACTTCAGGAGCGCCATCGTGTAGGGAGAAAGCCCGTCCGCGGAACCGCTGGCCGCCAATTGGCCGGGGCTGGTTGCAAAGGACTGGATCACTCCCGGCACGGCCGGCCCTGGGTTTGCCAAGCCTTTCAGAATTTCCGGACCCACATTCTTGATGTCTCGGCAGGCATCGAGGAAAACGAACTTCACGGCGTTCGGCGCGGCGGCCAACCTCTGAATGACATCTTCGACAGCCAACGCCCCTGCGGGATTCAAAGTGCCGCCGACTGGCAGCAGAAAGTTTTTCCCTTGCAGCTGAAAGCCATGCCCCGAATAGAAGAAAACTACTGATGAAGCATCCGCGATCTCAACCTGGAAGGCATCCAACGCCTGCTTCGTCTTATCTAGCTTACCATCGACAACGACAAGCTCAGGAGGAACCAGAAATCCGATTCCCTTGAGACAGTCGGCCATGGCTTTCGCGTCCTCAACACCACTGACCATGTTTCCATCGCCGTAGTTGCTATTGCCGATCACCAATGCGACTCGCTTTGTACCCATGAGCATTCTCCCGCAGGCTAAGGTTTAAAAATTGCAATGGGACAGACCGGACGATCCATCGGATCCAAATTTGCCATGGCTGCTTTGCAAACTGCAGGAATAAACTTATTTTCGCCATTAGGATCAACCGGCAGACCCGCACTGTACCTTGCGTGCGGGATCAAACGCCCCTCCATACCCGGCGGATTCAGTCCCAGATCGTAATACATTGCAAAGTGACGACCAACGCCATCCTCGCAAGGATCGTCCGGATCGAGAGGAGTCGTATCATTGCCAAGCTGAACCACATCACCAGGGTCGACCGCCACCACCTTTTCATTCATGCCGTTAAAGTCACTCATGTGGAGCGTTACCCCTTGGTCGACGCCCAACGGCACCTCTGCCACAGCCATCTGGGAAATAGGTTGACTCATCTCGTTCGCATCCCCCATTCCGTGGAGCGGGTAGAAGCCGAAGGACTGAATATGTGATTCCCCTTTGTCTGTGCGGGCGGCCAATGCGCAAGGCGTCACTGACTCAAAGGGAACATCCATCCGAGCGAACAGGTTATCCGGCGGTAAGGCTCCAAGATACAATGGGTTGAGAGTCTGTCCGAAGGGCGGCAGGGCAAGGTTGGCTATATAAGAAATGTCATTCGCAGGGACCTCCTCTTGGGGCAATTCAGGAAGAGGAGATGCGCCCTGAGGCAGCACGGCATTGAGGGTCGAGGCGGGCGAAATTTCAAGCCAGACCTTTTTTCTGGACAGGATGCCGGTGCATGTGCATTTGAGCTCTGACAGGAAGCACCCAGCGTTGAAACAGTCAACGGTCACATCAGGTACACTGAAGGTCAGCTTCGGGCTGTGCATAGCCATACAGGACTCGGTCGATGCCATACGTTCGTCCAGTAAGAGAGCCGTCATATGGCCGGCATTCGACGCAGGCGCCAAGGCGATCAAACCATGCAGCATCACCGTCAGTGGGATCGGATTCATCGGAGCTCCTTTCTTCGGCACCACGCCAGGAGCGGCGGGTCCTTGCACTTCCAACGTTCCTTTGGACGGACATCCGATGCGGTTTCCCGTCCCTTGAGCACACTTCTGCTCAGCGTCCTTCTCTTTGGCGGTCTGGCCTGTGGGCCGGGTCCGGCGAGAGATCCTCTCGCTGCTGCTCTCGCCGCCGTCCGGCCAGGAGATGGACATCTGGCAGGCGCTCCGTGGCTGGAGCCGGGAACCCCTCGTCCTCTCAGCGAGGTAGTGAAGCGTGCCGTCCGCGTGTCTGCCAGTGCGTTGGAGCAGAAAGTTTCCGCGGAAAATCTCCGGCGAGATGCCGTCAGCTCTCTGCTCGCAGGCAACGCTGACCGCTCTATTAAGGAGCTCTCTAGAGCGGTGGAGCTTGAGCCCGGGAACACCGCTCTCTGGAGCGACCTCGCGGCCGCCCACCTGCAACGCGGAGCAGCGACTCCTGACTCTTATGAGCTCATTCTCGCGCTCAGCGCCGCGAACCGCGCCGTCGAACGCGATCCCAGCCTGGTGGCTGCTCACTTCAACCAGGCGCTCGCTCTCGAGCGCCTCTCTTTGCGTGACCGGGCCGAGAGCGAGTGGCAGCTGGTGACGAAGCTCGAATCCGATCGCCGCTGGGCTCAGGAGGCTCGGACGCGGGCGGCCAGGCTTGCCTCAATGACAGGCTCTCCAGGCACAAAGAACCGGCTGGCCGAGGTCGAATCAGCCATCGCTCAGGGGAATCCCGATCGCGCTCGCGCCCTGGTCGCCGACTCGTTGCCCACCTTCCGCGAATTCCTGGAGGAAAAACTTCTGGTCGAGTGGGCGGCAGCCGAGGTCCGGCACGACGACCGCGAAGCGATCAAGAAACTGGAAGAGGGAACGCTGATCGCCGAAGCCATCGGCGCCCAAGGCGGCGACCCCATGGCTGCCGACACGCTCGGGCAAATACGGCGGTTGCGCGGAGCAGAGCCTGAGAAGCTCCGTCGCCTGGCTCGCGGATTTCTTTCTTACGGGGAGGGACTCGATCTCGCCGCCGAAAGCTCGTCTCGCGCCCTCCTCCGCTTCAACGCTGCACGGCATGCGCTCGCCGAAGAGCAGAGCCCCTTTGCCTCCTGGGCAATCTATCGGATGGCGTCTTGTTACTATCAGATGGCGGACTATAAGAAGGGACGAGCCTTACTAAAGGCTCTGACGAGGACTTCAGTCAGCTCTCCTTATCAGACCCTTCGAGGCCGCGCCCTGATACTGTCAGGCCTGATCGACGCCATCGAGGGCGACCCTACCGCATCCATTGCCACCTATGAGGCCGCTGAAGCGGCTTTCCGACAGGTCAAAGAGCTTCCCTTGGCAGCCAAGGTGGCCGGGCTCATGGCGACCTCGTTCGAGGCTCTCGGTCGACCTCAAGAGGCCTGGCAGCGGCTATACCCCGCCCTCGTCGCACCTGCCGTTTCCGACCGGCTCGACATCCGATTCCTGCTCTTTGAGCAAGCCTCGTTTCTGCTCCGAAGACAGGGTGAGACGGAGATCGCTCTCTGGCTCCAGGACGAAGCCGTCAAGAACGCTCTGCTCTTGAAGCGGCCCAACCCCATCATCGGAACTCTGCGGACGCGCGCGGCTCTCCTCGCTTCGATGGGCAGAGGGACCGCAGCTGAGAAGGATCTCGCGACTGCGAGGAATTATTGGCAGCAGAGTCTCGATCCCAAGCTCCGCCGCAGCATCGAAGGAGATCTCCTCCTCGCGGAAGGCGAGCTCGCCGCGACTCGTTCACCGCAGGAGGCGATCGCGAAGCTCGACCAAGTCATCCCGATCTTCCGCGCTACGTCCTACCACTATCGGATTGGCCAGGCGCTCTATGAACGCGCTCTCGCCGAGCAGGCCCTAGGACAAAGCAACGCCGCGGAGCGCGACCTCGCGGCCGCCATCGCGGAGTCGGAGCGGCAGCGCGACACGATCGACGGCGCGGGCGACCGGATCTCCTATCTCGATCGCATGAAGGAGATCTTCGACTCCATGATCGGTCTCCAGCTCGACCAGGGGCGTCCCGCGGTGGCCCTGCGGTTCAGCGAACAGGCCAAGGCACGGGTGTTGTGGGACTGGATGCTGACGAGGCCGGCGCAGGGGAAGAGCCCGCCACAACTCCGCTCCGCCCGGTCGCCGGCGCTGGACCTGCCGTCTCTGCAACGCGTTTTGCCCGCGGGAACCGCCGTGATCGAATACGCGGTTCTGCCCCGGAAGACCGTCGTCTGGATCCTTCATCGACAGGGAGACGTGGGGTCCGAGAGCCTCGAGATCGGTGCGGAGGCGCTGAACGATCGGGTTCAGCGGCTTCGGCGGGCCTTGCTCAATCGCAATCCGCGCGAGGTCGAGGCAATCTCGAAGGATCTCCACGACAAGCTCATCCGTCCCCTGGCAAGCCACATCGCGCCGGGAGAGCGGCTCGTCCTGATTCCGGATGGCGCGCTGCACACGCTCCCGTTCGCCCTCTTGCGCGACCGGCAGACGGGACGCTTTTTGATGCAGGATCACACGTGCGCCGTGGCGCCGAGCGCTCGCATTTTCGTGGCGAGCCTGCGCCAGGACGAGGAGCTGGCGCGCCGACCCGAGCGGCATGTCCTCGTCGTGGCCGCTCCCGACTTCGATCCTGGCATCGATCCCACGCTCCCGGCTCTGAAGGCCGGCGCGACCGAAGCCACTATCGCCGGGCTCTTCCCCGGCTCGCGGGTGCTCGAAAAGAGCGCCGCCAGGCGGGATGATTTCCTCGCGGCTTCCAGAGACTTCGGGATGCTCTATTTCGGCGGCCACTCGATGGTCAATTCGGACTTCCCCCTGCTCTCCCGCATGCTGTTCGCGAAAGACTCCGGAGATCCGAGCCGGGGCGTGCTCTATTCCGGCGACATCCTCAAGCAGCGCTTTCCTCGCACCCGGCTGGTGGTGCTCGCCAGTTGCGACACGGCCGCCGGCAGGATTTCACGCACCGAGGGAGTCGAGAGCCTCGCCCGCCCCTTCCTCGCCGCCGGCGTGCCCTCGGTGATCGCCTCCCTGTGGCAGGTCGACGATCAGATCACCGCCGACTTTTTCGTGCGGTTCTACCGCCACCTCGCGGGAGGATTCGACGTCGCCGGAGCGCTCCAGGCCGCCCAGGTCGATGCCCTCAACAGCGGCGACGCAGGGGCGGCCGATCCGAAGGCCTGGGCGGGCTTCGAGGTCATCGGAGGTGGCGTGACGGACTCTGCTTCACCCGCGCCCAGATGATGTCCCAAGCCTCCCGCCGCTCCGCGAAGCCGGTGATGTGGCCGTCCGCGGCGCGCTGGAAAATGTTGCGGTAGCGGAACTTGCCGGGGACGAAGAGATCGTCCGGCGCCTCCACCAGCAGGGTCTCGGGCTTGTGGCCGGTCTGCTGCCCTTCCAGGCCGGTGGCGGTGCGGCGGATCTCGTAGGTGATCTGTGGGGTCAGCGAGTAGCGCCCGACGTATTCGTCGAGCTGCGCGGGCTTGACCTGGAGCGCGCGCGGGTCGGCGCGCAAGGGCATGACCTGGCCGGCGATCAGGCGCCAGCCGGCGGGGGTCTTCTGCCAGATGTCCGTCGTGCGGTACTGGCAGTGCAGCATGGCGCCGTGGTAGTTCTCGTGCTCGTCGTCGACGTGGGTGGCGACCGCGACCGTGCCATGGACGATGGCCTTGAAATCAGTCACCTTGATCGTGCCCGAAATCCCTGCCGGAAAGGGCTTGGTGTCGCCGACCAGCTTTTGCTTGGTCAGGACTTCCCCCTCCTCGTTGGTGTAGGCCAGGGCGGGGTCCAGATAGCGGTCCCAGACCGACGCCTTGCCGTCGCTGGTCGCGTCCATCAGCTCCTGGGTCTGCCGGAAGAGGGTTCCGGAGACGTCCTCCTTCGGCGCCGCCGCGAGGTGAGGCAGATACAGGGAGAGCGAGAGCGCCAGGGTTAGTCCAGCGAGCCACCAGAGTCGTTTGTGCATTCAGACCTCCTGAGTTGACATACGCTCCCGGCATGCCAGAGTTTCCGGACCTCGAAGTCTATCTTGAGGCGCTGCGGCCGCGGATCGGCGGCCAGCCGCTGGAGGGGGCGCGGATCAGCAGCCCGTTCCTGCTGCGCACGGTCGAGCCGACGCTGAAGAGCTTCCTGGGACGGCGGGTCGAGGATCTCCGGCGGCTCGGCAAGCGCCTCGTGATCGGCTTCGAGGGCGAGCGTTTCATGGTGCTTCACCTGATGGTCACCGCCCGCCTCCAGTGGAAGGCCAGCGGCGCCAAGGTCCCCGGGAAGATCGGCCTCGCCGCCTTCGATTTCCCCACCGGCACGCTGCTGCTCACCGAGGCCGGCGGCAAGAAGCGGGCCTCGCTTCATCTCGTCGTGGGCGAGGCGGCGCTCGCGGGCTTCGATCCCGGCGGCCTGGAGGTGATGGCGGCGGATCTCGACGCCTTCCAGGCGGCGCTGACGGCGGAGAGCCACACGCTGAAGCGCGCCCTGACCGATCCGCACATCCTGAGCGGCATCGGCAACAGCTACTCGGACGAGATCCTGCACCGCGCCAAGCTCTCCCCGTTCCGCCTCGCCCGCAACCTCGCGCCCGAGGAGATGCGGACGCTCTTCGAGGCCTGCCGCGAGGTGCTGGCCGAATGGACCGCGCGCCTGCGCGCCGAGGCCGGCGACGGATTTCCCGAGAAGGTGACGGCCTTCCACGAGCGGATGGCCGTCCACGGCCGCTTCGGCAAGCCCTGCCCCGTCTGCGGCACGCCGGTGCAGCGGATCGTCTACGCCGACAACGAGGCCAACTACTGCCCCACCTGCCAGACCGGCGGCAAGCTCCTGGCCGACCGCGCCCTGTCGCAGCTCCTCAGGAAGGACTGGCCGAAGACGCTGGAGGAGCTGGAGGCGCGGAAGCGGAGGCCGTCGGAAACCTCGTGACTTGGTCGTCGGAGGGACGCGGCCTTGGGGCGGCTGAGCTCGTTCCTTTGAAGGCGCGGCAGGAGGTGAGGGCATTGGGAGGGGGAACGCCTGGCCCGCCGAGGAGCCTGCGCCGCAGGAATCGCGGCTGATCGAAGAGCTTCTTTGTAGAGACGTTCCCAGCCCGTCCACGACACCTTCTGGCAGTCCACGGGGGACGGCGGGACGTCTCTGCCGGAGAGGAACCCGTTCCCTCTTTCACCGCCTGAGAAGGCCACCGCGACGACCGCTGGGTTCGAGCTGCGGCCTGCCCCGAAAACGTTTGCCATCGGTGTCGATCATCCCTCCGCCGGAGACGTCCCGCCGTCCCCGTGGACTGCACAGGTTGTCGTGGACGGGCTGGGAACGTCTCTACAAAAA
>DATBAW010000113.1:0-6286 GCA_036271335.1 Thermoanaerobaculia bacterium
CCGGCGGCACCGAATCCGCAGGTCTCGTCCGCCGCGTATGATTCTGTGGCAGGCACACCAGCGTGACTGCCACCCACTACCTAGGGAGACTCCGATGAACACCAAGATCAAGGCTACCGCCGCGGCCCTGGCGCTCGCGACTTTTGGCTGGGCCTGTGGAGTTGGGGCCGATGCCATCAATAAAGTGATCCCCGCTCCGGCGGTCGACACGCCGGCCGCCGAGGCGACCGCCCCGCAGACCGCCGTGCTCGCCGGCGGCTGCTTCTGGGGCCTGCAGGGCATGTTCGAGCACGTGCAGGGGGTGACCAAGGTGGTCGCCGGCTACTCGGGAGGCAGCAAGGAAACGGCGACGTACGACACCGTGAGCACCGAGACCACCGGCCACGCCGAGTCGGTCGAGATCACCTTCGATCCCAAGAAGATCTCCTACGGCCAGCTCCTGGAGCTCTACTTCGCCATCGCCCACAATCCCACGGAGCTCAACCGCCAGGGCCCGGATTCAGGCACCAGCTACCGCTCGGAGATCTTCTTCAGCTCACCGGACCAGGAAAAGGTCGCCAAGGCCTATGTGGACCAGTTGAACAAGGCGAAGATCTTCCGGGGCCCCATCGTCACCAAGATCGAGCCGCTGAAGGGCTTCTACAAGGCCGAGGACTACCACCAGGATTTCCTCATCCACAACCCTCACTACGGCTACATCGTGGTCAACGACATGCCCAAGATCTACGCCTTGAAGAAGGTCTATCCGGATCTCTACCGCGAGCAGCCGGTGATGGTCACCGCCCGCTGAGCCACAACCTGTCGACAGGGGGAGGCCCGTCCTCCCCTACCCGCCCAGACCGGCAGCTCAGCGTCACCTCGATTTAACATCTCTGCTTGTCCCACTTTTCTAAAGTGCGGCACCCTTCAACAGTGTAGGCACCCGGCCGGCCGCGCGCCTCTTCCTGATAACAGCGATTCCGCTCCGGACTCATCCGGGGCGTAGGAGGACTCGTCCCTATGCGTGGCACGAAAGCTGGCGTTCTGCTGTCCTTCCTGTTGCTTCCCGCTCTGGCCGGAGTTGCCAGGGCGGCCCTTCCGAACACGGGCATCAACACGGATGCTCCCTTCCCCGTAAGCGTCGATCCGATCTGCGGTATCGAGATCACCGTGTTCGGCGCCTTACCCTCCCATTTCTATGGTGGCGCCGGAACGCGCATGCCCGCGTCCTGGCTGCCGCCGGTCATCACGGGGGGCTCCGGGAGTTGGACGATCACCTTCGGTAACTCGAGCCACAGCGCCTGCATCTCCAGGAGCGATCCCATGTGGTGGGAATGTGGCGTTTTCAAAGGTGTGCACTTCGGCTTCGACACTACCGATCCGATCGTCAGCCACCTGAACCCCGATCCGACCAAATGGAGCCAGTTCGGACCTCCCTGCGTGTATTTCGATTCGCATGGAAACAGAGTCTCCTGCACCGGGCTGAGCAGCCATGGGTTCAACGGTAGTATCTTCGCGATAACGAATGAAACCGCCAGCGCCGGCGCCAGCAGCAGCTCCGCCATCTTCCATGCCAAGTCGGGAGGCACGGGGCTCACCATCAAGAACGTGCGGATCGCGGTCGTGCCGGACGCCGTCGCCATCAACAGCCTGGGCCCCTGCGCTCTCCAGGATCTGAAGTGGGAGGACGTGCAGCTCGCCGACTCCGTGCTGCCGCCCTCCACTCCCGAAGGTGGGATCGGAACCCTCAACGTGCCGATTCCGGACGACATCCTCAGCCAGAAGGGCTGGGCCGTGGTGACCTACGACGTGACCGATCCCGTGACCGGCGCCGTCCTGAGCTCCTCGACCTTCGACTTCCCCCTCGACTGAGCGGTGGCCCCATCCGGCTGTCCGGGCTCGCCCGGACGGCCTTTGGGCCGAGCACGCCGGCTTGACAGGCGGGGCACCTCCTGTGGTATCTGACTTAAAACGTCCGACCAGGAGGGTCCCATGAAGAAGACGATCCACAGGATGAATCTGAGCCGCGAAACGCTGCGCTGTCTCACGGGAGGCGTGGTGGCCACCGGCACCCCGATCCAGACCACGAAGACCAACCCGGTAACGATTCCGTCCTGCATCGACGGCTGCCCTTCCGCCATGTGCCCGCCCACGATCGCTCCCCCGCCCGTACCCACAGCCTGAGCCTTGAAGCCATCAGACCGGCTCCCCTCGGGCCGGTCTGCGCCAAGTCCCGATATGAAAAGCGACGAGCAACAGATCCGAGATCTCATGGCCGAATGGAGCCGGCGCACCGCCGCCGGCGACGTCGAGGGCGTTCTCGCCCTGATGACCGACGACGCGGTCTTCCTCACCGCCGGCAACCCGCCGATGACCAAGGCCGACTTCGCCGCCGGCTTCAGGAGCTTCGCCGGCAAAGTCGAGCTCGAGGTCGCACAGGACGTCAAGGATCTCCAGGTCTCCGGAGATCTCGCCTATGCATGGTCGCATCTGTCCGTGGTGATGACGAATGCGGAAACCGGCAGCCGGACGGAGCGCGTTGGGCACGTGCTGACCGTCTATCGGAAGTCAGCGACAGGGGAATGGTTGCTGGCGCGCGATGCCAATCTCATGGGGACGGGCAAGGCGGATGGTGAAGATCTGGCGTAAGATTAGACGTGATCCAGGCCGGAGGAACCCATGGCAGTGACCCTGAGAATTGAGAACGTCCCCGAAGAGGTAGCCGCAAGCCTCGAAGAGCGGGCCAAGAGGTCTCGTCGCTCCTTGCAGGGAGAGCTCCTGCGGATCTTGGCGAAAGCCGTCACCGAGGAGGATCGGCTTACGCCTGGACAGGTTCTGGAGAAAGTTCAGTCACTAAAGCTGAAAACTCCAGCCGAGTCCGCCCTGTTCATCCGCCAGGACCGGGATGCCCATTAAGCTCGTCGTCGATGCCTCTGCTCTGGCTGCCCTGCTTTTTGGAGAGCCCGAAGCTCCGGATGTCGTGGAACGTCTCGGCGATTCAGCCTTGGTCGCGCCGACCCTCTTCTCCTACGAAATCGCCAACATCTGCTGGAAGAAGCTCCGACGCCATCCCGACAAGCGAGCGGCTCTCCGCGAGGCCTACTCTCTCTTGGGCCGGATGGAGATTGAAGAAGTCGAGGTCTCGATGGCCGAAGTGCTCCTCTTGGCGGATCGGGAGAACCTGACCGCCTACGACGCGTCCTATCTCTGGCTGTCCCGGAAGCTTGGCCTGGAACTGGTCACCCTGGATGGCGACTTGAAAGCCGCAGCCGCAGCTGCGGCTTCTCGGGAGCTGCCTCTCTAAAAGCTCACATGGCGGTTCAATGGGTGGTCGCCGCCGCCGCTGGCACCGCGAACGAGCCATGCTCCAGAATCGCGTTCCACACCAGCGGATGGCTGCCGATCGTCGAGCCGCGCCAGATGGGGTTGATCGCGAACAGCAGCACGTGCCCCTTGCCGACCGGGACCTCGACCACGGCGGCGCGGCGGGCGAGCTGCTCGCCGTGCTCGAGGAGACCGGAGACGAGGAGGTCGTCGGCGTCGCCGAAGCGCACCAGCGTGCGCGGGCGGAGCGCCTCGGGGATCACGGCGGGATTGCGGCGGACCTCTTCAATCTCCAGCGGTCTCGCCTCCCAGCGCTCGACCTTCGCTTTTTCCGGCGCCGCCGGCTGTCCGGGACGACCTTCCGGCGTATCGACGTCCTTGGGGCCGCCACGGCCTGTCGGACGATCGCCTTCCGGCCGCGTCCAGCCGCCCAGCGCGGCGTTGCTCAGCTCGAAGCTCAGGCCCTCGGCGCTGTAGACCGACAGGCGATCTCCCAGGCCGTCCACGATCGGTGAGGTGGGGTCGGGGAAGCGCGCGTCGAGCACCGTGCCGACGACCTTGAGATTGCCGGGACTGGCGACGCGCACGCCCGGCGCCAGGCCGGTTTCGATCATCAATCGCGCCGTGTCGTCGACGCCGACCAGCAGCCCCCCGCTCTCGACGAACTGACGCAGATGATCGAGCCCGGCGAAGCCGAGGCCGGGACGCTGATCGTCCGTGGCGGCGACCCGTCCGAGGTTCGGCGTCTCCGGCGTCGTCTTCCAGGGCATCGGATTGCCCCACATCGGCAGGCCGGTGACGATGAGCTGCGGATCGCCGACGCCCACGGGCGGAAAGAGGATCACGTCGTAGCGCGCCGCGAGCTCCGCGTTCGCCGCGACGTCCTGCGTGCTGATGTAATCGAAAGGAATTTTCAGCAGGTCGAGGCGCTGGCGCCACCACCCTTCGGTCTGGGCGTCGAGCCAGGTGTGCAGCAGCGCGATGCGCGGCTTGGCGACCGGCCGCAGCGTGACCTTCGGCGCGGCGGCCACCGCTTCCACGCCGACGCCGGCGTCCCCGGCGGCGCGCTCGAAATCATCCTTCGAAATTCCCCGCACCAGCCAGGTGCCGCGCGGGTAGTCGTGGCCGCCGGCCTTGAACGGCTCGGCCGCGGCCTCGACGGTGGCGCTCCCGAGCGCGTAGCGGAGCCGGAACATCGCGTCGTCCCCGTGCTGGGCGACGACGAACACCGGGCCACTGCCGCTGACGCCGCCGTGCGCCGGCAACGGCGACGCGACGGGGCTCATCGATGCCGCCAGCACCTGATGATCGGTGACGCGCACGGCCTCGACGTCGAACAGCGCGGAGAAGCTCCAGCCGGTGTCGTCGTAGGGGTGCTTCTGCGGATCGTCCGGGCTCCAGTACTGGCGGTCGAGCAGGGCGTCGGCCGAGCGGCTGAACGGCTGATCCATCCGCACGACGTAGCTGCCGGCCGGGAACGTCCGCGTCACCGGCGCCTTGTCCTTGGCTGCGTCCTTGGGCTTGTCGCCAGGCTTCGCGTCCGCCTTCTTCTCGGCCGGCTTGGCGTCGCTCGGAACGGCCACCGTGAACGGCTTGTCGGCGCGCGAGATCTCGACGTGCTGCAATTGCAGGATGCGCACCAGCTCGGCCTGGGCGCCCGGCCGGCGGTCGCCGGCGGGCAGGACGTAGGCGGCCGGCCCTTCGCGCTCGGGCTTGATGATCGATCGCTTGCTCTTCTCCCAGAAATTGCGCAGCAGCATCTCGCCGTTTTCGGAGACGAACGCCAGCGAGACCAACAGGCCGGTCTCCTCGTAATTGTTGTTGTTGCGCTGCGACCAGGAGACGCTCCGATAGGGCGGATCCTGGCGATACCAGGTGCGGGAGGCCTCGTCCGCCGCGATCTCGCGCGTCTCGGTGTCGGCGCCGCCGTTGCCGAAGGTCTCGTAGAGGCGCGACACGCCGTTGTGCATCGCCGCCAGGAACATCAGATAGCCCGGGCTCCAGGTGTCGAAGTCGCCGTGCGTGAACACTCCCGGCATCCCGTATTTGGTCATCTGCGCCACGTTCATCCAGCCGAAGAGCTGCCACTCGTTGGTGAGCAGGGGATCGACCCAGGCGTTGTAGGGGCCGTCGCCGACGGTGTTGTCGTAGAGGAACGGCACCGATTCGTGGAGGTCGTGCAGCACCTGGGCGTGCCAGCCGAGATAGGTGTCGAGCACCTGCCGGGAGAGCGAGAGCGTCAGCCCCATGGCGTCGCGGTTGTTGTCGTGGCCGACGTAGTGCCCCCAGTACACGAGGTTGGGCGGCACGGCCTTGGGGTGCGCGAGATGCCAGCGGTAGACGTCCACCATGCGGTCGCGGCCGTCGACCTCGACGACCGGCGTGATCAGCGTGATCACATGGTCGCGGATGGCGCGGATGTAGGGGCTCTCGTCGACCGCCAGGCGATAGGCGAGCTCCATCAGCGCGGTGGGCGCGCCGGTCTCGGGCGAGTGGATGGTGCCGGTGATGTAGTAGACCGGCACGCTGGAGGTGATCAGGCTCTCGGCCTTCGCGTCGTCGAGCTTGAGGAGCCGCGGATCGGCGAGCTGGGCGAGGCGCGCGTCGTTCTCCTTCTGATGCTCGAGATTGGCCTCGGAGCTGACCGCCACGGCGATCCGCTCGCGCCCCTCCTCGCTCATCCCGATCGAGATCACGCGCACGCGCGGGCTCGCCGCGGCGAGCATCCGGAAGTAGCGGTTCACGTCCGCCGTATAGGGGAGGATCCCCGGCGCGCCGGAGACGTCGCCGAGCACCGCGCCCGGCGACGGCACGGTGGTGGACGCCGGCAGGTAGTCGGTCAGCGGCGAGTTGAACTCCGGCGCCGTCGTGTACTGCTTGATCTTCGCCGTGGCGGCGGCGTCGATGGGCTGATCGTGGCTGACTTTGAGCTCGGCGGGAACGCGGGTCTGGGCGACGACGGGAGCCGCCAGGCAGCTCGCCA
>DATBAW010000114.1:0-5109 GCA_036271335.1 Thermoanaerobaculia bacterium
GCAAAGAGACCTTGCCCCGGAAGGAGCGGTACAGGAAGGTGAAATAGCCGATCGCAAGTACCATGCCGAGCCCCCACCAGAGCAGGCCCACGCGCAGGCTGTAGTCCCCCGTCTTGGCGTTGTGGACCGTCAGACCCAGGGCCGGATCGGTGCTCGCCGGTAGCAGGTAGGGATAGAGCGCGAACGCCGCGCCGCCCAGCATGGCGGCGATATAGGCCGTGGACGCGACGAACGCCGCCCGGTCCCTCCCCCGCCGACCATAGAGCGGCATGGCGGCCAGCGCTCCTGTGACGATCAAAGGGATCACCCACCCCAAAGGGTACGAGCGGAAGTTGTCGAGAACCTGCGGGCGGACGTCGAGGGTCGCGATCAGGCTCGTGGCCGTCAGCACCGCGAGCGCCAGCCAGGCTCGTCCGGCGAACCGGCGCGCGCGCTTCTGGATGTCCCCCTCCATCTTCACCGCCAGATAGTGCGAGCCGTGCAGGGCGAGCGCGGCCAGCGCCAGGACGCCGATCAGGACCGTGTACCAGTCCAGGATGCCGGGACGCGGACCGACCCGGAAGTCGGTCCACAGAGCCTCGAAGAAGTAGCCGTCCACCCCCAGCGGCACGCCGCGGACGACGTTGCCCACCGCCGCGCCGAAGAACACGGCGAGCAGCAGACTGGAGAGCGAGAAGACGAAATCGAACAGCGACCACGCCAGCGGATCCTTCACGTGCGACCGCAGCTCGATGCCGATCCCGCGCAGCATCAACAGCCAGAGCACCATCATCAGCGGCAGGTAGAAGCCGCTGAAACTCGACGCGTAGACGAGCGGAAAGGCGAAGAACAGCGCGCCGCCGGCGGCGATCAGCCAGACCTCGTTACCGTCCCAGACCGGCCCGATGCTGCGCAGGACCAGCCGCCGCTCGGCATGCCCTTTCGCCACCCAGGGGGCAATGATCCCTACTCCGAGGTCGAAGCCGTCGAGCACCACGTACGCCACCAGCATCGACGCGATGAGCACGAACCAGAGCGTTTCCATGGCGGCGCTCTCCTCAAGCCTCAGCGATCTGTTGGTGAACGTCGGGCCCGTGCAGAAGCTCTTTCCAGAGAAGAAGGAGGAAAAGGACGCTCAGCAGGCTGTACATCCCCATGAATCCGAGCAGCGTGAAAAGCCCGTTTCCCGCCGAGACGTTGGACGAGAAGCCGTTCGCCGTCCGCATCAGTCCATAGACCACCCAGGGCTGGCGGCCGACCTCGGCGGTGATCCACCCCGCGGTGTTGGCGATGTAGGGGAACGGGAAGCTCAGCATCAGGATCCAGAGCATCCAGCGCGACTCATAGAGGCGACGCCGCCAGAGCAGGAACGCCGCCAAGACAGCGATCAGGATGAAGATCGTCCCCAGCCCTACCATGATGTGGTAGCTGTAGTAGAGCAACGCGATGTTGTCCGGCCACTGGTCGCGCGGAAAATCGTTCAATCCCTTCACCACCGATTCCCAATGGCGGTAGCTGAGGAAGCTGAGCACGCCGGGCACGTGGAGCGGATTGTCGAGACGCTGGCGGTCGGTGTCGGGCTGGCCGACGAGGACGATGCCGGCTCCCGCCTCGGAGTTGAAAAGGCCTTCCATCGCGGCGAGCGTGGGTTGCTGAAAGCGAGTCACGAGCCGGCCGCTGAAGTCGCCCGACGGAAACACCTGGAGGAGCGAAGCGAGCGCGGCGACGACGACGCCCATCCGCAGGAACAGGCGGCCGTACTCGACTTGCCGTCCGGACAGCAGGTAGAGCGCCCCCACCGCGGCCATGACGAACGAGCCGGTGATCACCGCTCCACCCATATTGTGGAGATACTGCCAGAACGCCCATTCGTTCGACATCAGGGCCCAGAAGCTGGTGAGGTGAGCGGTGCCATCCGCTCCGACCTCGTAGCCCACCGGGTGCTGCATCCAGGCGTCGGTGACGATGATGAAGAAGCCGGAGATCCAGGAGCCGGCGAAGACCATGAAGGCCGACAGCCAGTGGACCCGCGGCCCGAACCGCTTCTCGCCGAACAGGAAGATGCCGAGGAACGACGACTCCAGGAAGAAGGCGAACACACCTTCCATCGCCAGCGCCGTGGCGATCACGCCGCCGGAATATTGGGAGAACTTCGCCCAGTTCGTCCCGAACTGGAATTCCATCGGAATGCCGGTGATGACGCCGAAGAAAAAATTGATGCCGAAGATCTTGGCCCAGAACCGCGCCGCCCGGTCGTAGCGCTCGTCCTTCTTCCAGAGCGCCAGCGTCTTGAAAATGACGATCAGTGGCGCCAGCCCCATCGTCAGCTGAGGAAACAGGTAGTGATACGTGATAGTGAAGGCGAAGTGCAGCCGGTGTAGCGCGAGGGCGCTCTCCATGGGACCCCTCCCGAGGTTCAGGACCGCGATGAATCTATGTCGCGCTGGCCCGGAGGGGCAATACCCAACCGGGTAGGGAGCCGCGCTATACTGCTGATGCTGATGGTGAACAATCCCTACCTTGACCTGACCGAGGAATTCAACCGAGAGCGCCTGCGGGTACTGCTCAGCTCGGGCCAGGCCGTGGTCGTCCATCGCTTGGCCATCATGAGCAAGGACGGCGACTGGATCCTGCGCGAGGAAGATGAGGCTGTCGAGCACATCCTGAAGGTCCTCTCGCTGAAGGGTGCCCACTACCGTTTCGGGGCGCCGCTGGATTTGCGCTGGCTTGCGGGCGGCTGGAGCTCTCATTTCGAGCTCCGTCCGGAGGCCTTGCGCCTGCGGACCGATTTCGTCACTCGACCGCCACGGATTGCTCCGAATGAGCTGGCCCGCATGTGGGAAGAGGCCGAGACGACGGGCAATGAAGTCGTAGGGCTGGAACCGCTGGCAGCCCTGAAGCTGACCAACCGCGAGAAAGACTATGCCGTGATCGGCGAGTTGGCGCGCCTTATGACCGACCCTCGCTCACAACTCCGGTACTCGCGCAGCAGCCGCGATCTGATCCAGATTGCCGGCGACCATCCGGAGGCTCTGGCCGAGGTCCTACCGGACCGGCCGCTTCTTGCCAGAATCGGCGAAGGGAGAGAGATTCTTGAAGAAGCCCTCGATCGTGAACGTCGAGGCCTCATCCATGCCAATGAGGAGCGACTGGCACGATACCGGTCTGCCGCCGAGGCTTGGGCAGGGATCTGGCCGGAAAGTCAAAGAGAGATCGAAGGACTCTCTCTTTTGGACGCCCACCGCCTGTTGGTATCACGGGCCGAGGGGATTCTGCCTTTCGAACCAGCGGCGGAAACTGAACCATGAACGAACTTCGGGACGAATTCCTGAGCGAGGAAGACCTCGATCTCAAGAATGTGACGCAAGACGAGCTCATCGCGTACTGGAACCTCTGGCTCCATCAAGCGCAGGCCACCAACGATCTGGACGAAGATCTCTATTCGCACGGCGTCTTCGAGCGCGCTCCGTCGATCAGGGCCAGAACACAGTAACCGCAGACCCGGCGATCGCTCGCCGGCCCCCGAGCCGGTGCGGCGCGAGGGCAGATCGAATCGCTATTGCGAGGTCCAGTCCTCCACCGTCAAACCAGGTACTCGGACCATATCGTCGAGATTCGCCGTCACCAGAACCGCGTCTCTGGCGAACGCATGGGCCGCGATCGCGGCGTCGAAGTCTTCGATCCGTCTCCCCTTCTTTTCCAGCGTTGCCTTGATGTGTCCGAAGGATTCGCTGACTTCGTCGGTCCAGTCTGACCGGGCGAGCTCGGAGCGCACCAGGTCGAAGCGCTCCCGCAACTCTTCCTTTCGCTTGGATTTCGGGAGCCGTTCGATCCCGTAGGCGATCTCCGCCAGCACAGGCTGGGGAACGCTAACCTCGTCCTTGCCTCTCCTATGGAGCCTCTCGATCACGCGAGGATCGCCCTTCATGAGCGCCGAGACCACGTTCGTGTCGAGAACGAACTTCAAAAGCGCCTCGGCGGCTTCGATGTTCGTGCTTTGCGCACTGAGGACAGCATCTCGTCGACGGCAGCCACGGTCTCAGGCTCGACCGCGGCCAGCCGCTCGAAGAAACCCGGGGACCAGTCCACTCCTGGCTTCAGCTCTCTCTCGAGAGCCCGGACGATCAAGCGATTCCGACTCATCTTGAGCGCCCGGGCTTTCCGGTCGACCGCGTCCAGGAGAGGCTTGGGGATGTGGATGCTGGTCGCCATGACTATAACCGGGAGTATACTCCTTCCCGCCTACAGCGCCGCCCCCTTCTCCTTCAGGACGTTCCACACCCGCTCGGGCGTCATCGGGATCTCCATGTGCGTCACCCCGAGGTGGGCCAGCGCGTCGACGACGGCGTTGACGATCGCGGGTGGGGCGCCGACGGTGGCCGATTCGCCGACGCCCTTGGCGCCCAGCGGATGGTGGGGGCAGGGAGTGATCGTCTTGTCGGTCTCCCAGCTCGGCGTCTCCATGGCGGTGGGCACCAGGTAGTCCATGAAGCTGCCGCCCGAGATGTTGCCGTTCTCGTCGTAGCTGATCTCCTCGAAGAGGGCCGGCGCCAGCCCCATGCTCAGGCCGCCATGGATCTGGCCGTTGACGATCATCGGATTGATGATGTTGCCGCAGTCGTCGATCGCCAGGAAGCGGCGGACCTTGACGGCGCCGGTGCCGCGGTCGATGTCCACGACGCAGATGTAGCTGCCGAAGGGGAAGGTGAGGTTCGGCGGATCGTAGTAGTCGACCGCCTCGAGGCCCGCCTCCATGCCCGGCGGATGGTTGGTGTAGGCCGCGAAGGCCAGCTCCTGGATGGTCTTCGACTTCTGCGGCGCGCCCTTGACGGAGAACTTGCCGACCTCCCATTCGAGGTCTTCCTCGCTCACTTCCAGCAGGTAGGCGGCGATCTTCTTCGCCTTGGCGCGGATCTTCCGCGCCGCAACCGCCGCGGCGGCGCCGGCGGTCGGCGTCGAGCGGCTGGCGTAGGTGCCGAGGCCATAGGGAGCGGTGTCGGTGTCCCCCTCCTCGACCTGGATGTGCGCCGCCGGAATGCCCAGCTCCTCGGCGACGATCTGGGCGTAGGTGGTCTCGTGCCCCTGCCCCTGCGACTTGGTGCCGAAGCGGGCGATCGCCTTGCCGGTGGG
>DATBAW010000115.1:0-12530 GCA_036271335.1 Thermoanaerobaculia bacterium
TCGGGCGGCATGCCGATCCAGGAGTCGTCCATGCCGAGCGGCGCGAAGATCTCCTCCCGGACGTAGGCGGAGAAGGGGCGGCCGGATACCCGCTGGATCACCTCGCCGAGGATGAACCAGCTCGACGCCTGGTGATAGCCCGCCTTCTGCCCCGGGACCCAGCGGGGCTCGGGGCGCATGGCGCAGATCCTGGCGATGATCTCGTCCCAGGGGAGCCGGGGCCAGCCGGTGTCGAGCATGCGGATGCCGCCGGTGTGGGTGAGGAGGTGGCGCAGGGTGATCCCCTCCTTGCCCTGGGCCGCGAACTCGGGGACGTGCAGGGCGACCGGGTCGTCGAGCTCGAGCAGCCCGCGCTCCCAGAGCTGGGCGAGGGCCACCGCCGGCACCGGCTTGGTGGCGGAGAGCCAGAGCATCAGGTGGCCGCGGGTGAGCGGCTCGCCCGGACGGTTCTCGCCCAGCGCCGCGTCGGCCACGGCTTGGCCCTGCAGCGAGGCATAGAGCTGCGCGCCGAGGTGGAGACCGTCGCGGATCCCCGCCGCGATCGCCGCGCGCGTCCGGGGGAGCCGGTCCAGGGAACCATCGATCATGCGGCGATTCTAGTCGGTCGGGAAATTGTAGCGAAGTGGGGAAGGGGAGAGGGCACGGCGGACCGTGCCCTCTCGGAACCTCGAAAGGCTAGTGCTTCATCATGCCGCTGGGCATGGTGGCGGAGATCCCCTGGATCATCTTGAGGTGGTCCTGGAGGGTGGGCAGGGTGGTCGATGCCCAGCTCTTGAGGTCGGAGTCCTTGCCGCTCTTGGCTTCCTTCTGGAAGTCGGCGACGTCCTTCTTGTGGTCCTTGACCATCATGCTGACGTAGGCCTTGTCGAAGTCGGCGCCGGAGAGCTTGTCGAGCTTGGCCGTGGCGCTCTTCTCGTCGGAGGACATCCCCGTCGGCAGGGTCACGCCCTTCTGGGTAGCGAGCTGCATGAGCTGGTCGTTGGCCTTCGAGTGGTCGTCGACCATCTTCTGGGCGAAGCTCTTGACGTCCGCGCTGGCGGCCTTCTGCGCCGCCAGCTTGCCGAGATCGACCTCCTCCATGCCGCCCATCGCGGCTTCCTTCATGAACTTGGTGTCGCCGGAGCTCATCTTCGACATCGACTTCGGATTCGCCATGCTGCCGGAGGCGCTCATGGAGCCCGCTTGGGCGACGAGGGCGGGGGCGACGGCGAGGAGACCGGCGAAGCTGGCGGCCATGGCGAGGCGGTTCGTGTTCTTTTTCATGATCCTCTCCTTCTACCTGGATGAATGATTCGATGGGACGCTGGAGGCGTCGTGCGAGGGCCTCTTACCAAGAACAGCGAGCAAGAAGAGTGCCACTTACCGTGGCGGCTCCGATCGGGGCAAGGTTGGCACGCTCGTTGCTTTTAGCGTTTGGCACCCCGCGGCGGGCGAGCTCCCAAGGCCGGGCCGGCAGCGTAGAACGTACCGTCAAGCTGAGCAACAACAAGGAGTTACGACCATGACGCACCCATCCCGCAACCGTTCCCTCCTGCCGGTCGTCGGAGCCCTGGCTCTGTTCACCCTCGCGTCCGCTGTCCGGGCCCAGGAGTCCGGGGTGCGGGACGATGCCGCGCGTGCCATGGACCGCGCGGAGCGTCTCATCCAGCAGCGGGAGTTCAAGGCGGCCTCCACCGAGTTCGAGCGCGCCAGCGAGCTCGCCGGCGGCCCCTGTCCCGCCTGCCTGCTCGGCGTCGGCCGCGCCTACAGCGGCGCCCGCCAGTACGAAGCCGCGGTCCAGGTGACGCGGATGGCGGCGACGCTCTACACCGCCGCCCCCGACCAGGCGAAGGCGTACGACCAGTTGGGCACCCTCCTGGCCCTCAAGGGGGACATGGACGCCGCCCGCGTGGCCTTCGGCAAGGCGGTGCAGCTCGACGGCCGGATGGCGGGCCAGGTCCGCTCCAGCCTCGCCGAGGCGCTCCTGCAGCGGGCGAGCTACGTCCAGGAGGCCGAGGGGAAGAGAGCGGCGGCGGCGATGGTCCAGGAGGTCGCCGTGGTCGCCTCGCCGCAGAAATAAGATCTTGACAGTGCGCTGATCTATTCCCCACGAGTCCCGACTTTGCCCCGGCCCGTCACCTAAGTTGATGGAGCCGGGGTTTCTCGTCTTGAGGGAGCCGTCCGATCCGCTCCCGAGAGGCGACGAATTTGATCACTCTGCAAGACATCGAACAAGCGCGCGAACGGATCGCCGGGGTGATCCAGCAGACCCCCTGTCAGCTCTCCAGGGCTTTCTCGAACGAGCTCGGGCTGCACGCCTGGTTCAAGTACGAGAACCTCCAGCTCACCGGCTCCTTCAAGGTCCGGGGCGCCTACAACAAGATCGCTTCCCTCTGTCCCGAGGCGTCGCGGCGGGGCGTGATCGCGGCCTCGGCCGGCAACCATGCCCAGGGAGTGGCCTACAGCGCCACGAGCCTCGGGGTGCTGTCCACCATCCTGATGCCGATCACCACGCCGCTGATCAAGGTCGAGAACACCCGGCGGCTCGGCGGCATCGTCGAGCTGGAGGGGGAGCTGTTCGACGACGCCTACGAGGCGGCGCGGCGGCTGGAGCGCGAGCGGGGGCTGGTCTTCATCCACCCCTTCGACGACGAGGCGGTGATGGCGGGGCAGGGGACGATCGGCCTCGAGATCCTGGAGCAGACGCCGGAGGTGGAGGTGATCGTCGTCCCGGTCGGCGGCGGCGGGCTGATCTCCGGGGTCGCCGCGGCGGTGAAGGAGAAGAAGCCCTCGGTCCGCATCTACGGCGTCCAGACCGACGCCGCGCCCGCCATGGCCCAGAGCTTCAAGGCGGGCAAGGTCGTCCACGCCCCGGTGGAGAGGTCGCTGGCCGACGGCATCGCCGTCAAGCGGCCGGGCGAGAACACCTTCGAGCACATCCAGCGCTACGTGGACGGCATCTGCACGGTCTCCGAGGACGAGATCCGGAGCGCCGTCATCCGTCTCCTCGAGACCGGCAAGACCTCGACGGAGGGGGCGGCCGCGGCCACGCTGGCCGCCCTCGTCCGCCACCGCATCCCGGCGGCGGCGGGGCGGCACGTGGTGATGATCCTCTCCGGCGCCAACATCGACATCGCCATGCTGTCGCGGATCATCGACCGCTTCATGGTCGAGAGCCACCGCCTGGTGCGCTTCCGCACCCACGTCCCCGACCGGCCGGGGGGTCTGGCCGAGATGCTCCAGGTGATCTCCGGCCATGGCGGCAACGTCAAGGCCATCCAGCACGACCGCGTGTTCATGCACGCCGGCTTCTGGGAAGCCCAGGTGGACGCCATCATCGAGACCCGCAACGCCGATCACATCGAGTCGCTGCGCCGCGCCCTGCGCCAGAGCGGCTACGCGGTCGAGCGGCTGGAGTAGGAAGAGAAGGCCGGAACCGGGAAAGATGTAAATTTTTAAGCCGGTTCCGCTGTTATCCCCCCTCAGCGACCCTCCACTTCTTCTCGTTCCGTCCGCTTGGCGTTAAGCTTAGGACCGGACTTGAGACGTGGATTTCCGCGATCAACCCTGCAGGAAGGAAGGTTCGATGATCAAAAAGTATGGGAAGAGTGTTCGTTTCGCGGCCCTGGGCCTCGCCACGGCGACGGTCCTGAGCTTCGCGGCGCCGGCGTTCGCCGCCGATGCCGCGGCTCCTGCCGCTCCGGCCGCCAAGCCGGCCAAGACCATCGCGTCGCCGGCCGTCATCGCCGGCATCCTGGCGATGAGCAAGCGGGCTTCGACCGCCAAGCCGGGGATTCAGGAGTGGCCGGACGGCACCGTCGCCCTCACCCTCGATGGCTCGTTCCTGAACGTCCTGGTGGGCCAGATCCAGCCGGACGGCACGTTCAGCACGTTCTGCACCACCGCTCCCGCCGCCGCCAAGGCCCTTTCCACCTCCGTTCCCGCCGCTCCGGCGTACGAGGACAAGTGATGCTCCGGCGGACTCAGCTCCTCGCCTCCGGCGCCCTGGCGCTCCTCCTCGCCGCCCCCGCCTTCGGCGCGGCGACCCTGGTGGTCGTCAACACCGATGCCCCGGGCACCGGCTTCAACGATCCCACCCCCGCCACGCCGGTCGGCGGCAACACCGGCACCACGGTCGGCGAGCAGCGGCTGATCGCGTTCCAGTACGCGGCCGACTTCTGGGGGAACATCCTGGACAGCACGGTTCCCATCAACGTCCAGGCCTCCTTCGCGGCGCTCCCCTGCGACGCCAACAGCGGCGTCCTGGGCTCGACGGCGCCGATCCAGATCTTCAGGGACTTTCCGCACGCCAAGCTGAAGGGCACCTGGTACCACGTGGCGCTGGCCAACAAGATGGCGGGCGCCGACCTGTCGCCCGGCCCGACCAACTCCGACGCCGACGACATCATCGCCTTCTTCAACGGCGACCTCGGCACGACGAACTGCCTGTCGACCCTGAGCTGGTACTACGGCCTGGACGACAACCACGGCAGCAACATCGACCTGGTCACCGTGCTGCTCCACGAGATGTCGCACGGCCTCGGCTTCTCCTCGTTCTACGACATCACGAGCGGCGCGCAGCTCGAGGGGCATCAGGACGTCTATGAGACCTTCATGCTGGACACCGGCAACAACAAGGCTCTCACCAAGATGACCAACGGCCAGCGCGCCGCCGCCAGCGTCGACACCAACCGGCTGGTGTGGACCGGCGCCGCCGTCACCGCCGCCGTTCCCCACACGCTGCAGGGGGGCACGCCGCAGGTCACGGTCACCAAGCCCGCCTCGCTCGGCGCCCTCCGCGTCGGCACCGCGCTGTTCGGTCCGCCGCTCAGCGCCCGCGGCGTGCACGGCAACGTCGCCATCGCGATCGACGCCGACGAGGACGGCCCGGGCGGCGTGTCCACCACGACGGACGGCTGCTCGGCGATCTCCACCAACTTGCGCACCAAGATCGCCCTCATCGACCGCGGCGTCTGCAGCTTCACCGTGAAGGTGAAGAACGCCCAGGATGCCGGCGCCATCGGCGTCATCATCGTCGACAACGTCGCCGGCTCGCCGCCGGCCGGCATGTCCGGCACGGATGCGACGATCACCATCCCGTCGGTGCGGGTCAGCCTGGCGGACGGCACCAAGCTGCGGGCGTCGCTGGCGCACGGCGGCACCGCCCAGGCCACGATCGGCGTCAACACCAAGGTCCTCTCCGGCGCCGACGCCAAGCACCGGATGCTCCTCTACGCCCCGAACCCGCTGCAGCAGGGGTCCTCGGTCTCGCACTGGGACACGATCGCCAACCCCAACCTCCTGATGGAGCCGGCGATCAACCAGGACCTGACCCACAACGTCGACCTCACCCGGCAGGTGTTCCAGGACGAGGGCTGGCTCACGCCGGCCGGCCACAAGGTTCTGGACAACGGCGACGACGACTCGGACGAGAATCCCTAGTCTCTCCGATCCTGGTCCCGAGGGGCCGCCGTCCGCCGGCGGCCCCTTTCTTGTCCCCCTCTTTCTGGCCTTCCCCCTTCCGCGCTAGTCTCAGCGGCCATGAGATTCGAGACCCGCGCGGTGCACGCCGGCCACCGGATCGATCCCTCGACCGGATCGGTCGCCCCTCCCATCCATCTCTCGACCACCTTCGCCCGCGATCCGGAGAGCGTCCTGATCGGCGGCCACAGCTACATCCGCGACTCGAACCCCAACCAGGAGCAGCTCGAGGAGGCGCTCTTCCCGCTCGAAGGGGGGGCGGCGGCGCTGGTCTTCGCCTCCGGCATGGCGGCCGGCGTCACGCTCCTTCAGGCCTTGCCGCCGGGTTCCCACGTGGTCTTCCCCGACGACGTCTACTACGGCTTCCGCGCCGCCGCCGAGGAGGTCCTCCCCAACTGGGGGATCCGCTCGGACGCCGTGGCGATGGACGACCTCGCCGCCCTGGCGGCGGCCCTCCGGCCGGAGACCCGCCTGGTCTGGCTGGAGACGCCCTCCAACCCTCTGCTCAAGGTGACCGACCTGGCCGCCGCCGCCGCCCTCGCCCGCGCCGCCGGTGCGCTGACCGTGGTCGACAACACCTTCGCCTCACCCGTGCTCCAGCGCCCGATCGAACAGGGCGCCGACGTCGTGCTCCATTCCACCACCAAGTATTTCGGCGGCCACAGCGATGTCCAGGGGGGAGCGCTGGTGTTCGCCCGTCGCGACGAGCTGTGGGAAAAGGTGGCCCATCTGCGCCACATCCTCGGCGCGGTCGCCTCGCCGTTCAACGACTGGCTGGTGCTGCGTGGCGTGCGCACCCTCGCCTGCCGGGTGGCGGTCCAGAGCGCCTCCGCGCTCGCCGTGGCGCAGGCCCTCGAAGCCCTGCCGGCCGTCGCGGCCGTCCACTATCCGGGGCTCCCCTCGCACCCCGGCCACGAGATCGCCCGCCGCCAGATGTCCGCCTTCGGCGGCATGCTCTCCTTCCGTGTCGCGGGAGGGCGGGAGGCGGCGCTGCGGGCGGTGGGGCGGACGCGCCTGTTCACCCGCGCCACCTCGCTGGGAGGCACCGAGAGCCTGATCGAGCACCGCGCCACCAGCGAGGGCCCCGGCTCGCGCGCGGCGCCGGAGCTGATCCGCGTCTCGGTCGGCCTTGAGCACCCGGAGGATCTGATCGCGGATCTCGAGCAGGCGCTGGGGTAGAGCCCTCATCACCCCGACCCTCTTCTCCCGTCCCCACCCCCCTCCCTCACCGGGAGAAGAGGGAGAAGACCGGGTCCGTAGGGGCGCAGCATGCTGCGCCCTTTTCCGTTATGGCAAGGTTGAGGGCGCAGCATGCTGCGCCCCTACGGGCCTCTTCGCGCTTCAGCCTTCCCGCGTCAGCGCCCGCAGCGCCCCGTCGAAGGTCTGCCGGAAGGCCTCGCGGTCGTGCGCCTCGACCTGCCGCTCGATCTGGGCCAGCGCCTCGCGGGTGGCCGCGTAGACCTCGTGGCGGTGGGGGTTGAGGTGCTGGATGTCGAGGTAGAGGTCGGGGTTCTCGGCGAGCACCACGCTCGCCGTGGCCGCCTGCCGGTTGAAGGTCGTCGAGGCGCAGGCGCGCAGCTCCTCGGGCTCGATGCCCGACCGGGCGATGGTGGCGCCGAACAGGATGTTGGAGAGATGGGCGAGCCCCAGCAGCCAGCCCATCAGCCGGTCGTGATGGGGAAAGGGGACCGCCACCACCTTGGTGTAGGGGTGAGAGAGGAGCGCCGCGATCTCGGCCTTCTCGGCGGCCGGATCGCCCTGGGCGGCGAGGACGAAGGTCAGCGGCTCATAGAACGACTTCCCCGGCCCGAACATCGGGTGCAGGGCGAAGGCCCGCACGCCGCGCTCGCGGGCGCCGGCGAGGACGGGCGACAGCGGCTCCTTGATCGAGGCGATCTCCACCACCAGCCCGCGCGGGCCCCGCGCCACCACCTCCGCCAGCACGCCGGCCGTGAGGGCGAGCGGCACCGCGATCAGGATGGCGCCGTAGACGTCGAGGTCGGGCACCTCCGCCAGCCCCGCGAAACGGCCGGGAGAGCGGGGGAGGGTGCCGAGGGTGGGATCGGCGAAGTCGACGCCATGGCCGGCCAGCTCGAGGAAGCCGCGGAACCAGCCGCCCATGCCGCCGGCGCCGCCGACGATCAGCACCCGCTCGCCGCGCTGCTCGCGCAGCGAGATCCCGACCCGGTACTGGCGCTCGACCGAGCCGCGGATGATCGCCTGGAAGACCTCCGCCATCACCTCTTCCGACACCCCGCACGCCTCGGCGTGCTGGCGGGCGCGGCCGAGCACGCGGTCCTCGACGTCGGCCACCACCACCGGCAGGTCGGCGGCGGCCTTGACGCGCCCCACCTCGGCGGCCAGGTCCATGCGGCGGCGCAGCAGCTCCAGCAGGGCGCGGTCGACCTCGGCGATCGAATCGCGCAGGATCGGCAACGGATCGGTGGGGTTCATCGGCGGGCTCCTCCAGAAAGAGCTGCGATCATATATGCCGGCCGCGGCTCGAATCAGGAGGAGGGAAGGGAAGCCGGGCGGGGGCGCCCGACTTCCCCCAGGGTGCCGCGCGGCGATGCTCGGCCGCGGGTAGATGGGTACTTCTCGTAACCGCTTTCCATAGAGAGCAAGGGAGGTGCCATGGCCTCTCCCCAGGAGAGCCGCGGCGGGCCGACCTCTGGAGAGAACGCTCTCCCCACCGCGGCCGTCCTCTGAAAAAGACGGTGCGACGGGGCTCTTCCACCGTCCCGCCGGTGGCACTGGGATTGCTCCCCGGGGTGCGGTAAGCTCGCGCGTCTGACAATCGACAGCAGGCCATGAGGACAGGAAACGTCAGCCTTCTTCCCAGGTGGTGACATGGTCAAGACCTCTGATCTGGAAATCGCCGATCCGGTGACCGGCATGCACGGCGGCGACGCCCTCCCCGACTTGGGCCGCGGCTTCTTCGGCCACCCCGCCGGGCTGTCGACGCTCTTCTTCACCGAGATGTGGGAGCGTTTCAGCTACTACGGGATGCGGGCGATCCTGGTCCTCTTCATGACCGCCGCCGTCGTCGACGGCGGCCTGGGCTGGACCACCGCCAAGGCGGGGCCGGTCTACGGGCTCTACACCGCGCTCGCCTACCTCACCTCGCTCCCCGGCGGCTGGATCGCCGACCGCCTGCTCGGACAGCGGCGGAGCGTGCTGATCGGCGGCATCGTGATCGCCTTCGGGCACGTCAGCCTGACCTTCCACAACGAGATCTTCTTCTGGCTGGGGCTGTTCCTGATCGTCAGCGGCACCGGCCTGCTCAAGCCGAACGTCAGCAGCATGGTCGGCGGCCTCTACTCGCCGGAGGACGCGCGGCGCGACGCCGGCTTCTCGATCTTCTACATGGGGATCAACATCGGCGCGTTCATCTCGCCGCTGGTCTGCGGCTATCTGGCGCAGAGCGTCCAGTTCCGCGCCTTCCTCCAGAGCCATGGCTTCGACCTGGCGAACCAGTGGCACTGGGGCTTCGGCGCGGCCGCCATCGGCATGACCCTCGGCGTCATCCAGTACGTCCTCGGCAGCCGGCGCCTGGGCGACGTCGGGCTTCCTCCCTCGGCGGCGGAGCGGCCGGGCCGCGCCAGGGACTGGCGCAACCTGCTGATCGCCTGCGGCGTCTTCGTCCTGCTGGTCGCCGCCGCGGTGATGATGCGGGTCAGCATGTCCAAGGTCAGCGATTTCGCCGGCTACGCGCTGCCGGCGATCGCGCTCGCCTATTTCGGCTATCTGTTCAGCCTCTCCTGGACCCCCCAGGAGCGCAAGCACCTCTGGGCGATCCTGGCGTTCTTCCTGTTCGCGTCCCTGTTCTGGTCCGCCTTCGAGCAGGCGGGCTCGACGCTCAACCTCTTCGCCGACCGCCTGACGCGCAATTCGATCTTCGGCTGGAGCTATCCCGCGAGCTGGCTGCAGGCGGTCAACTCGGCGTTCATCTGGATGCTGGCGCCGGTGTTCGCCTGGCTCTGGCTGGCGCTGGGCCGCCGTCGCGCCGAGCCGTCGAGCCCCTCCAAGTTCGCCTCCGGGCTGTTCTTCGTCGGCGCCGGGTTCCTGGTGATGGTGGGGGCGGCGCTGGCCTCCGGCCCCCAGGGCGCGCGGGTGAGCCCGGGGTGGCTGATCTCGGTCTATCTCCTGCACACCATCGGCGAGCTCTGCCTGAGCCCGGTCGGCCTTTCGACGATGACGAAGCTGGCGCCGCAACGGATCGTCAGCCAGACCCTGGGCATCTGGTTTCTCGCCACCTCGCTGGGCAACCTGATCGGCGGGCGGGTCGCCGGCGTCTTCGAGAAGTTCCCGCTGCCGCGGATCTTCCTCGCCGTCTTCGCCGTCTGCATGCTGTTCACGGTGATCGCCGTGCTCCTGATCCGCCCGCTCAAGCGGCTGATGGGCGAGGTGCACTGAGCCGGGAGCTGCCATAAGGCAATGGGAGCTTCCAATTTCCGTTGGAAGCTTCCAAAATGAAATGGGAGCTTCTTTGCGCCGTTGGGAGCTTCCAAACGCCAATGGGAGCTGCCAAACGCCAATGGGAGCTTCCAAAATGAAACGGGAGCTTCTTTGCGCCATTGGGAGCTTCCATAGGCCTTTGGGAGCTGCCAAACGCCAATGGAAGCTGCCGAAAGGGAATGGGAGCTTCCATGCGCCGATGGGAGCTTATATTTTCCGTTGGGAGCTGCCAGGAGGGGATGGGAGCTTCTTTACGCCGATGGCAGCTCCCATTTCCTCATGGCAGCTCCCATTTTCCGATGGCAGCTCCCATTGGCGTTTGGAAGCTTCCGGAACGAAATCTACAGCCGCACCTGCAGCCCCAGCTCCACCACCCGGTTGACCGGGATCTGGAAGAACTCGGTTGGCCGCTGGGCGTTGCGGACCATGGTGGCGAACAGCTTCTCGCGCCAGATCGCCATCCCCGGAGCCTTGCTCGGGATCAGCGTCTCGCGGCTGAGGAAGAAGGTGGTCGACATCAGGTTGAGGTCGAGCCCCTTCTCGCGCAGCTGGGCGAGCACCTCCGGCACCTCCGGCGTCTGCATGAAGCCGTGGCGGGCGAGGACGCGGTAGAACTCCTTGCCGAGCGGCTGGATCTCGATCGTCTCGGTGCCCGGGATGGTCGGCACCTCCTCGGTGATCAGCGTCAGCACCACCACCTTGGAGTGCAGCACCTTGTTGTGCTTGAGGTTGTGGAGGAGGGAGGGGGGCGTGCCGTTGGGGTCGCGGGCGAGGAAGATGGCGGTGCCGGGGACCCGCGCCGGCGAGTCCGGGCGCACCTGCGCGATGAAGCTCTCGAGCGGCAGGCAGTCCTCCTGCAGGCGGGTGGCGAGGATCTGCCGCCCCTTCTTCCAGGTCGACATCAGCGTGTAGACCCCGATGCCGACCAGCAGCGGGAACCAGCCGCCGTCCTCCACCTTGATGATGTTGGCGCCGAAGAAGGAGACGTCGACCAGGAGGAAGAAGGCGGTCACCGGCGCCACCGCCCACCGCGGCCACCCCCAGACCTGGCGGGCGACGACGTAGGCGAGGATCGTGGTGATCACCATCGTCGCCGTCACCGCCACGCCGTAGGCCGCCGCCAGGCGGGTCGACTCGCGGAAGCCGAGCACCAGGCCGAAGGTGGCGAACATCAGCAGCCAGTTGATCGACGGGATGTAGATCTGACCGATCTCCTTCAGCGAGGTGTGCACGATCTTGATCCGCGGCATGTAGCCCAGCTGCACGGCCTGGCGGGTGAGCGAGAAGGCGCCCGAGATCACCGCCTGCGAGGCGATGATCGTGGCCACCGTCGACAGCACCACCATCGGGTAGAGGATCCAGGCGGGGCCGAGCCGGCCGGAGAGCTCGAAGAAGGGGTTCTGGGCGGCGTCCGGATGGTTGAGCAGCAGCGCTCCCTGGCCGAAATAGTTGAGCAGCAGCGCCGGGAGCACCAGGGTGAACCAGGCGATGCGGATCGGCCGCCGCCCGAAGTGCCCCATGTCGGCGTAGAGTGCCTCGCCGCCGGTGACCACCAGGAAGACCGAGCCGAGCACCAGGAAGCCCTGCCAGCGGTTGTAGACGAAGAAGCGCACGGCGTGCCAGGGGTTGATGGCGGCGAGCACCGACGGCACCCGCGCGGTCCAGATCACGCCGAGCACCGCCAGCACCGCGAACCAGAGGATCATCACCGGGCCGAACAGGGCGCCGATGCCCCCCGTGCCCCGCCGCTGGATCAGGAACAGGATGAACAGGATGACCAGCGTGATCGGCACCACGTAGGGATTGAAGAAGGGGGTCGCGACCGACAGTCCCTCGACCGCCGAGAGCACCGAGATCGCCGGCGTGATCATGCCGTCGCCGTAGAGCAGCGCGGCGCCGAAGATGCCGAGGGCGACCAGGATCCAGCGCCCCTCCGGCCCGGCCCGCCGGAGCTTCCGCGGCACCAGCGCCAGCAGCGCCAGGATCCCCCCCTCGCCCCGGTTGTCGGCGCGCATCACGAAGACCAGGTACTTGATGGAGATGGTGACGATCAGCACCCAGAAGACGAGCGACAGCACCCCGAGCACGTTGCCGTGGGAGGGGGGCACGCCGTGCTCGCCGTGGAAGCATTCGCGCAGCGAATAGAGCGGGCTGGTGCCGATGTCGCCATAGACGATGCCGAGGGCGCCGAGGGAGAGGCCCAGGAGCTCGCGTTTGCCGGTGTGAGGAGAGGCCGCTGGATGGGTCATGGGACGGGCGGGAAAGCTATCACAGCCCTGCGAAGGCCAGGGGGGGAGGCTTCCCGGTCACCTGCTCTGTGCAGGAAGCGGGCCCGATCGGGACTCGGCGGGGTTGGCCCTCATCACCCCGGCCCTCTTCTCCCGTCCCCCGCCCCCCTCCCTCACCGGGAGAGGGGGCCGGGGGTGAGGGTCCGGGCGGGGGAGCGGGCGCCCTACCCGCCGATCTGCATAAAGCTCATCAGGTTGCCGTAGTCGCCCTGGGTGAGGTTGTGCTCGGCCGGCTTCTCCTGGAGGACGCGGAGGATCTCGGCGTCGAGGGCGGCGTCCGGGTCGGGCGCGGCGAGCAGGGGGCGAAGGGGGTAGTTGCGGTCG
>DATBAW010000116.1:0-7086 GCA_036271335.1 Thermoanaerobaculia bacterium
GACCTTCAATCCCAGACCGAGCGTGCCGCCGAGGCCGGCGTTCGCCAGGTTCGAGGAGCCGGTGGTGGTGAGAGCGCCACACGCGCCGCCGATGGCGGCGCTGGACTGCACCTCGTCGGCCTGGAGGCTCAGCAGAGGCGCCGCCGGGAGCAGCGAAACCCCGAGATTGTGCACGGTGGCATTGGACGACACCTGGGTGGGCGCCGAGGAGTCGGTATGGCTCAGGAGAAGGCCGGTGCGAAGGACGGTACCTTGACCGCCGAGGCCGACGCTGACTGAAAGGGTCGTCGCGTCCTGATTGAAAGGTGTGGTGTCTCCGGACACCGACGGCAAGGGGCCGGACGAAGCCTGGATGTTGGTGAGCAGCGTCTGAAGCGTCAGCGAGAGTTGCTCGCCGTAAGCGTTGCCATGGGTGATCGATCCAGCCCCCTCCGCGACTCCCCCTTCCAGAGCTGCCACGGTGATGAGGCCGACCACGGCGGCCGCCTTGTTCAACCGGTGTCCCCAGAGACTCAGAGAGTTGGAATAGTGGACCCGCGACTCCTCCGCACAAACGATAAACTGCATGAGAACCTCCTCGCGGGATGTGGGTCCCGCGTCCCCCAAAACCTACAGATGCGGCACAACAACCATAACTACCAACATGTTTGAACAAGCATAAATGGGGCCACCCGCCGCTGCCCCTCCGGGCGCCCGTCGCGGAATCCGGTCGGAGGCGGTCTTCTCCGTCACAATCTGTCAGCCGGTTCTGACACTTTTTATGGGAGTGTCAGACGGGCGGTTTTGCGAGCCGTCCACCGCGATTCGCAAGCGGAATCGCGCTCGTCTCCTCGGCAGAGCCGCGTCGGGGCTTCTGGCACGCCAATTGCGAAAATGCCTATTCAGAAGTCAAAGCTACAGACCGATCAGGAGGGAGAGAAATGACCACGAAGAGTGAACGACCGATCCTGGATTCTCCCATCGCCGCCGCGCTGCCTCCCCATCCGCACGAATACCCGGTGGTGGGAGCGCTTCCCAGCCTGCTGGCCAATCCGGTCCGGTTCTGTACCCGGATGATGGTCGAGCACAACGACCTGGTCTGCCTGGATCTGGGCTTCGGCAAGATCTATCTGGTCACACTGCCCGAGCACATCCATCACGTCCTGGTGGAGAACCACGAGAACTATTGGAAGGGGGACGTCTTCGAGCGCACCCGCTTTCTGTTCGGCAACGGTCTGGTGGTCAACGAGGGGGAGAGCTGGCGGCGGCAGCGGCGCCTCATGCAGCCGGCCTTCGCCCATCGCCGGATCGCCGCGCTGGTGCCGGTCATGACCGGCGTGGTCGAGCGGCGGCTGGCGGGGTGGGACGCGATCGCGGACTCCGGTCAGCCGTTCGAGATCGGCGAGGAGATGATGTCGCTGACGCTCGGGATCATCGTCAAGACCATGTTCAGCCTGAGCGTCGACGACCGCGAGCTCGAAATCATGGCGCGCTGCTTCTGCACGGCGCTGGAACAGATCACGATCCGCATGGCCACCTATTTCCTGCCGGAGAAGTTCCCGCTGCCCCATCAGCGCGCCACGCGCGAGGCGGTGGCGACGCTGGAGACGATGGTCTACCGGATCATCGCGGAGCGCCGCAAGAGCGGCCAGGACGTCGACGACCTGCTCGGCATGCTGCTGGCGGCGCGCGACGAGGAGACGGGCGAGGGGATGACCGACCGCGAGATCCGCGACGAGGTGATGGTCACCCTGTTCGGCGGCTACGAGGCGACGGCCGATTCGCTGACCTGGACCTGGCATCTGCTCGACGAGCATCCCGGCGTGGACGAAACGCTGCACGAAGAGCTGGCGGCGGTGCTCGGCGGCCGCACGCCGACGTTCGAGGAGCTGGCGCGACTCACCTATACCTCGCAGGTGGCCCACGAGTCGATGCGCCTCTATCCGCCCTTCTGGTTCCTCAACCGCACCTCTCGCGACGAGGACCGGATCGGCGGCTACACGATCCCTTCCGGCTCCCAGATCCTGATCTGCCCCTACGCCACCCACCGGCATCCAGACTATTGGACTCTGCCCGAAGCCTTCCACCCGGAGCGCTTCGAGCCCGCCGCCGTCGCCGCCCGCGCGCGCCACACCTACATCCCCTTCGGCACCGGCCCGCGGATGTGCATCGGCCGCCATCTCTCGATGATGGAGATGCAGCTCATCCTGGCCATGGTCGCCCAGCGCTACCGGCCGCACCTGGCGCCCGGGTATCACATCGATCTCAAGGCGGGGACGTCGCTGCGGGCTAAGGGAGGGATGTGGATGACGTTGGAACGGGTGTGAGGGAGACGGAGGATTTACAATAGGGGATCAGGCCTGAAAGGATGGTGCTGTCGAGGAGAAGAGGGACCGGCATCGTTCAGCGGAACCTCGGTCGGTCCCACTCGATGGCCGCCTTCAACTCCCGGGCGAGCTCCTTCTCGTCTTCGGTAACCGGCCGGTCTCGGAGAGCGAGGAGCAGAGCAGCGGTCTCCTCGCGATGCTCCATCTCCTCCGCCGAAGCGGGCTCTCTCCTCTTCAGTTCGACATCCTCGATTTTGGCTGTCGCATGTTTGGGCATTGTGGGTTCTCCTCTTCCGCACCGCGTCGCCTTTGTAGGATGTCACGCCTCGCCATCCCAAGACCTCTGTTCACCGTCCATTTCCGAACACCCCCGTCCACCCCCGGACGATCCCAAGTCCCTTCATTTGGCCCTAATCTCATCCAAATCAACAACTTAGCCTTTGGCACACCCCGTGCTCCATAGCCCCTCGACCGCGAGGGAGCTATGACCATGGACCGTGAGCTGGAAACCAGTTATCGATATCGCCGCCTGGGACGCAAGGCGGTCGTTGGAGTGGGAGCGGCGGCGATCGGCGTGGTGGTGGTGATCCTGCTGCCGGGATGGTTGCGGCCGGCGGTGGCGCGGGAGCAGATCCGCACGGGGACGGTGGACCGCGGGCCGGTCGAGGGGATCGTCGAGGCTGCGGGGACGGTGGTGCCGGCGTTCGAAGGGGTGATTTCCAGCCCAGTCGAGGCGCGCGTCGAGAAGGTGCTCAAGCGGCCGGGGGATCTGGTCAAGGCGGGCGATCCGATCCTCGCGCTCGATACGTCGGCCGCCCGGCTCGACCTCGGGAAGCTCGAGGATCAGCTCGCCCGCAAGGCCAACGAGCAGGAGCAGCTCCGGATCAACCTGGAGCGGAGCCTCAACGATCTGCGCGGTCAGATCGAGGCTCAGAAGCTGGACGTCGAGGCGCTCGCCTACCGATTGGAGCAGAACCGCAAGCTGCGCGCCGAGGGGCTCGTTTCGGAGCAGACCTTCAAAGCATCCGAGGTCGAGGCGAAAAAGGCGCAGATCCAGCTCGCGCAGCTTCAGGGGTCGGTCGCGCAGACCGGCCGTTCGACCGACGCGCAGCTGGCAGGGGTCGGGCTCGATCTGGCGACGCTGCGCAAGGAGCGCGACGACGCCCAGCGCCTGCTCGACCTCGCCACCACCCGCTCGGACCGCGCCGGCGTCCTTACCTGGGTCGTCCTCCAGGAAGGCACCACCGTGCGGCGCGGCGACGTGATCGCCCGCATCGCCGATCTCGATTCGTTCCGCATCGACGGCACGGTCTCGGACGTCCATTCATCGAGCCTGCACGCCGGGCAGAGCGTGCGCGTGAAGCTTGACGAGCAGACGCTGGACGGCCGCCTCACCGCGATCGATCCGACGATCGAGAACGGCGCCGTCAAATTCAAGGTGGATCTCGACAATCCCCGCCATCCCGGGCTGCGCAACGCCCTGCGGGTGGACGTGCTGGTGGTGACCGACGCGCGCGCCAACGCCGTGCGCGTGCCCAAGGGCCCGTTCGCGCAGGGGAACGGCACGGACGACGTGTTCGTGGTGCAGGGGGATCACGCCGTGCGCCGCCGGGTGCGCTTCGGCCTCGCCGGCTATGACTTCTACGAGGTGGCCGACGGGCTGGCGCCGGGGGAGGTGGTGATCCTCTCCGACATGAAGGATTACCAGCATCTCGACCGGATCAAAATCAAATAGCTCTCAAGGGAGAATCCATATGATCAATCTGCAGCAGGTCAGCAAGCTGTACCGCACCGAGCGCGTGGAGACCACGGCGCTCGACAACATCAACCTGGAGGTCGCCAAGGGCGAATTCATTTCGATCATGGGCCCGTCGGGGTGCGGCAAGAGCACGCTGCTCCATCTGATGGGACTGCTCGACGAGCCGAGCTCGGGGAAGGTGGCGCTGGAGGGCAAGGCGATCGATCGCTATGGCGATCGTGATCTCTCGCGGGTCCGCAACGAGCGGATCGGCTTCGTCTTCCAGCAGTTCCATCTGGTCTCCGATCTTTCGGTGGTGGACAACGTCGAGATCCCGCTGCTCTATCGCCGGATGTCCAACAAGGACCGCCGCAAGGCGGCGCTGGCGGCGCTCGACCGCGTGGGTCTGTCGTCGCGCATCCATCACTTTCCCACCCAGCTCTCGGGCGGCCAGCAGCAGCGCGTGGCGATCGCCCGCGCCATCGTCGGCCGTCCCGGCATCCTGCTCGCGGACGAGCCCACGGGCAATCTCGACAGCCAGATGGGCGACGAGATCATGGGCATCCTCGAAGATCTCAACCAGAAGGAGGGGACCACCATCGTGATGGTCACCCATGACGCCCGGATGGCCGACAAGACGCACCGGGTCGTCCGTCTGTTCGACGGCCGGCAGGTGCAATAGGTGGAGTCCCTGGAGAGACGGTCATGATCAAAAACTATTTGAAAATCGCCCTCAAGGTCCTGGGGCGGCGGAAATTCTTCACGTTCATCAGCCTGTTCGGCATCAGCGTCACCCTGCTGGTGCTGCTGGTGGCGACGGCGCTGCTCGACAACGTGTTCGCCACGGCGACGCCGGAGGTTCACGCCGATCGCATGCTCGGCGTCTACGAGCTCACCATGCAGGGGCCGGACGATACCGACAGGTCGCGACCCGGCTACGGCTTCCTCGACCGCTACGTGCGGCCCATGGCGAAGCTGCCGAGCGTCGAGCGGATCTCGTTCGTGACCAGCGCGCGCACGGCGGTCTCCTACCTGAACGGCCGCAAGATCGAATCCGCGCTGCGGTACGCCGACGGCGAGCTCTGGCGGGTGCTGGCGTTCGATTTCGTGGAAGGCGCTCCGTTCACCGCCGAGGACAACGCCAACGGCCATTTCGTCGCGGTGATCAACGAGACGACGCGGCAGCGTTTCTTTGGCAGCGCCCCGGCGGTGGGCAAGACGTTCGAGGCGGACGGCCAGACGTTCCGGGTGGTGGGGGTGGTGCGGGACGTGCCGATCCTTCGCTTCGCCTCTTCGGCCGACGTCTGGGTGCCGGTGACGACCGCCAAGACCAGCGCCTACAAGGAAGAGTGGCTGGGCGATTTCACGGCCCTGATCCTCGCCCGCGGCGCCGCCGACCTGCCGCAGGTCAAGGCGGAGTTTCAAGCCCAGCTGCGGGCCGCCGAAAAGCATCTCCCCGATCCCAAGCAGTTCAAGACGCTGACCGCCGGCGCCGACACGCTGTTCGAGGGGGCCGCCCGGAGCTTCCTCCCCGGCGATACCGGAGTGAATCCCGGCGGCCGGTTGCGCGCGGCGCTGCTGGCCCTGATGCTCGGCTTCATGCTGCTGCCGACGATCAATCTGGTGAACATCAACCTCAGCCGCATCCTCGACCGCGCGTCGGAAATCGGTGTCCGGCGGGCATTCGGCGCCTCCGCGCGCACACTGGTGGGACAGTTCCTGATCGAAAACCTGGTGATGACGCTGATCGGTGCCGCGATCGGCCTGGTGCTCGCCGCCGGCGTGCTGCGGGCCTTCAACGTCAGCGGCATCCTCGAGCACACGCAGTTGCAGATCAATCTCCGGATCTTCCTGTACGGTCTGGCGATCGCCGTCTTCTTCGGCCTCTTCTCGGGCGTCTATCCGGCCTGGCGGATGTCGAAGCTCCATCCTGTCCGAGCGCTCCGCGGGAGGTCCGCATGATCCGTCATCTGTTCAAGCTGGTCTGGAACCGCAAGCGCTCGAACGCGCTGATGATCGTGGAGATCTGCATCTCCTTCCTGGTGGTGTTCGTCGTGGCGACGCTGGGGCTGTTCTTTCTCGACAACTACCGGCGCCCGCTCGGGTATGACTGGAAACCCGTGTGGAACGTCCGCCTCGGCATGGGGCAGAGCGAGGCCGGCGGCCCCAAGCCCCCCGAGCAATCGGCCGCGCAGCAGGCGATCTTCGCGCGGCTGTTGCAGGAGGTCCGTTCGCTCGGACCCGTGGAGGCCGCGGCGGGCTCGTATGTCATCCCCTTCGATCAGGGCGGATGGACCGGCGGCTACAAGTTCAAGGGGCGTAGGATGGATGTGGGAATCGACCGCGTCACGGTCGGCTTCGACAAGACCATGGGGCTCGACCTGGTCGCCGGCCGCTGGTTTCAGGAAGCGGACGCGGGGCATGCGTGGGAACCGATCGTGATCAATCGCGAGGTGGCGCGGAAGGTCTACGGCGCCGAGGACCCGATCGGCAAGCCGTTCGGCGATCCCCGTCCCAAGGAGCTGCCGTTCCGCGTCGTCGGCGTGGTGAGCGAATTCCGGAAAGGGGGAGAGCTGATGCCGGTCGACAATTTCATGTTCCGGCTGGCGTCGATCGATCATCCGGAGGGCGATCCATCGCGAAATCTGCTGGTCCGCGTGCGGCCGGGCACGCCGGTGGAGTTCGAGGAGGCGCTGGTGAGACGCATGCGGGCCGTGGCTCCCGACTGGTCCTTCGAGGTGCAGCCGCTGCGGCAGACCCGGGCGACCGCGTTCCGTTTCTTCCTGGTCCCGCTCACCGTCGCCGGCACGGTGGCCTTTTTCCTCCTGCTGATGGTCGGCCTCGGGCTGATCGGGGTGCTGTGGCAGAATCTCCTTCAGCGCACCCGTGAGATGGGACTGCGCCGCGCGGCCGGGGCGTCGCGCGCGGCGGTCCACACCCAGGTCCTGCTGGAGCAGCTCGTGCTGACCAGCCTGGGCGTCCTCATCGGGACCCTGCTGGTCGTCCAGGTCCCAGTGCTCGATCTGATCGGCGTCCTGAGCC
>DATBAW010000117.1:0-1960 GCA_036271335.1 Thermoanaerobaculia bacterium
AGGAGCGGCTGAAGCTTCTCGGCGTCCTCCATTTTCGGATCGAGCCAGAGATCGAAGTTTCCCCGGTCGACGATCACCGGCATGCGGTCGTGGATGGGGCTCATCAGACCGTTGGGGCTGGTGGTGAGGATGGTAAACGTCTCGACGGGCTCGCCGCCGTGCTCGGGGTCCTTCCAGGTGGACCAGAGGCCGGCGAAGGCGAAGGGCTTGCGGTCCTGGCGGCGGATCAGGAAAGGCTGCTTGAGCTTGCCCTCCTTCTTCCACTCGTAGAAGCCGTCCACCGCCACCAGGCAGCGCTTCTTCTTGAAGCTCCAGCGGTAGGCGGGCTTCTCGGCGACGCTCTCGGCGCGGGCGTTGATCATCCGGTTGCCGATGCTCGCCTCCTTGGCCCAGTAGGGGATCAGGCCCCACTTAAGCAGGTCGAGCCGATGCGGTCCGCCGGGCTCGGTGACGCGCACCACCGCCGCCCCCTGCGTGGGCGCCATGTTGTAGCGCGGCGGCAGCAGGGGGAGCTCCGGCAGATCGAAGAGGAGGGCGAGCTCCTCGCCCGAGGAGGTAAGAGTGTAGCGTCCGCACATGGTGGGAATTATGCAACGAAATCAGGAACCTGAAGGACTGCAGGGACTTTAAGAGCTTGTGGTCTTAAGTCCCTATCTGATTCCTCCGATGCTCCATCCACTCCCCACCCACGCACGTCGCCGCCACCACCTCCTCGGTCGCGCCGAAGATCACCGATTCCAACAGGGTCTCAGGCGTCCATCCTGTAATCGGGGGTGATTCGAGATCGATCGCCGCGAAATCGGCCCAGAGGCCAGGGGCGATGCGGCCGGCCTCGACGCCGAGGGCCTTCGCGCCGCCGGTGGTCGCCGCTTCCAGCAGGACGCAGGCGACGTTGCCTTCCTGATCCCGCAGCACGCCGCGGCTCTCGGTGGCGAGGCGCTGGACGTACTCCAGCCAGCGCATCTCCTCGATCGACGAGATCCTTGCGTTCGAGTCGCTCCCCAGGCAGAAGGCGCGGCGATTCGGTGGGATGCGCGGCACGACCGCGATGCCGTCGCCGAGGTTCCCTTCGGTCAGCGGGCAGAGGCAGACGGTGCCCCCCGCAGAGAGGAAGCGGTCCATCTCTTCCGGGTCGCTGTGGGTGCAGTGGACGGCCGTGAGGTCGGTCGCCGTGCCGAGCGTCTCCAGGAGCAGCGCCATCGGGCGCTGGCCGTAGAAGGCGATCACCTCCTCGATCTCACGCCGCTGCTCCTCGACGTGGATGTGGAAGGGGAGGTCCCGCCGGCGGGCCTCGTCGTAGATCGCCGCGAGGTCGTCCAGACTGCCGGCGCGCAGGCTGTGGACCGAGGCGGCGAGGGTCTCGCGGCGTGGATCGAGGCGCGCGGCCAGGCGGTCCATCTGCTCCCAATAAACCTTGTGATTGGGCGAATCGAAGCGGCGCTGCGGACCTTCCAACGGCTGCCCCACGGCACCCGTGCGGTAGAAAGACTGGATGAACGCGATGCGGATCCCGGATTCGGCCGCGGCGCCGAGCACGACCTCGTCGAAAGCGTAGTCGAGCGCGTCCGGATCGCGATGGTGGATGTAGTGGAACTCGCCCACCGTCGTGATGCCCGCCCGCCGCATCTCGCGGAAGGCGCGAAGGGAGAGGGTGTGCAGCTCTTCCGTGTCCAGTCGGCCGACCAGCGAGTACATGGCCTCGCGCCAAGTCCAGAAGCTCCCGTTGCCGGCGGGGAAGGTCTCGCCCAGCCCGCGCAGGCCGCGCTGGAAAGCGTGCGAGTGCGCCGTCACCAAGCCGGGGAGGAGGGCGCGGCCGGCGAGCCGCTGATCGGCCGTCTGGCCCAGGGCGCCGACCTCGGCGATCCGTCCCGCGTCGTCGACGGCGATCTGGATGCCGGGCTCGAAGCGGCTGCCGGTCCAGGTGAGATCGGCTTCGATCGTCTTCATGGCCTCTCCTCGC
>DATBAW010000118.1:0-14330 GCA_036271335.1 Thermoanaerobaculia bacterium
ACACCTCGGTCGGCACCTCGGCGACGACGTCGTTCGCCGACTCCGGTCTGACCTGCAACACCGCGTACTTCTACGTGGTCCAGGCCTCCAACGGCACCTGCGCCTCGGGCAACTCGGCTCAGGGCACGGGCACCACCTCGGTCTGCAGCACCGGCTGCACCACCCACACGCAGTACAGCAACACGTTCGACTCCGCGACCGGCCTCTCCGACTGGACCGTCGGCACCTTCGTCACCGGCGGCTCGACCACCAGCTGGCGCGGTGTCCAGGCCTGCTCGTCGACCCACAGCGGCGCCAACCTCTTCCGCTACGGCGGCTCGTCCTGCACCGCGGCGTACGTCAACAACGACTTCAACTTCGCCCAGCCGAAGGGCGCGACCGGCATCACGATTCCCGCCGGCGCCACCACCAACCGCCTCTCGTTCTGGCATCGCCGGAGCTACGAGAGCGGCTTCGACGGCGGTACCCTGACGGTCTCCATCGACGGCACGAACTACTTCTTCGTGCCCGCCACGGCGATCCTCTCCGGCACCACCTACAACGGCACCATCAGCGCCTCCTGCCCGCCGTCCGGCGCGGCCGGGGCCTCGGCCTTCACCGGCGCTTCCACCACCATGACCAACACCACGGTCAACCTCGACGCGGCCTGCGTCGCGGCGGGTGCCACGAGCTGCGCCGGCCACTCGGTCTGGATCGGCTTCACGTCGATCACCGACTGCTCGACGACCAGCACCGGCTGGTTCCTCGACGACGTCACCGTCACCTCCTGCTTCTAGGAGTTTCCTGAGGTTCCCGAGGCGCCTCTCTCCATCGGAGAGAGGCGCCTTTTCGTTGGGCTCGCTTCGAGGACCCGCCGGCACCCCCCTTGTTTAGACATTGCTGGTTGCCGGCCCCTTGAGGAGGGGGGCGTTCATGATGGCCCAATCCCGCTGGTCACCGCTGCTCCGCCTCATCCTGTCCCTCCCGCTCTGCGCGCTGCTCGCCGCCCCCGCCGCCGGCCAGGTCGTGAAGCGCGGCACCGACTTCCTGTCGTCCCTCGCGTTCGCCCACGAGAAGCTGCAGGCCGCGGAGCAGATCGAGCCGCTCGACGACGTCCGCGCCGTGACCGCCAAATCGTTGCAGGACGGCTGGGAGGCTTTCCGTCTCGGCACCGGCAAGGCCGAATGGCAGGCCTCGATCGACAAGCGCACCGGCCTCGTCACCTTCGCCGAAGGGGGCGGCGTCGCCTGGGTCCCCGGTCATGGCAACGCGCTGACCGTCAAGGACCTCGGCACCTATCTGAAGGACAAGCCGCAGGTCGATCTCGAGCGATTGGATCTTGAAGTATTGGGTCTTCAAATACTCGACGCCATCGCCCGCGACTTCCTGCCGCGGGTCCAAGGCCTGCTCGGCGTCGATCCGGCGCAGCTGGTGCTCAACCGCGGCCGCTCCGGCCAGCCGGCGGCGCACGTCTGGTTCGTCGACTACGACGTCGTCCGCGAGGGGATGCCGATCGAAGGGGCGCGCGTGGTGTTCCGCGTCAACAACGGCAACCTGATCCAGTACGGCACCGAGAACCTGCCGTCCCCGAGCGCCAGGGTACCGGCGACGAAGGTGACCGAAGCCCAGGCGCGCGCCGTCGTGGCGCGCTACATCGGCGGCTTCCAGGCGGGCGACACGGTGCGCGACGACGACGGCCTGCACCTGCTGCCCGCCGCCGTCGCGAGCGCCCGATCGGCCGACGGCTATGATTTCGGCAACGGCCGCGGCCTCGCCAAGGTCTGGCGGATCACCTTCAAACGCCAGGGCCTGATGGGGACCTGGCAAGCGCAGGTCGACGCCACCACCGGCGAGCTGCTGTCGTTCGACGACGTCAACGAGTACGCCCAGGCGCTGGTCAGCGGCGGCGTCTTCCTCGGCGCGCCATCGGCCGGCGAGGTGGTGCGCCCGTTCCCCGATTTCGGCCTCTCGGTCCTTACCACCCCGCTCGGCAACGGTACCTACACCTACGCTGGGGGCACGGTCAACGGCACGTTCAGCGGCAAGTTCGTCAAGATCACCGATACCTGCGGCAGCGTCTCGCAGGCCTCGGGCCCCTTCGGCGACATCTTCTTCGGCACCTCCCCGGTCCTCGCCGACTGCGCGACGCCGGGGCATGGCGGCGCCGGCAACACCCACGCCGCCCGCGAGCAGCTCTACCAGGTCGCCCGGCTGAAGGGGATCGTCCGCGGCTGGCTGCCGGCCAACACCTGGCTCAGCGGCCTCCTGAACGTCAACGTCAACGTGAGCATGACCTGCAACGCCTACTGGGACGGCACGTCGCTCAACTTTTTCAAGGCGTCGGGCGGCTGCGCCAACAGCGGCCAGATCGCCGGCATCTCGATGCACGAGCTCGGCCAGGGCCTCGACCAGAACGACGGCTCGGGCGTCTCTCTCGACGGCGCCACGGGCGAGTCCTACGGCGATACCACGGCCCTCCTCGCGCTCCACGACTCCTGCGTCGGCGCCGGCTTCCTGTCGAGCAACTGCTCGGGGTACGGCGACGCCTGCACGGCCTGCACGGGCGTGCGCGAGGCCGACTGGAACAAGCACGCTTCGCACACCCCGGCGACGCCGGACAACTTCATCCGCGTCCACTGCGCGCCGCCCGCCGCCGGCACCGTCGGCCCGTGCGGCGCGCAGTCGCACTGCGAGTCGATCGTGCCGACCGAGACGATGTGGGACCTCGGAGCCCGCGACCTGCCGGGAGCCGGCACGGGCGTGGCGTGGACGGTTCTCGACCGCCTCTGGTATCTCTCGCGCGCCACCGCCACCAAGTCGTTCTCCTGCACTACCGGCACGACCTACGTCTCGAACGGCTGCAACACGGGATCGCTCTGGAAGGTCTTCCGCGCCATCGACGACGACGACGGCAATCTGAACAACGGCACGCCGCACGGCGCCGCCCTGTACGCGGCGTTCAACCGCCACGGCATCGCCTGCACCACCGATCCCGGCGCCTCCACGACCTTCGCCGGCTGCGCGCCGCCGGCCACGCCGACGCTCTCCGCCAGCCCCACCAGCACGGCGGTGTCGCTGTCGTGGACGGCCTCCGGTTCCGCCGTCTACGACCTGTTCCGCAGCGACCTCGGCTGCGACGGCGAATTCACCAAGATCGGCAACGCCGTCGGCGGCACCACGTTCACCGATTCGACGGTGCTCGACGGCTCCGCCTATTCCTACCGGATCGCCGCGCTCCCGAGCGGCAACGAGGCCTGCTCCTCGACTCTGTCGGCCTGCGTCACGGTCACCCCGCCGGCCCCCGCCTGCACGCCGCCGGCGGCCCCCTCCGGCCTCGCCGTCACCAGCGCCACCACCACCACGATCAACCTCTCCTGGAGCGCGGTGGTCGGGGCGACGGCGTACAACGTCTACCGCGCCACCACCAGCACCGGACCGTATGTCCTGGCCGGCACCACGGCGCTGACGGGGTTCACCGACAGCGGCCTGGCCTGCTCGACCGGCTATTTCTACGTCGTCCGCGCCTCCACCAGCAGCGCCGCCACCCCCTGCGAGTCGGCGAGCTCGGCGCAGGTCGCGGCGTCCACGGCGAGCTGCGCCTGCACCACCCACACGCTCTACAGCAACACGTTCGACACCGCGACCGGTCTCTCCGACTGGACGCTCGGCACCTACGCCGCCGGCGGCTCGACGGCGAGCTGGCGCGGCGTCCAGGCCTGCGCGCCGACCCACAGCGGCGCCAACGTCTTCCGCTATGGCGGCACGGCCTGCACGACGGACTATGGCGTCAGCGAGTTCGGCTACGCCCAGCCGAAGGGCGCCACCGGCATCACCGTGCCCACCGGCGCGACCGGCAGCCGGCTGTCGTTCTGGCATCGCCGCAGCTTCGAGAGCGGCTATGACGGCGGCACGCTGACGATTTCGCTCAACGGCACGACCTTCTACTACATCCCGGCCGCGGCGATCCTCTCGGGCACCACCTACAGCGGCACGGTCGGCACGGCCTGTCCGCCACCTTCCACCAGCGGCGTCGCGATCTTCACCGGCGCCTCCACCACGATGACGAACACGACGGTGGACCTCGACGCCGCCTGCAACGCCGTCCCCGGCAACACCACCGGCTGCGCCGGCCACACGATCCACATCGGCTTCACGTCGATCACCGACTGCTCCGTGACCAGCACGGGGTGGTTCCTCGACGACGTCAACGTGACGAGCTGCTATTAGGCTGATTTCCGCGCGCGCCTCTCGGTGGAGGAGGGGCGCGCGCGTTTCAGGGCTCGCTGCAACGAGCGGGCGGCACCTCCATTTTAGAGGGTTCTTGGGAATATCAGATTTCGCCTCCCCACTGTAGAGACGCCCCGTGGGGCGTCTCCGAGGCGGAGAGAACGGCTCGACCGTCTCGACGTTCCGACGGCCCGACCCGATGCAGGCCACCGATACCGCCGCTCCGGAGACGCCCCACGGGGCGTCTCTACAGTGGGGAGGCGAGATCTGTTGGTACTCTCCAAACACCCTCTCAGACATTCCTGGTTGCCGCCCCTTTGAGGAGGGGGGATTCCATGCAGACTCCATCCCGCTGGTCGTCGCTGGTCCATCTCGCCCTGTCTCTCCTGATGAGCGCGCTGCTCGCCGCTCCGGCTTTCGCTCAGATCGCCAGGCCGGCCGGCGACGTCCTCTCGTCCCTCGCTTTCGTCCACGAGCGGCTGCAGGCGCCGGAGCAGATCGAGCCGCTCGGCAACGTGCGTTCGGTGACGGCCAAATCGCTACAGGACGGCTGGGAGGCGTTCCGCCTGGGCGCCGGCGCGGCGGCCGAATGGAACGCCGCGATCGACAAGCGTACCGGCCTCGTCACCTTCGCCGAAGGGGGAGGCGTCGCCTGGGTGCCCGGCCGTGGCAACTCGCTGACGACCAAGGATCTCGGCGCCGTCGATCTCGACGTCCTGGACGCGATCGCCCGCGGCTTCCTGCCGCGGGTTCAAAGCCTGCTCGGCGTCGATCCGGCGCAGCTGGCGCTCAACCGCGCCCGCTCCGGCCAGCCGGCGGGACACGTCTGGTTCGTCGACTACGACGTCGTCCGCGAAGGCATGGCGATCGAAGGGGCGCGGGTGATCTTCCGCGTCAACAACGGCAACCTGATCCAATATGGCACCGAAAACCTGCCGGTCCCCGGTGCTCCCGTGCCTTCCACCCGGCTGACCGCCAAAGAGGCTCGCGCTGCCGTCGCGCGCTATATCGGCGGCTTCCAGGAAGGGGACGAGCTGCGTGACGCCGGCAGCCTGCACCTGGTGCCCTCGGCCATCCTCAGCGCCCGGTCGGCCGACGGCTACGACTTCGGCAACGGCCGCGGCCTCGCCAAGGTCTGGCGGATCACTTTCAGGCGTCCGGGCGCGATGGGGACCTGGGAGGCCGAGGTCGACGCCACGACCGGCGAAATCCTTTCGTTCGACGACGTCAACAAATACGTGCAGGCGCAGGTGAGCGGCGGCGTCTACCTCGAATCGCCGGCGACCGGCGGCGAGGTCCTGCGCCCGTTCGCGAACGCCGACGTCTCGACCGGCGGCTTCGCCAACGGCGGTGGCGTCTACAGCTACACCAGCGGCACGGTCACCTCGACGCTCAAGGGGCGCTACGTCAAGATCACCGACAGCTGCGGCACCCTCTCGCAGGTTTCGGACCCCTCCGGCAACATCGCCTTCGGGACCTCCGGAGGCACCGACTGCGCGACGCCCGCGCATGGCGGCGCGGGCAACACTCACGCCGCCCGCGAGCAGTTCTATCAGGTCGACCGGGTCAAGGGCGTCGTCCGCGGCTGGCTGCCGGCGAACACCTGGATCAACAGTCCGCTCCTCGTCAACGTCAACCTGAACCAGACCTGCAACGCCTACTGGGACGGCGGCCAGCTCAACTTCTTCAAGTCGGGTGGCGGCTGCGCCAACACGGGCGAGAACGCCGGCATCTCGCTGCACGAGCTCGGCCACGGCATCGACCAGAACGACGGCAACGGCACCACCGCCGACAGTGCGACGGGCGAGACCTACGGCGACACCACGGCCTTTCTCGCCCTTCACGACTCCTGCATCGGCCCCGGCTTCTTCACCAGCAACTGCACCGGCTACGGCGATGCCTGCACGGCCTGCACGGGGCTCCGCGACGCCGACTACGCCAAACACAGCTCGAACACCCCGGCGACGGCGGACAACTTCATCCGCGTCCACTGCCCGGCGCCCGTCGGCACCGCCGGACCGTGCGGCAAGGAGTTCCACTGCGAGTCGGAGGTCCCGACCGAGACGATGTGGGACCTCGCCGCGCGCGATCTGCCCGGCGCGGGCACGGCCGTGGCCTGGACGATCCTCGATCGCCTCTGGTACCTGTCGCGCAGCACGGCCACTCAATCATTTTCCTGCACGGCCGGCACGGTCTACACGTCGAACGGCTGCGGTGCCGGCTCGCTGTGGAAAGTGTTTCGCGCCGTCGACGACGACGACGGCAATCTGACCAACGGTACGCCGCACGGCGGGGCCCTGTTCGCGGCGTTCAACCGGCACGGCATCGCCTGCACCTCCGACGCCGGCGCCGCCACGACCTTCGCCGGCTGCGCGCCGCCGGCCGCGCCGACGCTCACCGCCACGGGCGGGACGGGCGGGACGTCGCTCTCCTGGACGGCGTCGGGCTCGGCCCTCTACGACGTTTTCCGCAACGACACCGGCTGCGACGCCGCCTTCACCAGGATCGCCGGCGCGCTCACCGCCACGTCGTTCACCGACGGCCAGGCGTCCGGCGGCTTCGCGTACTACTACCGGGTGGCGGCGTTTCCGAGCGGCAACGAGGCCTGCGCCTCGGCCCCCTCGGCCTGCGTCGCGGTCACGCCGACGCCCCCGGCCTGCACGCCGCCGTCGACCTCGCCCAGCGTGACCGTCACCGGCACCCTCCGGACCTCGGTCAGCCTCGCGTGGAGCGCGGTCGCCGGCGCGACGGAGTACCACGTCTACCGCGCCACCGCGAGCGGCGGACCATACGCCCTGGTCGCCTCCATCTCGGCGACGTCGTTCACCGATACCGGTCTGGCCTGCCTGACCCACTACTACTACGTCGTCCGGGCGGCCACCAGCGCCACCTGCGAGTCGGCGGTCTCGCCCGAGGTCCTGGCGATCACGCAGACCTGCGAGTGCTCGATCCACACGGTGTACAGCAACACGTTCGACTCCGACAAGGGGCTTTCCGACTGGACCGTGGGCACGTTCGTCACCGGCGGCTCGACGGCGAGCTGGCGCGGCGTCAAGGCCTGCGCGCCGGCCCACAGCGGCACCAAGATCTTTCATTACGGCGCCGCGGCCTGCACGGGGGCCTACGGCAACAACGAGTTCAGCTACGCGCAGCCGAACGGAGCGGCCGGCATCGCGATTCCCGCCGGCGCCGCGGTCGACCGGCTGTCGTTCTGGCATCGCCGGAGCTTCGAGAGCGGTTTCGACGGCGGCACGCTGACGATCTCGGTCGACGGCACCAACTATGTCTACGTGCCCGCCACGGCGATCGTTTCCGGCTCCGCCTACAACGGCACGATCAGCGCGACCTGCCCGCCGGCAGGCTCGGCTGGGGCCTCGGTCTTCACCGGCGCCGCCAGCACGATGACCAACACCCTGGTGGACCTCGACAAAGCCTGCAACGCCGCCACCGGCACCACCACCGGCTGCGGCGGCCGCACGGTCCACATCGGCTTCACGTCGATCACCGACTGCTCGACGACCAGCACGGGGTGGTTTCTGGACGATGTGACGGTGACGAGCTGCTATTAGGGTTCAGGCTGGTTCCCGCGCGCTCCTTCGGATCAGGGAGGGGCGCTGCTCATTCGATGGCAATGACTCAAAGTGATAGCGTTTGGGAATGTACTACGCCCATTCCGCTCCGACTCCCGATCGGTGGGAACCTCTCCACGATCACTTGTGCGATGTAGCGAGGCAAGCGGCAGCCTTTGCGAGCCGGTTTGGTGCCGCTGAGGAAGCGCGGCTCGCCGGACTGCTTCACGATCTGGGGAAGTACAGCGAGAAATTCACCCGGCGCCTGCAAGGGCAGGAGAGTGGCCTGGATCACTGGTCTGCCGGAGCCCGGGCGGCGCTGGAGCACGGCCGTCAGAACGCCGTCGCCGCCGCCCTCGCCATCCAAGGGCACCATATCGGGCTGCAAAGCCAGAGCTCTTTGAAGGATCTATCGAATTTCTCGCGTTTCGCGGCGCATCATCCTCAGAGCCTTCAGGTTACCGAGGCCGACATCCCCCTGCTGCTCGGCCGCCTCGCCGAGGACGGCTTGGTTCTGCCGAGTCCTGGACGCTCGGTCTTCGATCCCATGCACCCCAAGGCAGCCTCGATGCTCGACGTCCGAATGCTTTTCTCCGCACTGGTGGACGCCGATTTCCTTGAAACCGAAGCCCACTTCCAACGCGATTCGGAGGGGCGAAAGGTCTATCGGCCTTCCGGGCCGGAGCTGCGGCCGGCCGAGGCTCTCGCTGTGCTCGACGAGGAATTGGCGCGGCTGGCGGCAGAGAACCGCGCCGCCACCAACGTCGCGATCCTGCGCGCGGATCTTCTTCAGGCCTGCCGAGAGGCTGGAGCCCTGCCCCCAGGTCCGTTCACTCTCTCCGCTCCAACCGGCGCCGGCAAGACGATGGCGATGCTCGCTTTCGCGCTCCATCATGCCCTTGCGAACGGTCTCTCCCGGATCGTCGTCGCCGTTCCCTTTCTCAGCATCATCGAGCAGACGGTGAAGACTTATCGCAACCTGTTCGCTCCGCGTTTCGGGGATCACTACGTTCTAGAGCACCACAGCCTCGCGGGTACCCGTGGCTCTGAGGGAGACAGTCCCAGCGATGCCGACCGGATGGCACGCCAGCTCACCGAGAACTGGGATGCGCCGCTGGTCGTCACCACGAGTGTGCAGCTCCTGGAATCGCTTTTCGCGAACCGGCCCTCCGCGTGCCGCAAGCTTCACCGTCTGGCGGACAGCGTAATTCTGCTCGACGAGGTGCAGACCCTGCCGCCGCGTCTCGCCGTGCCCACCCTGGCGACCCTCTCCCACTTGGCGGCCCGCTATAACTCCTCAGTGGTCTTCGCCACGGCTACGCAGCCAGCCTTCGATCACTTGAATGAAAGCATCAAGCCGCTCGCCGCGACCGGCTGGATTCCCCAAGAGATCGTCCCGAGCTCGCTGGACCTTTTCGAGCGTGCTCGAAGGGTCAAAGTACTCTGGGATGCCGACGTTCACCAGTCCTGGGAGTCCATTGCTGATGATCTGATGGATGCTGGCACTGCACTCTGCATCGTCAATCTCAAACGTCACGCCCAGCGGCTTACATCTCTTCTCCTGGAACGGCGCGTCCCCGGCCTCTTCCACTTATCCACCAACCTCTGTCCGGCCCACCGCGAGATAATTCTCTCCGAGGTCCGGCAGCGTCTCGACGCTAAGCTCCCATGCCTGCTGATCTCCACCCAGTGCGTGGAAGCGGGGGTGGATATCGACTTTCCCCTCGTTCTTCGCGCTTTCGGACCCCTTGATGCCGTCGCCCAGGCCGCCGGCCGCTGCAACCGCAACGGCCTTCTCACTGACCACGGAATCATCCGCGTTTTTCTGCCCGAGGACGAGCAGTATCCTCCGGGGGGTTATCAGCAGGCCGCCGACGTGACCCACATGCTCCTCAAGGAACGTGGTCCTCAGGGAATGGATCTCCAATCACCAGATCTATTCGCTCTCTACTACCGCACGCTTTACGATCTCACCGGTATCTCTGTCGGAGACCAGGGAAAGGTGAAGGAACTGCTGGAGGCGATCGGGCGCTGGGGGTTTCCGGAAACGGCTGAACACTACCGATTGATCGATCAGGACGCGGTCAACGTTCTCGTCCCTTACTCTGCGGCTGCCTTCGCTGAGCTTGCCGCCAAGCTGAAGCAAGCCGGTAAGCTGACAGCCGGCTGGGTCCGTCGGGCTCGCCCGCATACCGTCAACCTCTATCGCCCGAAAGAGAATGACCCGATCCGGCACTACCTGCAGCCGGCACCGCTCGGTCGGAAGGGGGAGGAGTCGAAGGATTGGTTCATCCTGCTCAACCATGCCCTCTATGACCGGACCATGCTGGGGCTGACGGGAGTGTCCGAGGAGGCCTGGATCGCGTGAAGGACCTTCCCCAAAAGGGGGCGGCCCGTAGAGCCGCCCCCTACTCCCCTCTTCCAGAAGCAACGAGGCCAGACTGTTTCAATCCACTCCCATAAGGGAGAAGAGGCCATAGGGCCTCCTTCCTAGCGTGCTAAGCGCCAGAGTGTACTCTGACCTCTGGGGTTCAGTCTAGCCTCATGGCTCTGGAGAGGGAAGAAAAAGGTAAGTTTGACAGGCGATCTTCTCCGGTGCTAGCGTCTGTACTGCGAGGGCAACGGTAGATGGCATGAAACAAAGACGCCCCGAAGAAGGGTCAGATCCTTCGACGGGGCATGGCAACCACGATCGAACTCGATGGCTCGACCGTAGAGGACCGCCTTCAGTCTAGTCGTCCGGGTTCCTTCTTTCAAGAAGGAGAATGGCATGGGTTACCCGCTCGGTCGACGTGTGTTCACTGTTCGATTCCTTATAGAAATTCTGCGTTCCAACTGGCCGCGCTCTCGTTAAGAGCCTATGGCTAGACATTCGTCAAAGAAGTCATCTAGAATCACTATAGTACCGAAAGGAAGGATTAATGCCGCCAACACGACAAACGCTTGAGGTCTGGGGCGATCTGGCCTGCTTCAGCCGTCCGGAGCTGAAGGTGGAGCGGTTCAGCTATCCGGTGATTACCCCATCCGCTGCCCGCGGGATCTTCGATGCGATCTATGCCAAGCCGACCGAATTCCGTTGGGCGGTGCGCACCATCGAAGTGCTCTCTCCGCCGGCCTATGTCGCTCTGCGCCGAAATGAGGTGAAGGAGAAGGTCAACGTCAACGCCGTCCTCAGCTGGATGGACGGCAAAGGAGAGCCCGAGCCGATCTGGGCGGACGGCGACCGGGATCTGGTGGGCACGGATGAGAAGGGGCGCACGCAACGACAGACCATGGCGCTTCGAGATGTGCGCTACCGCCTCCAGGCTGAGGTGCTTCCCTGGCCCGGTCACGAAGGCAGGCAGGCCGCCCTTGAAGCCCAGTTTCGGCGCCGGGCTGAAAGAGGTAAGTGCTTTTATCAACCGTTCTTCGGCTGCCGCGAAATGGTTGCCTTCTTCAAGCTGTCCGGTACCGGTACTGAATACAGTCCAATCTCTCTGGATCAGGACCTGGGCCTGATGCTCTACGACGTCTTCGATCTCTCCCGGCCTGGCACGGCGTACGACCTGCCCGCCGTCAGTCTGTTCCGGGCGGAGGTGCGCGGTGGCATCGTTCAGGTTCCCGACTACGCCAGTCCCGAGGTTTTGAAAATCGGGGGAGATCTCTGATGCTCGGCCCTCTCATACGCTATGCCCGGTCCCATGATCTGGTGGCTGAACCGGGATTCGCGCCCAAGGTGGTCCGCTGGGCGCTGGTCTGTGACTCAAACGGCAGGTTCCTTCAGGTGCTCGATCTGGCGGAAAGCCTTAAGGGCCCCGGCTATACGTTCCGCAAATGTCCCGAGCTCTCTCAACCTGAGATCAAGCGGGGAGGGCCGGGCTGTCGCCATTTTCTCGCCGACTCCGCGGATGTCGTGGCTCTCCTCGCCGACGGCGAGCCAGACGCCAAGCTCCTCGCCAAACACGCATACTTCAATGGCCTTCTCCGGCAAGCCGCGAAGGCGATGCCCGTCCTCGCCGGCATCGCGGACACGTTGGACGATGCCAATCAGCTCGCCGAAATCCAGGCCGAGCTGCGCGCTCGGAAGGCCAAGACGACCGATAAGGTGACGTTTTCCGTCCTCGGTGCTTCGCCAGCCTATCTCGTGGATTCCGATCTCTGGCACGACTGGTGGCGGCGGTTCCGCCGGGAGCTGGGACGCACGGAGGCGTCCTCGGCGCTGGCTCGCTGTCTGGCCAGCGGCGAATTGGTGGAGCCTGCGCCGACGCACCCGAAGATCGCCGGCCTCTCGGACGTCGGCGGCCTCGCCATGGGGGATGTCGTCGCATCTTTCAAGCAGGAATCCTTCTGCTCCTATGGGCTCACGCAGGCCGCCAACGCGCCGGTCTCCGAGGAGATCGCCGCCGAATATCGGGCGGCGCTCAACCATCTGATCAAAGAGGAGAGTCACCGGCTCGCCGGCACCAAGGTCGTCCACTGGTTCAAGAATCGAATTCCTCGGGAAGACGATCCACTGGATTTCCTGAATGACGGAGCCTCTGAGGAGGTCGACGCCCAACAGCGTGCCAGGGAATTGCTGGCAGCTCTGCAAACCGGCATACGGCCCGACCTTCTCGACAATTATTACTACGTCCTGACCCTTTCGGGCGCCTCCGGTCGCGTCATGGTCAGGGATTGGATCGAGGGTCAGTTCGAGGAACTGGTCAGCAACGTCGATGGCTGGTTCACCGATCTCTCCATCGTCCGCCGTGACGGCACCGGTTTGATCCGGCCGCCAAAGTTCTTCTCCTTACTCGCCTCCCTGGTACGCGATCCCAAGGACCTTCCGCCCTCTCTTGAAACGCGGATGTGGCGTGTCGCCGTCCGGGGAGACGTCATTCCTCGGGAGGCCATGTCCCGGGCTTTAGCCAGGCTCAAAATCGACATCCTCACCGATCAGCCATTCAACCACGCCCGTGTGGGAATTCTCAAAGCGTTCCTCGTCCGTCAAGGAGACCTCTCCATGCAACCGAATCTCAACGAAGACCATCCCGATCCGGCCTATCACTGTGGTCGGCTGATGGCTATGCTCGCCGCTCTCCAGTACCGCGCTCTGGGCGACGTCGGAGCCGGGGTCGTCCAGCGATACTACGCTGCCGCCAGCACTACTCCCGCCCTCGTTCTCGGACGTCTAGTGCGGACCTCCCATTTCCATCTCGACAAGCTCGACCGCGGGCTGGCTCGCTGGCACGAGGGGCGGATCGCCGACACCTTCGGCCGCATTCGACAGGATATCCCTGTGACGCTGAGCCTTGAAAAGCAGAGCCTTTTCGCCCTCGGCTACTACCAACAGATCGCCGCCGACCGTACGCGCACGAAGGCAGCCGCCACTCCAGGTATGGCCGCATCCGCCGGCGAGGCCCCTGACGCTGAACTCCAGGAGACCGACCATGCCTGAGCCCATCCAGAATCGTTATGAGTTCCTTTTTCTTTTTGACTGCGTCAACGGTAATCCGAACGGTGATCCGGATGCCGGCAATGCCCCCCGTCTCGACCCTGAGACCATGATCGGCTTGGTCTCGGACGTTGCCCTCAAGCGCCGGGTGCGTAACTACGTCCAGATCGCACGGGGCAACCAGATCCCCGACGCCGTTTTCGTGGAGCATGCCACCAACCTCAACCGGCCTATCGCCCGAGCTCATGAAGAGACGGGCGGCCTGCCGGACGTCAAGAAAGGAGCTCCCAAGGCCAAGGTCGAAGCGGCGAAACGCTGGATGTGTCAGAGCTTCTTCGACGTGCGGGCCTTCGGCGCGGTGATGAGCACCGGCGCCAACGCCGGCCAGGTGCGCGGTCCCGTGCAGATCGCCTTTGCCCGTTCCATGGACCCGGTTCTCCCTCTTGACATCTCGATCACTCGCATGGCGGTGGCTGAGAACGTCAAGGGAGCGAGCTCGTCCGAGGAAATCGCCCGCTGGGAAGCGAGCCAGCCCGAGGACCAGCTTCGAACGATGGGCCGCAAAGCCTTGATCCCATATGGTCTCTTCCTGGGACGAGGCTTCATCAGTGCCCACCTTGCCCAGGAGACCGGTTTCTCTGAAGCGGATCTCGCCCTTCTCTGGGAGGCCATACTCAATATGTATGAGCACGACCGCTCGGCGAGCAAGGGACTGATGAGCGTCCACCGACCGCTTTATATCTTTCGCCATGACGGTACCGATAGCGATCCCATACAGCGCCGCCGACAGGCCATGCTCGGCTGCGCTCCAGCCCACGAGCTTTTCGATCTCGTCGAGGTGAAACGGAGAAGCGGTGTCGAAGCGCCCCGCGGCTTCGCCGATTATGAAGTAACAGTGCACAGGGACCGCGTGCCACCGGGAGTGAGCCTGATCGAAATGCGGTGACGGAGGTATGGGAATGTTCGCCGAAGACGACTTCCTCCCTCTCTCCGGCCTGCAGCACCTGCTCTTCTGCGAGCGGCAGGCGGCCCTGATCCATCTCGAGCGGATCTGGGTCGACAACTCGCTGACGGTCGAGGGGACGCACCTCCACGAGAGAGCGGATGGGGGAGAGATCGAATCCCGCGGAGATCTCCGGATC
>DATBAW010000119.1:0-13591 GCA_036271335.1 Thermoanaerobaculia bacterium
GACTTCCACTTCGCCGTCGAGAACCCGCAGGGGATCTCGGCCAAGGCAATGGCGGTGATCCTCGGCGACGCCCTCTCCGGCGCGCCGGCGGGCCAGGTCGCCCAGGTGCCGCAGGACATCGTCTACCGCGTCTTCGGTCCCGAGCTCTCCATGGGCAAGTCGATGGGGCTGATGTCGATGGTGGGTATGGTGGCGGCGATCGCGAAGAAACAGGCCGAGGCAAATTCCTCGTAGGGCGGTCCTGCGTGGCCGCCCTCTTTCTGTCCAACTTTACGCCGAAAAGTGCTTGACGATTCGGGGCTCGCGAGCGTAGATTGATCGCATGGCCGATCCGCAGCCCGCCCGACCCCGGCTCGTGCCGCCACCCGCCCTGCATCTGCGGGCGATGGACAACCTCCGCTTCATCCGCGAGACCATGGAGGGGGCCGCCTTCTTCACCGCCGTCTCCGGGCTCGGCGAGGTCGCGGTCGGCGTGATCGCGGTGGCCGCGGCCTGGATCGCCTCGCGGCAGGCGACGGCCTGGGGGTGGCTGCAGGTCTGGCTCTGGGACGCCCTGGTGGCGTTCCTGATCACCACCGGCGCGATCGTCTGGAAGGCGCGGCGGAGCGAGCAGAGCCTGTTCTCCAAACCGGGCCGGCGCTTCGCCCTGTCGCTCTTCCCGCCGCTGATGGCGGGAGCCCTGCTGACGCCGATCCTCTTCATCTCCGGCAACGTGGCCGTGTTGCCCGGGCTCTGGCTTCTCCTCTACGGCACCGGCGTGGTCACCGGCGGCGCCTTCTCGGTCCGGACCGTGCCGGTTATGGGGATCGCGTTCATGGCGATCGGCGCCGTCGCGCTGGTGTCGCCCCCCTCCTGGCGGGACGCGCTGCTGGCGGCCGGCTTCGGTGGCCTGCACGTGGTCTTCGGCATCGTCATCGCCTGGAGGCACGGTGGCTAAGGCTCTCCAGCACGACGACGGCGAGGCCACGGAGGATTCCGACGTGGCCGTCCACGGTATCTCCCCGCCAGCGGCCCCCCAGACGGCACTGGACCTCGACCGCTTCATCCACGAGCGGATGCGGCTCGGGATCGTCAGCGCCCTGGCGGTCAACGACCACCTGAGCTTCAACGACCTCAAGAAGCTGCTGAAGACGACCGACGGCAACCTGAGCGTCCACGCCCGCAAGCTCGAGGAGGCGGGGTACGTCGCCTGCGAGAAGTACTTCGAGGGGCGGATGCCGAAGACCGAATACCGGCTCACGACTCCGGGGCGGCGAGCCCTGGAGCGCTATCTCGACCATATGGAAGCGATCATCCAGGCCACCCGCGAGGGGTGAGGAGGCGCCGCTTCGTGTCCGTCAACTTTGCATTACAAAGTCATTTGTCGGAGGGAATCATGAAGAGAGCTTCCGGGCTCCACGTCGCGATCATCATGGACGGCAACGGCCGGTGGGCGGTGGCGCGCGGCCGGCCGCGCACGGCGGGGCACGCGGCGGGAGTCGAGGCGGTCCGGCGGGCGGTCGAGGCGGCGCGAGACTTAGGGGTCGGCACGCTGACCCTCTTCGCCTTCTCCTCCGACAACTGGAAGCGTCCGGACCTGGAGGTCCGCGCCCTGATGCGCCTGTTCCGGAGCTACCTGCTGGCCGAGGCCGGGAAATGCGCCGACAACGGCGTCCGGATTTCGGTGATCGGCCGGCGGGATCGCCTCCCTGCCGGCCTCGCGCGGGTGATCGCGGAGGCGGAGGCGAGGACGGAGCGGTCCGACCGCTTCCAGCTCCGGATCGCCGTCGACTACTCGGCCCGCGACTCGATCCTCCGCGCCGCCTCCCGCCTCCGCGGGGACGGAGAGCCCTCGCGAGAGGCTTTCGCCCGCCTGCTCGCCGATCCCGAGGACGGCGGCCGCCCGGCGCCGGACGTCGACCTGCTGATCCGCACCGGTGGCGAGAAGCGGCTTTCGGACTTCCTGCTCTGGGAGTGCGCCTATGCCGAGCTGGTCTTCACCGACCGCATGTGGCCGGAATTCTCGGCGGTGGACCTGGGCGAGGCCGTGCGGGAGTTCGCCGGCCGGCAGCGCAGGTTCGGCGCGGTATTTGAGGCGGACAAGCCCGAGGGGGACAAGCCGGAGGCTGAAACGCGAAAGGGCGGCCTCGCGGCCGCCCCTCAGCTCACTCTGGTCGGAGCGCTCTCCTAGCCGCGCGTCATCAGGTCCGCCACCGCGCGGTTGAACCGCACGGGATCGGGGAGCTCGGCCCCCTCGGCGATCAGGCCGTAGCCGAAGAGGAGCTCGGCGTAGTCGTCGAGCAGCGGATCGCCCTGGTCCTTGGCGAAGCGGTCGTTCAGCCTGGCCAGGATCTCGTGGTTGGGGTTGAGCTCCATGATGCGCCGCTGTTTGGGGCCGCCCCCCTTGCCCTTCTGGAGGAGCCTCTCGAGCTGCGGGCTGTAGTCGTGCTCGGCGCCCACCAGGCAGACCGGCGAGTTGGTCAGACGGCTGGTGAGGCGCACCTGCTTGACGTTGGCGTCGAGCTTCTTCTGGAGCAGCTCGAGGAGCGGCTTCATCTCCTCCTCCTTGACCTTGAGGTCCTCCTCGGCCGCCTTCTTCTCCTCCTCGCTGCCGAGCGAGACCGTGCCCTTGCCGACCGACTTCAGGCGCTTGCCGCCGTACTCGTGGAGCGACTGGGTCAGCAGCTCGTCCACCGTGTCGGTCAGGTAGAGCACCTCGTACCCCTTCTCCTTGATCGCCTCGAGATGGGGCGAGTTCTCCACCTGCGAGCGCGATTCGCCGGTGAGATAGAAGATCTCGTTCTGCCCCTCCTTCATCCGCTCGACGTACCCCTTGAGCGTGGTCAGCTTCTCGGGATCGTTGGAGGACTCGAAGACCAGCAGCTCGAGCAGCCGCTCCTTGTTCTCGTAGTCGGAGCTGACCCCTTCCTTGATGGCGCGGCCGAACTCGGTCCAGAACTTCTTGTAGGTCTCCTGGTCCTTCTCCCGCATCTCGTCGAGCACGTCGAGGACCTTCTTGGTCAGCCCTTTACGGATGAGGGCGATGAAGCGGTCCTGCTGCAGCATCTCGCGCGAGACGTTGAGCTGAAGGTCGGGCGAATCGACGACGCCGCGGACGAAGCGGAGGTACTGCGGCAGCAGGTCCTCGCACTTCTCCATGATCTGGATCCGCTTGACGTAGAGCTGAAGGCCCGGCTTCGAGGCGACGTAATAGAGGTCGTAGGGCGCCGCGGCCGGAATGAACAGCAGGGCCTGGTATTCGATCCGCCCCTCGGCCCGGTACTGGATGGTCTTCAGCGGCTCGGTCCAGTCGTGGGAGATGTGGCGGTAGAACTCCTTGTACTCGTCCGCCGTGACCTCGGAGGCGGGGCGCGTCCAGATCGGCTTCATCGAGTTGAGGACCTTCTCCTCGAGCGGCATCACCGGCTTCTCGCCCGTCTCCTTCTCCTTGGCGAGGTCCTCGATCTCGGGGTCCTTCTCGGCCTTGAGGATGATCGGGTAGCTGACGAAGTCCGAGTAGCGGCGGACGACGCGGCTCACGACCCACCGGTCGGAGAAGTCGTCCATACCGTTTTCCTTGTCCTCGGGCTTTAGAAACAGGGTGATCGAGGTGCCGCGGCCGGCTTTCTCGCCCTCTTCGATCGTGTAGGTGCCGTCGCCGGTGGACGCCCAGCGGGTGGCGGCGCTGTCGCCGGCCCGGCGGGTGACCAGCTCGACGCGGTCGGCGGCCATGAAGGAGGAATAGAAGCCGACGCCGAACTGGCCGATCAGCTCGGCGATCGTCTGTTGGGACTCGCCCTGCTTCAGCCGCTCGGCGAGCTCGCGGGTGCCGGACTTGGCGATGGTGCCGATGTTGGCGACCACCTCGTCGCGGCTCATGCCGATGCCGTTGTCGTGGATGGTCAGCGTACGCGCGTTGCGGTCCGCCTCGAGGCGGATCTCGAGCTTCTCGTCGCCCGCCAGAAGCTCGGGGTTGGTCAGCGACTCGAAGCGGAGCCGGTCGAGGGCGTCCGAGGCGTTGGAGATCAGCTCGCGGAGAAAGATCTCCTTGTTCGAGTAGAGCGAATGGATCATCAGGTCGAGGAGCTGCTTGGTCTCGGCCTGGAACTGCAGAGTCTCGACGGTCGCGGTCGTCATCAAAAAATCCTCCTGATCTTGGGATCGCGGCCCAGCACCGAAACGCGAAGCGACGGGGGGACCGGCTTGCCCCTTGGAACACTCGCGCTGGCCTGAGGAATTCCCCCCACGTGGGAATCCTTATCGCGGGGGAGTCAAGGAAAGCTTAGTGGAAGACACGCAGGATCTCAAGCCGCCGGGCGCCGCCGCACAAGGCTGACCTTGCCGTTGCGCTCGAAGCGGGCCTCCTCGACCTCACGGGGATCGGCCAACTGCCTGCGCAGACGCAGGCGCCGGCCAGCCATTGCAACCCGTGCCAGAGCTGATCCATCTCGAACCTCCCTTCTGATCCGGCAAGCGTGCTCCTGCAACCCCCGAGCCTGTAAGATCGATCCGGAGGATTCGGATGGCCTGGGGACAAAAACGGAGCGAAGGAGGAGGATGCATGGGCCGGCTGGCATTTCTGATCGCGCTCGTGGCGCTGGTCCTCTCCTGGGCGGCCTATCGGCGCGCCGGGGGAGAGCTCAAGGACGTCGTGACCGACGTGACCCGGGGGGCGCCGGCGTTCCACCTGGGGAGTCTGGGCGACGGCGGACCGGCGGGCATCGACCGCGAGGCGGACCTGTCGCGGGCGGAAGGCCGGCTCCTTCAGCATCGGGCCGAGGTGGCGGGCGACAAGAATCTCGCGCAGGTGGAGCGTGACGTCGCGGACATCCGCCATAGCCTCGACCGCTCCTACGAGAACGCGAGCGAGGTGGCGCGGAGTCGCTGGCGAGGGCTCGACGCCGAGCTGAACCGCCTGGAGGTGCAGCTCCGGCAGGGCGGATCGAAGGCGCTCGCCAGTCTCGACGCGGCGGTGTCGAAGCTCCGCGACGCGGCGGGGGAGGAAAAGAAGGATGGGCGCTGATCCAGTGCCTGACCCGGTAATTGACCCAATAATCGAGGCGAACGCCTTCCTGCCGGCGGCCGCGCCCGCGGTCTGGGCGGCGCTCTCGCCCTTGGGCCGCCGGGCGCTCCAGCCCGTCCACTTCCTGCCGTTGCAGAGTGCCGAGGCCCGCGGCAAGCCGTTCAACGCCACCATCGGCCAGATCACCGACGGCCACGGCACGGCCGTCCCGTTGCCCACGATGGCGGCCGCCGTCGCCGGGCTCGACGCCGCGGAGCGGAGCCGCGCCTTCCTCTATTCGCCGGTCGAAGGGATCCCCGAGCTGCGGGCCGCCTGGCGCGACTGGCAGCGTCGGGGACAGGCCGCCGATCTGCCGTCGTCGCTGCCGATGGTCACCCTCGGCACCGCTCATGCCCGCAGGCTCGCGGCCGACCTGTTCGTGGGCGAGGGGCGGACGGTCGTCCTTCCCGATCCTTGCCCGCAAGAGGATCAAGAGCTGTTCTCGCAGCTCCTGGGAGCCCGGCCGGTTCTCTGCTCCTGCATCCACGGCGGTCATTTCGATCCCGCCGCCCTGTCCCGGCATCTCGCGGATCTTCCGCCGGAAGAGCCGGCGGTGGTGCTGCTGGAGTTCCCCAGCGAGGAGACGGGCTACATGCCGGTCACCCGGGAGCGCGCGGCTCTCTGCCGCGCGCTGATCCGCGAGGCGGAGCACCGGCCGCTGGTGGTGATCGTGGACGACACCTGGGCGGGGTTGGGCACGCCAAGCGCCTCGCTCTTCTGGGGGCTCACCGGGCGCCATCCGAACCTGATCCCCCTGAAGGTCGATGGCGCCGACGGCCAGCGCGGCTTCCCCGGCGGCCGCGTCGGTTTCCTCACCTTCCCCTGCGAGCCGGACAGCGACGTCGCCCGGTCCCTGGAGAGCAAGGCCAAGATGCTCCTGCGCGCCCAGGTCGGCTCGCCGTCGACGATGACGCAGGTGCTGCTGCTGCGGTCGTTGCTTGGAGCGCTGACGGCGCGATGAAATCTCTCGTCAGGCGATCTGCCGGCGCCGGTAGGCCGTCCGCCGGTCCCAGCTTGCGGTCAAACGGAACCAATCCACAGGCAAACAGCTCAACCTCGCCGGCAAACGGCCTTGACTTGCCGTCAGTTCCTGGCGAGATGCGGTCAAGCGGAGATTTCTCCCCGTGTGCCGGCTCCGGTTTGCGGACAATTGAGGCCGTCTGGCCACCTGTCGAAGCCGGTTGACCGCAAATCAGGTGCTTTTCACCGCGTGTAGGCGCCGGCTTGCGGGCAAATAAGCCCGCTTGATCAAGCCTCAGCCCTCCAGAATCAAGCCGAACTCGTCACAGACGGCGACCAGGTCTGGATGGGAAGGAGTCAACGGTTCGGGTCTGGCGCTGCGGATAGCAACCAAGCAGGATCGGCCTTCGAACAGCGCCGTGCAAGGCTGATCATCCAGGTTCGAGCCATAGACGATCCCGGCAGCTCCCTGCGCCGCCACGAAGCGGGTCATCTCCTGGGTGATCGGGCGGTCCTTGCCGCGAATCTGCGCGATGTCCAAGTGGTCCATCCCATGCCGCGCGAGAAGGCCGGAATGGAGCTGGGCAAATCGCTGCCGTAGCAAGGGATCATCGATATCCATCAAGTCTCCCCGGAGGACCTTGAGGGTACCTTGAGCCAGGATCTTTGTCTGCCGCCACGCCGAGGTGACTCGCGGCGCCGGCAGGTCGTTGCCAAAGAGTTCCTTGTATTCGGCGCGCGCTTTGGCGTTCGGGCGAAAGTCCGCCAGGATCTCGCGGAGCGCGGTTCGCCGCTGCTCGGCACAGTAGAGAGTCCGAAAGAGCTTGCCCGGATGATCGAACCGGTTCTTCCAGCTCAGGAGATCCCAAGGTGGAAATTCCAACGGTCCGCTGATGTGGCCGACACGCCACGCGCGCGAGCCGTTCTTCAGCCCGCCTCCGCCAGGGCCGGCGGCGCAACCTCTACGAGATTGCGGGCGGCCGGAATCACCAGTCGCAGATCGTCTGGGGTGGTGCCATGTCGCAGTACATAGGCCGGAGCCTCGTCGTCCAGCAACGTATTGGAGCCAAAAAACCAGGCCTTCGCGGTCTCGTCGTCGTAGCTCTCGACGAGGAGACGGGCCGCCTGGTAGGCGTATCGGAGACGGACCTTCGGCAAATCCCGCGGCTCGGCACTGCCGGAGATCCACAAACCCACGGTCTTCGCATGACCGACGCCGCTGAGATAGGCGGTGATCTTCTGACCCAGATGATCTTGCAGGTAGCCGGCGATCCTGGAGATGCCCAGCGTGGTCGCCTCACGCTCGATGGTCCCCTTGAGACTGGGTACCAGGCTCTTCTTGGTGATCATGGCCGCAAATGCTACCGCGAATTCGACCACCAATTCAACCGTCTCACCCTACCGCAGCCAATCCTCCAGCTGCGCCCGCACGTCGGTCGAGGCGTCGCGGTACTTGACGATCACCGGCGTGTAGAGCGAGACCCCCCACTCCTTGCCGGCGCCGCGGTTGACGGCGCGGGAGCCGGGGACGACGACGGCTTCCTCCGGGATGATCAGCGGCTGGTCGCCTTCCGCGCGGTGGATGGTCTCGCGGACAAGGTCGTAGACGGGGGTCGAGCGGGTGAGGATGGTCCCCGAGCCGAGCACGGCGCGGCGCTTGACCACCGTCCCCTCGTAGACGCCGCAGTTGCCGCCTACCAGGACGTCGTCTTCGACGATCACCGGCGAGGCTCCCACCGGTTCCAGCACGCCGCCGAGCTGGGCGGCGGCCGAGAGGTGGACCCGCTGGCCGACCTGGGCGCAGCTCCCCACCAGGGCGTGCGAGTCGATCATCGAGCCCTCGCCCACCCAGGCGCCGACGTTGACGTACATGGGAGGCATGCAGATCACGCCGCGTCCGATGTAGCAACCGTCGCGGATCGCCGAGCCGCCGGGGACGACGCGGACGCCGTCTCCCGGGCCGAGCTGCCGCGGCGGATAGGTGGACTTGTCGAGGAAGGGAAGGCCGCCCACCGACATGTCGACGATCTCGCCCATCCGGAAACCGGCGAGGATCCCCTGCTTGACCCAGGGATTCACCCGCCAGCCGGTGGGGGAGCCGGCGTCGGGCTCGGCGGCGCGGATCTCCCCCCGGTTGAGCGCCGCCTTGAAGCGCTCGAAGAGCTCGCGGTCCGCCGGTCCATACGCCGCCGGCGGATCGCCGTAGAGCCGTTCGACGTCCGCCCGCAGCCGGGCGAGATCCTCAGGAGGCAAGCCGGGTCTCCACGAGGGTCTCCAGCTCCGGGGTTTCGGGGATCAGCCCGAGCCCGAGCAGCACCTGCTCGATCCTGCGCACGCTCTCACGTCCCGGGTAGACCGCCGGCAGCCGGAAGACGGGCTCGATCAGTCCCATCAGGCCCATCGCCGCCTTGACCGGTCCGGGGTTCGACTCGATGAAGTTGATCTCCATCAGCGGATGGAGCCGGCGCTGCATCTCTCGGGCCGCCGGGAAATCCCCCTCCAGGCCGAGCGAGGTCAGGCGGGCCATGGCGAAGGGGACCTCGTTGGAGGCCACCGAGATGACGCCGACGCCGCCGAGGGCGATCACCGGCAGGGTGAGGGCGTCGTCGCCCGAGAGCACGGCGAAGCTCTGCGGGACGGCCTGGAAGATCGCCGCGATCTGCGAGACGTTCCCCGACGCCTCCTTGACCCCTACCACGGTCTCGATCTCCGCCAGCCGCGCCAGGGTGGCGGGCTCGACGTTGAGGCCGGTGCGGCTGGGGACGTTGTAGACCACGATCGGCAGCCGCGTGGCGCGGGCCACCTCGCGGTAGTGCTGGTAGAGCCCCTCGGGAGAGGGCTTGTTGTAGAAGGGGGTGACGACCAGCAGGCCGTCCGCCCCGAGCCCCTCGAGGTCGCGGGCGAGCTCGACGACCTCGCGGGTGTCGTTGCCGCCGCAGCCGGCGAGCACGGGGGTCCGCCCCTGCGCCTCCTCGAGGGTGATCTCGACCACCCGCAGGTGCTCCTCGCGGGAGAGGGTGGGGTTCTCGCCCGTCGTGCCGCAGGGGACGAGGAAGTGGATTCCGGCCTCGATCTGCCGGCGCACCAGGCGGCGCAGGCTCTCCTCGTCGAGGGAAAGATCGGAGCGGAACGGGGTGATCAGCGCGGTACCGCAACCTTGGAACATGACGTCTCCTGGAGCGCGCCGGCGGCGAGTGTCCGGCGGCCAATCTCCGGACGACTATTCTAGTGCGCTTCGCGGAGGATCTCTTCCCAGACCTGACTGAATTCGTACACGCCCCGGCGGCCGACCAGCCAGCGGGCGGCGCGGAGGGCGCCGTGGGCGAAGCCGGAGCGGTCGCGGGCGCGGTGTTCCAGGATGAGCGTGTCCGCCTCGGAGTCGAAGCCGATCTGATGGGTGCCGGGGATCGCTCCGGCCCGGTTGCTCGCCACGTCGATCGGCCGCGACCATCCGGACGTCGCTATCACCCGCTTCATCTCGAGCAGCGTCCCCGAGGGGGCATCCTTTTTCTTGCGGTGATGGATCTCGTAGGCCCAGGCGTCGTAGCCGGCCTCGCCGGCGAGCAGCGCGGCCGCCGCCGCGGCCAGACGGTAGAAGACCTGGACGCCGATCGAGAAGTTGGCGCCGTGGAGGAGCCCGGCGCCGTGCCGTTCGACGGTCTCCCGCACCCGCGCCAGCTCGCTCCCCCAGCCGGTCGTCCCCACCACCAGCGGCACCCCGAGCGGGGCGATCCGGTCGACGATCTCCGGCACTGCGGCGGCCACCGAGAAGTCGATCGCCGCGTCGATCCCCCGGAAGCTCTCCGCGGTGATGCCGGCGCCGCCGGCGTTGGCCGCGCCGTCGAGCCGGAGCGCCACCTCGAAGCCGTGCCCGGGCGCCAGTTGCTCGACGAGCCTGTTCATCCGGCCATAGCCGATCAACGCCAGACGAAGGGGCGCCTCGCTCATTCGACCACCTCGTCGGCGCCGCCCGGCAGCAGCTCGGCGTGCAGGCGGGAGATCAGCCCGGCGAGCTGATCCTCCTCGGCCAGCAGGCGGACAGCCGGCGCGGCGACCCCCTCCAGCACCAGCCGCGGCTCGAAGTCCCGCCCGGCCTCCAGCACCCGCGCCAACAGCTCCGGATGGGTGGCGAGGTCCTCGGAGACCAGCGAGACCACCGGGCGGCCGCGGGTCACCCAGAGCTCGGCGGAGTTGCCGACGGCCGAGAGCAGGGCGGCGTGGATCTCCGCCAGCCGGTCCTCGCGGTCGAGAGCGAGATCGCCCCCCTCGGCCTGCCGCCCGAGCACCAGCAGCGACGGGCGGAATCGCTCGCAGACCTCGAAGACGTCGCCGAGCAGAGCGTCCCCAACCTCGCCGGTGCCGCGGGCGGAGATCAGGTGGGCGTTCCGCCGGCAGGTGATCGACTTGATGGTCGGCGCGGCGTGCGGGTTGCGACGACCGATGACGGTGCCTTCCGTGCCGGGATTCCGGGAGTCGAGGATGCGGATCGGCACGTTCGCCCGGCTCGCCGGTCCCAGAGTGCCGTAGTGAGGTTTCTTGGCTCCCGAGCAGGAGAGCTCCAGGGCCTCGGCGAAGGAGAGGGTGCGCACCCGCCGGGCGTCCGGGAAGATCCGCGGGTCGGCCGTGCGCATGCCGTCGACGTCGGTCCAGATCAGGATCTCGTCGGCGCCCAGCGCGGCGCCGACGATGGCGGTCGAAAAGTCCGAGCCCTCCTTGCCGAGCGTGGTGGTGACCCCCTGCAGGGTCGCCCCCACGTAGCCGCCGAGGACCGGCACGCGGCCGGCGCGCAGCAGCGGCAGAAGGGTCTCGCGCAGGCGGGCGTCGGTGGGGCCGTAGAGCGGCTTGGCGCGGGTGAAGTCGTGGTCGGTGACGATCACCCGCCGGCAGTCCACCCAGGCGGCGTCGATCCCGCCCTGGGCGGAGTGGCTGAAGGCGAAGGCGAGAAGGGTGCTGGAGAGGATCTCGCCGAAGCTCGCCACCGCGTCCGCCGCCCGCGGGGTGAGGGCGCGGATGGCGAGCAGCTCGTCGAGCTGGGTGCGGAGCTCGTTGAAGGTGGCATCGAGCGCCGCCTCCAGGGCCGGCCGGCCGGCGGGAGGGACGACGCCGTGGGACACCCGGCGGTGGTAGGTCTCGATCTCGTCGAAGGCGGCGAGCGTGCCCTCGCGGTCCCCGGCCGCCGCCGCCGCCGCCGCTTCCAGCAGCCGGTTGGTGGTCTTGGCCATCGCCGAGACCACCACCACGGGCTGGCGGGGGAGGCGATCGCGCACGATCCCCGCCACCCTCTCGATCGCCGCCGCACCGTCGACCGAGCTGCCGCCGAACTTCATGACGATCATGGCCCCTCACCCCCTGGCCGAGGCGAATCCCGTAGGGGCGCCCCTGCGTGGGCGCCCTGCTCCCCAGGGCGGCCACATAGGGCCTCCCCTACAGGAATGGCGGAGCTCATGGCTGGAGCAGCCCCTCGCTCTTCATCATCTCGGCGTTGAGCAGGGCGGCGCCGGCGGCCCCGCGCAGGACGTTGTGGGAGAGGGCGGCGAACTTCCAGTGGAAGAGGCTGCACTCGCGCAGCCGCCCGACGGCGGTCGCCATCCCTTTTTCGATCCCGGCGTCCTTGCGCGGCTGCGGGCGGTCGACGCCATCCATGTAGTGGATCGCCTGTTTCGGCGCCGAGGGGAGGCCACGCTCCTGGGGGAGGCCGGAGAAGGCCGCCAGGGCCTCCAGGATCTCCCCGCGCTCCGGCCGGCGCTCGAACTCGACGCTCGCCGAGACGAGGTGGCCGTCGATCGACGGCACCCGGTTGCAGCTCGCGCTCACCGTGAACGGCAGCGGCCGGATCCGGTCGCCGTCGAGGTCGCCGAGGATCTTCTGCGGCTCGCTCTCGACCTTCTTCTCCTCGTCGCCGCCGATGTAGGGGATGACGTTGCCGAGGATGTCGAGCGAAGGCACGCCGGGATAGCCGGCTCCGGACACCGCCTGGAAGGTGGTGACCGCCACCTTGCGGAGGCCGAAGGCGCGCAGGGCGGCCAGCGGCAGCACCAGCACCACGGCGGCGCAGTTGGGGTTGGTGACGATCGCGCCCTTCCACCCCCGTTCCCGCCGCTGGACCTCCAGCAGGCCGAGGTGGCCGGGATTGATCTCGGGCACCAGCAGCGGCACGTCGTCGGCCATCCGGAAGTGGCTGGAGTTGGAGACCACGATGTGGCCGGCGGCGGCGAAATCGCGTTCGATCTCGCCGGCCAGGCTGCCGGACATCGAGGAGAAGACCAGCTGCGGTCCCTTGCCCGGCACGCACTCCTCGACGGTGCGGCTCGCCACGTCCGCCGGCGGCCGCCCCTCGAGCTGCCACGAGGTGGCGTCGCCGTACGTCTTGCCCGTGCTGCGGTCGCTCGCCGCGAGCCAGGTCGCCGCGAACCAGGGGTGATGCTCCAGCAACTGCACGAACCGCTGGCCCACCGTGCCGGTGGCGCCCAGGATTCCGACCTCGATCTTCTTGTCCATGACGGTATTCGCTCCCGCTCCCCGCGTCGCCGAGGGGCGCCCAGTCTACCGGTCCAGCAGTTGGCGGACCATATCCCTATAGTGCCGGGCCGCGGCGAGAAGCGCCCGTTTGGGGATTCTTTCCTCGGGAGTGTGGGCGACGTGGATGCTCCCCGGACCGAGCAGGAAGGGCTCGCCCCAGGCGCCGAGGCGGGGGATGTCGGTGGTGTACTTGACGATGGTGGTCTCGAAGCCGGGGAGCGACCCGAGCTGTATGGCGGGCGTCTCGCGGATCTCCGCGATCCGGGCTCCCGGCACGGCGTGGACCGCCTCGGCAAGCCGCCGCTTCAGCTCCGCCGCCGGCGCCACCGTACGGACCGTCACCTCGGCCTGGGCCTGATCCGCGACCACGTTGGCGGCCCGGCCGCCGGCGAGGGTGCCAATGTTGAGGGTCGTCTCGCCGAGGATCGGGTCGCTAGGGAGCGGCAGGTCCCGCAGCCGCGCCAGCACGTCCAGGAGCCGGTCGATCGCCGACTCCCCCAGCTCCGGATAGGCCGAATGCGCGGCCTGTCCATCGGCCTCGATCCGCAGGTAGAGGAACCCCTTGGAGCCCAACGCCAGCCGGTTCTCGGTCGGTTCGCCGTTGATCAGATAGCGCGAGCCGCGCGGCTGGCGGTTGGCCACCTGGGCGCCGAGGCTGTCCGTCTCCTCGCCGACCACGAACAGCAGGCCGAAGCCGCGCACCCCCTCGTCCAGCAGCTCCCGCGCGGCCTGGAGCATGGCGGCGATCCCCCCCTTGGTGTCGCACGCGCCGCGGCCATGGAGGTATTCGTCATCCTCGGAGGAGGGGAAAAACGGCGGCACCGTGTCCATGTGGGTCGAGAGCACCACCGCCGGCTCCCCCCAGGAGGCGAAGACGTTGAACCGCCCCTCCTCGACCGCCATCCGCTCGACCGCGCCGCCGGAGGTCCTGGCGAGCTCCTCGAGATAGCGAAAGAGGAACTCGCCGACCTCCCGCTCGTGCCCCGTGGTCGAGTCGATGTCGATCAGGGCGCGGGTCAGCTCGAAGGGGTGCATGGGGAGGCCGATCATACCCGAGGCCCGTCTCCGGAA